>JBAQAB010000043.1:0-5336 GCA_049285535.1 Xanthobacteraceae bacterium
GCCATTGCCCCATTCCGCGCGTGTCGGAGCAGTGCCGGCCGCGCCCGAGCGCGGCGATGCCGGGCGCAAGCCGCCGCGCCGCCACCCCTTGCGGCGGCTGTGGCAACGCTTGCCGCAAAGCACGCGGACCCAGATTTTGGGGCGTGTCAGCCGGCTCGTTGCTCAGCTGCCCGACCGCGCGCCGCGCGGCGGATTCCCCATTGCCATCGCCGGCCTCTATTCGACCATGAGCGGCATCGGCGAAGGCGCGCGCCTTGCCTACGATGCGCTTGAGACCGCCGGCATGACGCCGGCCGCCTTCGATATCAGCGCCGCCTTCGGCCAGGCCGAGCTCGACGCGCCGCCGCGTCGGCCCATGATCCCCGGATCCGGCGGAACGCTGGTCGTCCACCACAACGCGCCGTTTCTGCCGCATGCTTTATGGGCGCTCGGGCGAGCGCAGGTACGCGGCCGCCGCGTCATCGGCTATTGGGCGTGGGAATTCCCGCGCGTTCCGGAATCCTGGCTGCCGAGCCTTCGTTACCTTCACGAAGTCTGGGTACCGAGCGAACTCACCCGCGTTGCGGTCGCCGCGGCAACCGACTTGCCGGTGCGGGTCGTGCCGCATCCGCTGCCGCCGGTGACACCGACGCCCAATATGCGCGCGCGTCTTGGCCTGCCGGACGATGCGCTGATCGTGCTCACGGCCTTCCACATGGGCTCGGCGTTCACGCGCAAAAATCCGCTGGCCGCCATCGCCGCGTTTCGCCGCGCTTTTGGCGACACCCCCGACCGCGTGCTGGCGATCAAGCTGATCGACCACGGCGCCTCGCCCATCGCGCGCGATGAGCTCGAGCGCGCCATCGCCGGCGCGCCCAATATCCGCCTCATCAACGTCATGCTGCCGCCGGCGGACATGTCGGGCCTGATGGCCGCGGTCGATATCGTGCTGTCGCTGCACCGCTCGGAAGGATTTGGTCTCGTTCCGGCCGAAGCGATGCAGCTTGGCAAGCCAGTGGTCGCGACCGGCTGGTCGGGCAATATGGATTTCATGAACGCGCACAATTCGGCGCCGGTGTCCTTTGACCTGGTGCCGGTGCAGGATCCCTACGACGGCGCGTTCATTGCCGACGGCCAGCTCTGGGCCGAGGCGAATGTCGACCATGCCGCCGATTGGCTGCGGCGCCTCGCGGCCGAACCGCCGCTGCGCCAGCAGCTCGGCGACGCGGCGCGAGCCGACATTGCCCGGCAGCTGTCGCCCGAATCCTTCGCGCGCACCGTGGCCGAACTCATCACCGGGGGAGAAGCGGCGTGAGCCGGACCGGCGGCCAATCGCGCCGCCATTCCCGCTGTTTCACGCGCCGGCGGTTTCCATGATTGCCAAGCGCCTGATCTCCTACCGCTACATGGCGCTGCGCGCCTCGACGGCGGCCGGCACCTTGGCCACGGGTCTCTTGCAGACGTTTGTGTTTGCCCGCGTGCTCACGCCGGAGCGGTTTTCGCTGTTCATCTTTTTTGCCGCGCTGGGTTATTCGCTGTATCTCGCCGACGTCGGCATCGTGAAGGTGCTGTTCGTCAATCTGCGCGGCCGGCACCTGCAGAAAAAACCGCTGGGCGCGATTGCCGGCCAGGCGACCATGGTCTTCGTCTTGTATGTCGTGCTGGCGGCGATCGCCTCGGTCATCTGCTTTTTCATTTTGGCGGGGCGCTTCCATTATTCGACGATCGACAGCGCCGAGTTGACGCTGTTTTTCGTATTCAATGCGATCAACCTGCCGTGGGTCGCGTTACGCTATTTCAGCATCGCCATCGACGAATATGTCTATTTCGAAACGCTGGAGGCTTTGCGCCGCGGCATCAATACGGTTGCGCTCTTGGCGCTCCTGGCGGGGCTGCCCGCCATTATCTTTTTGTTGGCGATCAATGCCGGATGGATCGCCGCCATTTCCGCGGCCATTGCAAAGCTCCGGCAACGCGGGACTTTCATCGGCGATTTTCGCCGCAACTTCATTTGTTTTGTTGCGTTCCTGCGCGGCAACCGCAAGCAGCTTCTCAGCAGCGGCGTCTATGCACTCAGCGAAACCTATATCTACAACTTTCCTTATTTTCTGGCGCCGTGGGCCTTTGGGCTCGGCGCGCCGACCATCATTCTCGATACCACGTTCAAGGTCTATCGCGTCGCCAACCAGTTCTACAGCGCGGCCTGCGACAGCCTGGTGCCGCGGCAGACCAGCGCGCTGGCCGAACGCGACGGCCCGGCCATGGTCCGCGCCACCTGGCTCGCGGCGGGCCTCTGCGCCATCCCGGCAGTTGCCGTTTGCGGCGTTCTGGTTCTCGCCGCCGGCAGGATTTTCGCCGTCCTGCTCGGCCCCGCCGCTGTCATGCCGCCGGCGACCACGCCGATCATCATCATGCTCCTCCTCGGCAACCTGGCGCAGATGGTGTCGCACAGCGTCTTGGTGCATACCGGCTTCTTCAAGGAAGTGGCGCGCATTTCATTCGCGCTGGTCGCGGTCCTCACCGGCATCGCCGCCTTTGCCGTCTGGGCGCACTTCGACATTGTGCATTTCCTCAATGCCTATGCCGCGGCTTACACCTGCGGCGCGCTGGCCACCGTGGCCCTGATGATCCGCGGGCCGATCCGTCAGGCTCACGAGGTCCCCGGCGCACCCGCGGTGGCGTCACGATAGGTCGCACGGCCTCATGGCAGAAAGACAGAAAGCCGAACGTCAACTCATGCATGCCAACATCGGATCTCTCCCGGAGGACGCAGCGCCGATCGCGCTGCCGCGCGAGCGGCTGATTTCGCTCCGCTACGCGCTGCTGCGCGCCGCCACCGCCGGCGGCGCGGTCGCGATGGGGCTGATCCAGACTTTCGTCTTCGCGCGCGTTCTGACCCCGGAACGGTTTTCCATCTTCATCGTCGTCGCGGCGACCGGCTACACGCTGTGGCTCGCCGACCTCGGGCTGGGCAATATCGCCTTCGTCAATCTGCGCGGTTCTTACCTCGCGGGAACCAGGAACGAACCAGCGGCCCGGCAGGCAACAGCCGTCATCTTATTCTATGCACTCTTGGCGGTCGCCGCGGCATTGATTTGCTTTCTCGTGACGCTGGCGCTGCCGTCTTCGACGCTTCTCGGCGCGTTCGAGCTGGCGCTGTTCCTGCTTTACATCGCGCTTAATCTGGCCTGGTCGTCGCTGCGCAATATCAGCATCGCCGTCGACCTGTTCTTGTTCTACGAAAGGCTCGAGCTCGTCCGCCGCGTCGCCGTCATCGTGATCATGCTGGCCATGCTCGGCGGCCTGCCCCTTGGCGCCTTCCTGATCGCGTCCAACATTTTGTGGGGCGCGGTGTTCGCCATCGCGGCGGCAAAACTCGCGCAACGCGGCGTCTTGGCGTCCCGCCTGCGCGGCATGCCGCGCGAATTCGTGACGTTTATCGTCGCCAACCGCCGTTCGATCGCCCGCAGCGCTACCGGCGCCTTGAGCGGTGTCTTCATCGTCACCTTTCCCTATTACGTCGTGCCGCTGTGGTTCGGCCTTGGCGCCGCGCCGATCATCCTGGAGGTGACGTTTCGCATCTTTCGCGGCTCGAGCGTCATCTTTGCCGCCATTTGCGATCTCGCCATCGCCGGACAGACGCGCGCGCTGGCGGTGCGGGATGCCGGCCGCCTGGTGCGGACGACGCTGTTGGTGGCGGGGCTGTGCTGCGTGCCGGCCGCGATTGCCTGTGCGGTGCTCATCGTCGCGGGCGGCCCGCTGTTTGCGTTCCTGCTGCGAACGGCGGCCACTATTCCTCCCGCCATCACGCCAATTCTCGTTGTGTTGCTCCTCGCCAGCATCCTGCAAATCGTCGCGGAGGCGTTGCTGCAATTCACCGGCTTCTTCCGCAGCCTCGCCTATAACGGCGCCACCGTCGCCGCCGCGATGATCGCCGCGACAGTGTTCGCCTACGCAGCCGGCTTCGACCTGGTCGAATTTCTCGCGCTGTACGCCGCAATCTACGCGGCGGGAGCGGTGGCGTTGACGATCGCGGCGGTGTACGGCCCGATCCGCGCCGCGGCGGGTGAGCCGGCTGACGGCCGGCCGCTTACTGGCATCCTCAAAGCAATCCGCAGCGCACCGCGATCGCCAGCATCCACACCAGTCCGGTAAGGCAGAGCGCGCAAAACACCGCCGCCGAGCCGAAATCCTTGATGCGGCGAATGTCCTTGTGCTGCTCGGGCGTCACGTGATCGGAAAGTTTCTCAAGCCCGGTGTTGAGGAATTCGACGGCAAGGATGAAAAGCACAGCGCCGATCATCGCCGCGAACCAGGCGACGCTGGGGGCCAGAAAAAACGCCAGCGGCACGGCGACGACCAAGAGCACCAGTTCGTCGCGCAAGGCGGGCTCGGTGGCAAAGCCGTCGCGAAGCCCGCGCAGCGAATTGAAGGTCGCGCTGAAAAGCCGCTTCAAAGGGGATCCGGCGAATCGGGCATTCGGGAGGAAATCCTGCCGACTGTATGTTGCGAATTTGCGAATGGCGAGCGGATGTTGCGGGCCAAGGGACCGCCCACTATAGTCCCCCCGATTTTCGGAGCGTAGCGCAGCCCGGTTAGCGCACCAGTCTGGGGGACTGCAAGGACGAATTGAATATCTAGTTGTAGATACTTGATTATCTTGAGTTAGGTTGAGGATGTAAAAGCCATTAGCAAGTGGCTAGCAAGCAACCGAATGAGCGCCGACGTTATTTCTTTTCAGCCCCGGAGATGGTTCACTAGCAACGCTGGGGGCGGGGCGATTCGCATGAAGCCAGCCACGTCGTGCAGGCGCGGCACGAATGACAATCTTACGGCGAAACATTTTTCGACTATGGATACTGTGTAGCGTCCTTTGGCTGGCGTTCGTCATTCAACTGATCGTCCGTCAGCCTCCCCGCGAAGACGAGATAAGTGTCGTTGCTGCCTTTGTCCTATTGCCACCAATCATATCGTTTTTTGGAGGCTTGGGCCTCACGCGAGTTTGGGAGCGTTTTGGAGAAGCGCACTGGCTGAGGTTGCCGGAACATCTGCGTAGAGGCCTCGCGAGGCTCTATCTTGTCGTTGCTGTGCCGTGGGTCGCATGGTTCGTTTTTGAAATTTTCAATGCTGGCACAGGTTACAGGTCTCAGCGCGACATAGCTCACGCATTTCGGATGCTGCTGATTGTGCCGATTGGCTGCCCACTCTTAATGTTGGTGATTGTCTGGGTAATTGCAGGCTTTCGAAAGTCTGAGTATAAAATCGAAAAGACGCAGAACGCTCCCGCGCCTAATGGCGTCACTCCGTTTGAAACTTTTGTACCACGATCACCGGAAGATTATTACGCTGTCATTAAT
>JBAQAB010000044.1:0-1973 GCA_049285535.1 Xanthobacteraceae bacterium
GCGCACAGGTGCGTCGGTCGGCGGTTATGGAACCGTGCCCGGGGTTGTGGGCCCTTGCCGCCGGTCTCGCCACGAATTTGGCGGATGTTACCCGCATGAGCGTGGCGCTGTGCGCGACCGAGCATCGCAGCCGGGTTACGGATGTTGCGCGTTAGGGCCGCGCTAAACTACGATCAGGTCGGGTTGAGAAATAAAAAAGGGACGAGATCGCTGTGAAGAAAAATGCGTGGGCGTTCGTCGTGTTGGCGTTTGCGTTGTTGGCGTCCGCGGCGCTGTGGAGCGGTGGCTTGCTTGCCGGCGAACCGCTCGGCACGGCGGAACAAGCCCGCGCCATGCTCGAGCGCGCCGTCGTCGCGCTCAAGGCCGATCAAGGCAAGGCGCTGGCCGCCTTCAACGACGCGCACAACAAGGATTTCCACGACCGCGATCTTTTCGTCTATTGCTTTGATACCGCCGACGGCAAATTCACCGCCTATGAATTGCCCGCGCTGATCGGCGCCGATATCCGCCAGTTCAAGCTTTACAACGAGCCGATGGGACAGCGCAGCTATGATGTCGTCCACGATGCGCCGGAAGGCACCGTCGTCAGCGTCGACTACAAGATGCCGAAGCCAAACGAGACCAAGCCCTCGGCCAAGCAAGCCCTCGAAGTCCGCGTCGGCGATCAGGCCTGCGGGGTGAGTTATTTCAAATAGGAGAGCGCCGGGGTCGAGGGAGTAGCCCGGATTGAGCGGAGCGAAATCCGGGAATGACCTATTGGCTTGCATGACGACCCCGGCTTTCGCTGCGCTCAAGCCGGGCTACGCTCTACTCATGGACGCGGGCTAAATCTGTCGAACAGCCAGTACATCAGCCCGCCGACGATCGCGCCCGCGATGACGGCGGTCACGACGGTCTGCAGGTCAATGGACGGCGCTCGCAACAACATGCCGCCCGACCACAGCACGGCGAAGAGGATCGCCAACGGGATACGATTGGAGCGCGGGTTTGTCACGACGCCTGAATGTACGGCGGTTGAGCGGTTATGCCATCGGATAATTTACGCGACCGCCATGACACGATCGCGAATTTGATCCTGGAGGCGGCCGGGCTGGCTTAAAGCGCGGCGCTCACCGCCAGCCAAGGGCAGGGGCAACGTGCTTGAGGATCGCCTCGATGACGTGGGCGTTGTAATCGACGCCGAGCTGATTAGGCACCGTCAGCAGCAGCGTGTCGGCTTCGGCGATGGCCTCGTCTTGCTTGAGCTGTTCGACGAGCACGTCCGGCTCCGCGGCGTAGCTGCGGCCGAACACGGCGCGCCGGTTGTCGCCGAGGAAGCCGATCGAGTCCGCGCTCTCGCTGTCGCCGCCGAAATAGGCGCGGTCGCGATCGTCCACCAGCGCGAAGATGCTGCGGCTGACAGACACCCGCGGCACGCGCGTGTGCCCGGCCGCCTTCCAGGCCTCGCGGAATTTGCGGATCTGGCCGGCTTGCTGGACGGCGAGCGGCTCGCCGGTCTCGTCGTAGATCAGCGTCGAGCTTTGCAGGTTCATCCCGATCTTGGCGGCCCATTCGGCCGTGGCGGCTGAACCCGCGCCCCACCAGATACGCTCGCGCAGGCCTTCGGCGTACGGCTCGAGGCGCAGCAGGCCCGGCGGGTTCGGAAACATCGGCCGCGGATTGGGCCGCGCAAAACCTTCGCCGCGCAGCACCTCGAGAAAGACCTCGGTGTGGCGCCGCGCCATGTCGGCGTCGGTCTTGCCGTCCTCCGGCGCGTAACCGAAGTAGCGCCAGCCGTCGATCACCTGCTCGGGCGAGCCGCGGCTGATGCCGAGCTGCAGGCGGCCGCCGCTGATGACGTCGGCAGAGCCGGCGTCCTCCGCCATGTACATCGGGTTCTCGTAACGCATGTCGATGACCGCGGTGCCGATCTCGATGCGCTTGGTCCGCGCGCCGACCGCGGCGAGGAGCGGGAAGGGCGAGCCGAGCTGGCG
>JBAQAB010000045.1:0-5308 GCA_049285535.1 Xanthobacteraceae bacterium
GTTTGACATCGCTCGCGGGCGGGGTGCGCGCGCGAGAACGGGATCCTATTACATCCGCCCCCGCGAAGCGGGGGAGGGGGACCATCCGTAGCTCGCGCAGCGAGCGAAGGATGGTGGAGGGGGCTTCTGAGATGGAGCTTCGTTGTCGGCGCAGAACAATCGTCGCGGCCAGCGCCCCGCCCACCGCGCGGCTTGTCACTGCTCGATCTGCACCGACTGGCGCACGGTTTCCCTGATGAGCAGCGCCAAGCGGCCTTTGAGCGTGGCGCGATAGTTGCCGTTGCCGAAGCCGTGCACCATGCCGCGGGCTTGCAGGCGGCGCGCTTGATCCGGGTTCAGACCGTTCGGGCGAACGCCGGAAGCGACTTCGATCAGCGCGTAAAGATCGCCGCGCTTTAAATCCTTGCGGATCCATCCTTGCACATCGAAGGTCAGCAATTTGACCATGATAGCCAGAATGACCAAAGCGCACACGACGAAAGCATACTCAGTCCCGGACATGGACGCACCCCAGCCACTCGACGAGACGATGTTACCTAGAAAGTCAGAGCGGCCGCAATTCCGCAGTTCAATTTTGAACACGCGCCTGAGTTGTCTTTCCCTCACTTTGCATGGGGCGAATGCAAAATCGCATGCGTTTGCTCGATCGATATCTCCTAAGTTCGCGCATCGTCTGGGGAGAAAAAAATGGCGGAAACTGCATTGCCGAAACCGCGCGAGGTGAAAATTCGCGTGCATGACGGCGTCGAGATCGCGGTGGCGTTATATATACCGGAGGGCGAGGGGCCGTTTCCGGTGGTGCTGGCGCCGTCGCCGTACCGCTACGACAACAATTCGCTCCCTGCGAGCCCGCAATTTCTCTGGCGCGAGACCGGCCCGATCGAGCTCTATGTCGAGCGCGGCTACGTCTATGCCCACATGGACATTCGCGGCTGCGGCAAGTCCGACGGCGAATTTCGCCTGCTCGACAAAAGCGAGCAGAAGGACCTTTACGACGTGATCGAATGGCTCGGCCATCAGAGGTGGTCGAGCGGCAAGGTCGGCGGCATCGGCCAATCCTATTTCTGCATGTCGCAATGGTGGATGGCGATCCAAAAGCCGCCGTCGCTCGACTGCATCTGCGCCTTCGACGGACTCAACGATCCGTATCGCGCCTCGGTCTATCAGGGCGGCATGCTCGGCGATTTCTTCGGCGCTTATTGGTGGAACCAGAACCGCATCATCAACCGCCATCCGGCCAACGGCGAATTTCCGCGCGAGCAGCCCTACGATCTCAATCTGCGCATCCAGGAGCACCCGACCTACGACGATTTCTGGCGCGAGCGGACCGCCGCCGAGCATCTCGACGAGATCGAGGTGCCGCTCTATTCGGTCGGCGTCTGGGGCAAGGTCGATCTGCATACCCGCGGCAATATCGACGGCTTCCGCCGCGCCAAGGGCCCGAAGAAACTGAAGATGATCGGGCCGGTCAATGCCTTCGTCGCCAATCGCGAATTCAACAGCCGCGAACTGCACGAAAATATGCTGCTGCCGTTCTACGATCATTATCTCAAAGGGGAAGAGACCGAATATCTGCAGCGGCCGGCGATCGAATATTTCGTGCGCGGCGCCGACGCGGTGCGCACGGCCGAGATCTGGCCGCCGGCTGGCGTGCGCTATGTCACCTGGCATTTGAGCGGAGCGAAATCCGGCAGCGTGACGTCGCTCAACGACGGCGGGCTCAGCCGCGACAAGGCCTCGGGCGAGGGCAAGACGTCTTACACTTACCCCAATCCGGGCTGGATGATGGGCGTGGTCGGCTTCGGACCGAACAATGCGCCCGATCCGGCGCGCCGGGTGCTGACTTTTACCACCGCGCCGCTCAATGAGGATTTGGAGATCGCCGGGCCGATCAAGGTCACGCTCTACGCCTCGTCGACGCGCGACGACATGGATTTTTTCGTCAAACTCTCCGAGCAGATGCCGCAATCGGCCGAGGACCGTGGCAAGACGCTCAACCCGGCGTCGTTCTGGATCACCAAAGGCTGGCTGCGCGCCTCGCACCGCGCGCTCGATCCGCAAAAATCGACCGAGATGGAGCCGTATCACACGCACACCGATCCGCAGCCGATCGAGCCGGGAAAAATCTATCGCTTCGAGATCAGCGTCGAGCCGATGGCGCACCGCTTCAAGAAGGGCAGTCGCGTGCGGCTGGAAATCGTCAACGGCGACTCGGCGGTCACCGACGTGCTGTGGACGCATTATTACATGCCGAACAAGATCGGCACCGATACGATCTATCATTCGGCCGAGCATCCTTCGGCGCTCATTCTGCCGGTGATGGAAGGCGCGTAACGACAAGCGCCGAATGGCGTACCGCCCATTCGGCCCTGCGCGAAAATGCCGCCGCGCGCAGGCCCGCGGGCATCGATCAACTATCGGGCACGCGCAACCGTTTGTGTTATGCTCAACCCGACGGCTGCTGACTTGCGCAGCGCCGTCAAAAACCTTCCGACGTCCGGCCAACGGACGCGAGGCAAACAAAATCTCGGGGAGAAACGCCATGTCAGCGAGCACGGGTTCGAACGGCCGCGGCTCACGGCCGATCAATTGGGGAGTAACCGCGACCGTCTTCTTCGCTGGTAGCGTGCTGTTGTGGGCCGACCGCACCAATTTCAGCGTTGCCGCCGCGGCCTGGGCCAAGGAATACGGCTGGACGCCTTCGACCATCGGCATGATGCTCAGCGCCTTCTCGCTGGGCTATCTGATCCTGCAGCCGGTCGGTGGCTGGGTCGCCGATAAATTCGGCGCGCGTCGCACGCTGGCCGGCTCGATGGCCGGCTGGTCGCTCTGGGTGCTGCTCACGCCGGTGGCGCCGACGATGCTGTGGCTCACCGCCACGTTCCGCGTGCTGCTCGGCGCGTTCGAGGGGCCGTATATCCCGGCGAGCGTCGCCGCGGTGGCGCGGGCGATCCCGTCGATCGCGCGGCGCGGCCGGTTCTCCGCCTTCGTGCAGTCGGGCGCGCAGCTCGGCCCCGCCGCCGGCGTTTTCTTCGCCGGCGTTATCCTCTCAACCATCGGCTCGCCGACTTATATCTTCTTGATTTTCGGCCTGGTCGGTCTGGTCGGCGCCGCCGCGTGGTGGAGCTATGCGCGGAATTTCTCCGATCCGATCCCGACGGGAGCGCATGCCGATACCGCCGAAGCCAAGCAGCGAGCCGCGGAACCGCCGGTGCCGAACCGGCTGTTGATCACGAGCCCGGCGCTATGGCCGTTCTATATCGGCTATTTCGCGCTGCCGTATTGCCAATACATCTTCCTTGGCTGGCTGCCGCAATATCTCAGCCACTATCGGCACATTCCGCTGGTCACGGCGAGCGCGCTCAGTGCGCTGCCCTTCCTGGTCGCCTTCGTCGCCTCGAATTTCACCGGATGGGCGATGGATTGGCTCGCCGCGGCGGGGTGGACCCAGGGCGGCTTTCACCGCAAGCTGTTCGTCGGCATCGGCGCTGTGACCTACGCGGTGTGCACGCTGATCGCGGCGACGACGGAGTCCAACACGGTCGCGGTGGCGATGATCATGGTCGCCAATATGGGCCTGTCGTTCTACGTGGTGCCGTATTGGACGACCTGCACCGACGTGGCGCCAAACCAGACCGGCACGTTGGGTGGCGTGATGAATTTCTTCGGCATTATCGGCGCGACCATTTCGCCGTATCTGAGCGGCGTCATCGCGCAGGCGACCGGAGCCTTCGTCGCGCCGCTGGTGCTGGCCGTCTGCATCATGCTGACAGCGGCGGCGACGATGATCCTGTTCTTCCGCTATCGGCCGCTGAGCGAGCTCGTGGCGGAGGCGCCGCGCGAAGCCAAACTGGCCGCTTAGAGCATGATCCCGAAAAGTGGATACCGGTTTTCGGAAAAGATCATGCTCAAACAAAAAGCTAGGCCTTTAGCCCTAAAGTCTGCCCCGAATTCTATTTCGGGGCGGACGGCTTTCGGTTAGACGGCGTTTTGCAGGAGGGTGAAGACCGCGACCAGCTTGACGCCGACGTCCTTGACGGCGGGAATGATGCCACGGAAATTCCAGAAGTGAGGAGTCCGTATTCAATCGCCGCTGCGCCGGATTCGTCTTTCACGAAACGCTTCAGGTGGTTCAACATTGGGTGCCTCTTCCCTTGGTTGAGGCGCAATCATGTAACAAAAGAGGCAACGTAAATGTATCGCGATTGCCATTAACGGTGAACCGGTAAACGGGCGTCGAAACGCCGATGGGATCGAGATTTTTTTTCAACCCATCGAATTTGACCGCATCCTTTCCTCGTATAACCTTAACGCCGGCGCGGCGGCGATCGATGCGCCTCGGGAGAAGCTTATGAAGCTCGGCTTTTTCATCATGCCGGTCCATCCGCCGGCCCGCGTTTACGCCGAGACGCTGCGGGAAGACCGCGAGGCTTTCATCCTCGCCGACCGGCTCGGCTACAGCGAAGGCTATTGCGGCGAGCACCTGACCGACCGCGCCGAGAATATCCCGTCGAGCATGACGTTCTGCGCCTCGCTTGCCGGCTTTACGTCACGCATCAAGCTCGGCACCGCGGTCGCCAATCTGCCGTTCAGCCATCCCGTGCTACTCGCGACCCAGGCGGCGCTGGTCGACAACCTGCTCGAGGGCCGTTTCCTCTTCGGCGTCGGCGCCGGCGTCTTGCCCTCGGACGCCGAAGCGCTCGAGCTTCTCGACGCCGACAAGGGCGCCATGTTCGCCGAGGCGATCGATCATATTCTTGCGCTATGGGCCAACCCGCCGCCTTATAATCTCACTGGCAAGTATTGGAATATTTCCACGATGAAGACGGTGTGGCCCGAGATCGGGCTGGGCGGCATCGTCAAGCCGTTCCAGAAGCCGCATCCGCCGATCCTCGGCACGTCGAGCGATCCGAATTCAAAAGGCCTCATCGCGCTCGGGCGACGCGGCTGGTGGCCGATCTCCTCGCATTTCCTGCACGCCAATCATTTGCCGACCCAGTGGACCAATTACGCCCAAGGCTGCGGCGAAGGCGGCCACAAGGCCGATCGCGGCAATTGGCGCGTCGCACGCTCGATCTTCGTCGCCGATGACGACGCCACCGCGCGCGCCTACGGCGGCGACGATTCTAAAAGCCCGTATCGCTTTTACATGAGCCAGCTCACCGCCAAGCTTCGCCGCGGCAAGAAGCTCGCCGGTTTCAAGATGCGGCCGGACATGACGGACGACGACGTGACGTTCGATTACATCTTCGACAATCTGGTCATTCGCGGCAGCGTCAATCGCGTCGTCGACGGGATTCTTGCGCTG
>JBAQAB010000046.1:0-9921 GCA_049285535.1 Xanthobacteraceae bacterium
CCGCAAGGGCGAGCAGCACAAGCCGGAATTTCTGACGATTAATCCGAACGCCAAATTGCCGGCCATCGTTGATGGCGACGTCACGGTGTTCGATTCCAGCGCGATCCTGCTCTACCTCGCCGAGAAGACCGGAAAATTCCTGCCGGCCAAGACCGACAAGGCGCGCGGCGAATTGCTGTCATGGATGTTCTTCGTATCGTCCGGCGTCGGGCCGTATTTCGGCCAGGCGGTGCACTTCAAGAATTACGCGCCGGAGAAAGTCCCTTACGCCATCAATCGTTACGTCTTCGAGGCGAACCGTCACGCCGGCATCCTCGATGAGCGGCTTGCCAAGCACAAATATATGCTCGGCGACACCTATACGATCGCGGACATGAACGTCTGGGGCTGGGCCCGCATGCTCCCGAACGTGACCGGCGAGGGCGCCTGGGGCAAGTACAAGAACATCAAGCGGCTGGTCGATGAAATCAATGCGCGGCCCGCGGCGCAAAAGGCTGGCACGTTGAAGGACCGCCACAAGTTCAAGACCGAGATGGACCAGGAAGCGCTGCACGCGATGTTCCCGCATTTGAAGGAAAAGGTCGCGTAGTCTTCGTCATCGGTTCCCGGCGAACAAAAACGGCGCGGCTTTACGGCTGCGCCGTTTGCATTTGTTGGGCCGCGGTGAAAATTCACTTTGCAAAACGGTAAGGCGGCAGCTTCAGCTTATCGACGATGTCTTTGCCGATCATAGCCTTCGCCAAACCCTGAAAACGGAACGCCCTTATGGCGTATTTGCGCAGGAGGAGGCCAAATTGCGTTTTTGGGGCAAAGAAGCCGGCGAAACGCTCGGCGCTCGCCTGTTTCGCGGCAATGTATGGCCTCAGCAATTCTTCGTAGCGGTGGAAGGCGGTGTCGTGACGGCCTGCTGATGCGGCAAGCTCGCCAGCCAGCACATAGGCCGACGTCATCGCCAAAGCGGACCCTTGGCCGCCCAACAGCGAAATGCAGAACGCCGCATCGCCGAGCAGCGCCACGCGGCCGCGCGACCAGCGATCCATGACGATCTGGCTGACGCGGTCGAAATACACTTCGTCAACGCGATCGAGTTCGTCGAGGATGCGCTGCGATTCCCATCCGCCGTCGCCGAAGCGCTCGCGCAAGATCGCCTTTTGCGCGTCGAGGCCGAGCCCTTCGACGGGCGCACCGACGTCTCCGGCGAAGACGAACAGAAACAGCGTGCGGTCATCATGCATAGCAAAGCGACCGAGCTGCCTTCCGGGCTCGCCGTATACAGCGTAAACTTCCTCGTCGCGCGGCCGATAGCCTCTGACCTCGAATGCGGCAACCGTGTATCCGAGCTTTTTCTCGAAGCGATGCTGCGGCCCAAAAGCCAACCGGCGAACCGACGAATGCAAACCGTCGGCGCCGATCAGCAGGTCGAACCGCCGGTTGCCGCCGCGTTGCAATTGGACCTCGACGCCATCGTCACGGTCTTGCAGCGCGACGATTTCGTCGCCGAACTGCGTCTCGCAACCGTTCGTGATCTTGTCGAAAAGCAGTCGCGATAAATCGCTGCGGCCGAGAGTGACGTAGCGGCCGCCCGTGAGTTCTTCAAATACCGCCGTGCCGAAGCCGGCGACGCGTCGGCCTCGCGCGTCGACCATGCGCAGTTCGCGCATGTGATAGCCGACCCGATTGATCTCGGCCAGCAGCCCCATCCGTTCGGCAATATCGTAGCCAAGTCCCCAGAAATCGATGACATACCCGCCGCTGCGCAGCGCCGGCGCGCGCTCGATCAGGGTCGGCGTGAAACCGGCGGCGCTCAGCCAAAACGCCAGCGTCGGGCCGCTGATGCCGATGCCAGAAATGAGAACGGTCTTAGTCGGCATAGCGATATCGGCCACGTTGGCTCTCATCTCGGTCAACGCTTTCCCCGACTGATTTGTCGAAGTGGCCATCGAGATAAAGCCAAAGCGAATGGGGTATCAGAACCGATATGCAAACGGCGCGGCTTTGCAGCCGCGCCGTTGGTATTTTTCAGCGATTAACCGTTACTGGAATAACTTCATCGCGTTTTGCAGCGTTTGCAGCACGCCCCAGGCCAAGGGAATCCCGACGAAACCCCAAGCGAGGATGAGTGGCAGCATATTCGAGCTATTCTGGTTCTGGTTTGCCATGATTTCTCTCCCTATGCGCCTGCCGGCTCGCCGGCCGCGTCGACGGCCATCTGGGCTCTGATCGCTTCGTGATCGGGCTTCATGTGGAAGCGATGATGCACCGCCTTGATCATGAGGTTGCAGATGAAGCCGATGACCAACAAGCCCGCCATGATATACATGGTGACGTTGTAGGCCTGCGCCTTCGGCACGCCGTGATCGATCTGGTACTCACGGATGTAGTTCACGAGCACCGGCCCGAACACGCCGGCTGCCGACCACGCGGTGATCAACCAGCCGTGGATGGCGCCGACATAGCGCGTCCCGAACATGTCCTTCAGATAAGCCGGCACGGTGGCGAAGCCGCCGCCATACATGCTGATGATGATGACGAAGCACAGCACGAACGCCGCTACGCTGCCGATCGATCCGGTCCACGGAACGGTACAATACAATATGGTCCCGAGCACGAAGAAGCAGAAGTAGGTGTTCTTGCGGCCGATATAATCGGTAGTGGAGGCCCAGAAGAAACGGCCGAGCATGGTGAACAGGCTGAGTAGCCCGACGAAGCCCGCCGCCGCAACCACCGAAACTTTGCCCGGGAACATTTCCTGGGTCATGGCGGAAGCCTGCCCAAGCACGCCAATGCCGGCGGTGACGTTGAGACAGAGTACCCACCAGATCAGCCAGAACTGCGGCGTCTTAATCGCGTCATAGACGTATACGTCGTTCGTCGTGATCAGCTTCGACGCCTGCACCGGCGGCGTATAGCCTACCGGCTTCCAGCCCGCCGCCGGCACCCGCACGATCGCCGCGCCGACCCACATGAAGATGAGATAAACCACGCCGAGGCCGATGAAGGCTTCGGCGACGCCGACATGCGTCGGTGTCGAGAAATGCGCCATCAGCCAAACCGAAAGCGGCGAGGCGATGAAGGCACCGCCGCCGAAGCCCATGATGGCCATTCCCGTCGCCATGCCCGGCCGGTCAGGGAACCATTTGATCAGCGTCGAGACCGGCGAGATGTAGCCGATGCCGAGGCCCAGCCCGCCGAAAATGCCGTAGCCGAGATAGACGATCCAGAGATTGTGGATATACACGCCAATGGCGGAGATGAAGAAGCCGACCGCCCAGCACAGACCAGCTACGAACATCGCCTGGCGCGGACCGCCCTCTTCGACCCAGCGGCCGAAGGTCGCCGCCGAGACGCCAAGCACGAAGATGGCAATGGAGAAAATCCATCCGAGCTCGGTCAGGTGCCAATCGTCGGGTGCGGACTGGGTGATGCCGATCAATTTGGTCATCGGCAGATTAAAAACGCTGAAGGCGTAGGCCTGGCCGATGCACAGATGGATGCACAGTGCCGCAGGGGGCACCATCCACCGGCTGAAGCCCGGCCCGGCGACCGTGTGGCTACGATCGAGAAATGGAAGCAAAGCCATTGTGAAGTCCTCCTTGGTTCCCCAGTCGCTATTTTCCGCAGACTTCTTATGAAGACTTGTTCGGCGGGTTATTGCGCCTTCGCATCGCCGTGTCGAACGGACAGGCGCGGCGAGGCATTGTCCAAAAATCTCCTATAGCGTGAGGCGAATAGCAAGTTCGACCATAGTCAATCGGCGCCGGGTTCCGATGTCGTGCACGGGGCCTCCCCTCTCCGCGACAGAATCATTCCCCTTCTCGGCAGCAACGGAGAAGAAAATCGCTCCCAGCCTCCGAGCATATCGCCATGTTCGTTCCTGCGATAAAATTAATGTTTTTCAACGGGTTATAGTGCGCGCCCTGGTTGAGATTCGTCATTGTTGGGCCGCGATGCCCAATCGCCCGGCTCGAGCGCCCCATAGTGCCGCTCGATGAGGCCAAGTGTCGCGGCAATACGGATTGGCGCTGATAACGAGCACACGAAGTTCTGTTTCAATTGACGTTTTTGCGTCTTAAAAGGACACAATGAGCCTTACCGAACAGCCGCCGCCATCGCGACCCGGCCAGGGCGGCGGAACCGGCCGACGCCGGCCGCCGCGGACCCCCAAAGGCCGGCAGGTTGATCCGCAGGCGCTCGAACAGGTTCAGGCGCTGCTGATCGACCGGCCGCGCCGGCGCGACCTCCTCATCGAGCATCTGCACCTCCTTCAGGATCATTACGGGCATCTCTCCGCCGCGCATCTCGCTGCGCTGGCGCAGGAAATGAAGCTTGCTTTGACCGAGGTTTACGAGGTCGCGACCTTCTATGCCCATTTCGATGTGGTGAAGGAAAACGAGACGCCGCCGCCGCCGGTCACGGTGCGGGTCTGCGATTCGCTGTCCTGCGCGCTCCAGGGCGCGGAGCGGCTCTTCGCCGAATTGCCGGATGCGCTTGGCCCCAACGTTCGCGTGGTGCGCGCGCCGTGCATGGGCGCCTGCGACCGCGCGCCGGTCTGCGCTGTCGGCCATATGCAAGTCATGCAGGCTGACGCAGCGAAAGTTACCGCAGCGGCGGCAAAGCCGGCGCATCCGCACGCCTATCCGACGCCCACCGCTTTGGACGCATATGTAAAGAGCGGCGGCTACGAACTGCTCAAAGCCTGCCTTGCCGGCAAGCGCACCCGCGACGATCTTATCAAGACGGTCAGCGACGCCGGCTTACGCGGCCTTGGCGGCGCCGGTTTTCCGACCGGCCGGAAATGGTCGCTGGTGCGCGCCGAACCGGCGCCGCGGCTGTTTGCGGTCAATTGCGACGAAGGCGAGCCCGGCACGTTCAAGGATCGTTACTATCTCGAACGCGACCCGCACCGTTTCATTGAGGGCATGCTGATCGCAGCCTGGATCGTGGAGGCCGCGGATACTTACCTTTACGTTCGCGACGAATATCCGGAAGTGATCCTTCTTCTTACCGAAGAGATCGGCAAGGTGGAGCAGGCCGGCCTGTCGAAGCACACCAAGATCCACATGCGCCGCGGCGCCGGCGCCTACATCTGCGGCGAAGAATCCGCGATGATCGAATCGATCGAGGGTAAGCGCGGCTTGCCGCGTCATCGTCCGCCTTACGTCGCGCAGGTTGGCTTGTTCGGCCGGCCCACGCTCGAACAGAATGTCGAGACGCTGTTCTGGGTGCGCGACATCGTCGAGAAGGGCGTCACCTGGTTCACCTCGCAGGGCCGCCATGAGCGCAAGGGCTTCCGCAGTTTTTCGGTGTCCGGCCGGGTCAAAGATCCCGGCGTCAAGCTCGCACCCGCGGGGGTCACCGCACGTGAGTTGATTGAGGAGTTTTGCGGCGGCATGACCGACGGCCACGCGTTCAAGGGCTATCTGCCCGGTGGGGCCTCCGGCGGCATCCTGCCGGCATCGATGGCCGATATTCCGCTCGATTTTGGCACGCTGGAAAAATACGGCTGCTTCGTCGGGTCGCACGCGGTTGTGATCCTGTCCGACCGGGACGATATGAAAGCAGTGGCGCTCAATCTCATGAAATTCTTCGAGGATGAGAGCTGTGGCCAGTGCACGCCGTGCCGCGTCGGCACCGAGAAGGCGGCGCAGTTGATGGCGGGAGGGCCGTGGGACACCGCCCTCCTCGATGAGCTCTCGGCGCTGATGCGCGATGCCTCGATTTGCGGTCTCGGCCAGGCGGCCCCAAATCCTTTACTTTGTGTGCTAAAATACTTTCCTGATGAACTAACCAAGCCGGTGGGACATTGGTGATCGAAGGCTAAATGCTATGAGCGACGGCAACGGACAGAAACCAGCCGGTTACGGGCACGATAAAAAAGGCGCTGCGGGCGGTGCGGCTTATGGCGATGGCAAGCCTGGCGTGGCCCACACGGCGCCGGTCGACAAGGTTGCCGGCAAGGGTAGTGCGGCGACCGCGAAAACCTTCACCATCGACGACCGCGAGATCGATATCCGCGACGGCGAGACGATCTTCCGCGCGGCGAGCCGGCTCGGCATCCAACTGCCGCATCTATGTTACTCACCGCAGCCCGGCTACCGGCCCGACGGCAATTGCCGCGTCTGCATGGTCGAGATCGAGGGCGAGCGCGTGCTGGCGGCGAGCTGCATCCGTACGCCCTCACCCGGGATGAAGGTCAAGACCCAGACCGACCGCGCCAAAACCGCGCGCAAGATGATCGCCGAGCTGTTGGTCACTGACCAGCCCGAAATCGAGATTGCGCACGATCCGGATTCCGAGCTCTGGAAGACCGTGACACGGCTGAAGGTCGAAGCCGGACGATTCCCGAAGCGGAAGCCTTCCGAAGTGCCAAAGCCGGATCGCAGCCACGTGGCGATGGCGGTCAATCTCGATGCCTGCATCCAATGTAACCTCTGCGTCCGCGCCTGCCGTGAAGTGCAGGTCAACGACGTCATCGGCATGGCCGGCCGCGGTCATGGCGAAAAGATCGTGTTCGACTTTGACGATCCGATGGGCGCCTCGACCTGCGTCGCCTGCGGCGAATGCGTGCAGGCCTGCCCAACCGGCGCGCTGATGCCGGCGACTTTGGTGGACGAGAACAACGTTTTTACCGGCCAGGCCGATCGCGCGGTCGACAGCGTCTGCCCCTATTGCGGCGTCGGCTGCCAGCTCACTTACCACATCAAAAACGACAAGCTCCTTTATGTCACCGGCAAGAACGGACCCGCCAATGAGAGCCGGCTCTGCGTCAAGGGCCGCTTCGGCTTCGACTACGTGCACAATCCGCAGCGGCTCTTGAAGCCGATGATCCGCAAGGACGGCGTGCCGAAGATCCCGCATGAGTTTATCGACCCTTCCAATCCATGGACGCATTTCCGCGAAGCGACTTGGGACGAAGCGCTCGACCGGGCCGCGGCGGGCTTGAAGAAAATACGCGACCGCGACGGTCCACAGGGTCTTGCCGGTTTCGGCTCGGCCAAAGGCTCGAACGAGGAAGCCTATCTTTTTCAGAAGCTCGTTCGCACTGGTTTCGGCACCAACAATGTCGATCACTGCACGCGACTGTGTCACGCCTCCTCGGTCGCCGCGCTGATGGAAGGTGTAGGCTCAGCCGCGGTGTCCGCCACTTTCAACGAGTGCAAGAACTCCGAGGTGATTTTCGTCATTGGCGCCAATCCGACGGAAAATCATCCCGTGGCGGCGACCTTCTTCAAGCAGGCGAAAAAGCGCGGCGCGACCATGATCGTCGCCGACCCGCGCGGCCAGGCGCTCAAGCGCCACGCCACGCATATGCTGCAATTCAAGAATGGCACCGACGTGGCAATGCTCAACGGCATGCTCAATACTATCGTCACCGAGAAACTCTACGACGAGCAGTACATCCAGACTTACGTCGAAGGCTTCAAGGCGTTTGCCGAGAGCATTAAGGATTATACGCCGGAGGAGATGGGCCCGATCTGCGGCGTCGAACCGGATGTGATCCGGACCGTGGCGCGCAAATTCGCCCGTGCCAAATCTGCGATCATCTTCTGGGGCATGGGTATTTCGCAACACACCCACGGCACCGACAATGCACGCTGCCTGATCGCGCTGTCGCTGATCACCGGCCAGATCGGCCGGCCCGGGACGGGGCTGCACCCGCTGCGTGGCCAGAACAACGTGCAGGGCGCTTCCGATGCCGGCCTCATTCCTATGTTCTTCCCGGATTACAAATCAGTCGAGGATCCGCAAATTCGGGCGCGCTTCGAAGATGCTTGGGAGACAAAGCTGCCGCCAAAGAAGGGTCTCACCGTGGTCGAGATCATGGATGCGGTCCACGCCGATGTGATCAAGGGCATGTACATCATGGGTGAAAACCCGGCGATGTCCGACCCCGATCTCAATCACGCCCGCCAGGCGCTGGCGCATCTCGAACATCTGGTGGTCCAGGATCTCTTTCTCACCGAGACCGCGGTCTATGCCGACGTGATCTTGCCGGCCTCGGCCTGGCCAGAAAAGGACGGCACCGTGACCAACACCAATCGCCAGGTGCAGATGGGGCGCCAGGCGCTCCCGCTGCCTGGTGAGACACAGCACGATTGGTGGCTCATTCAGGAGCTCGGCCGGCGCATCGGCCTGCCGTGGAACTACAAGGGTCCGGACGAGATCTATACCGAGATGGCGTCGCTGATGCCGTCGCTCGACAATATTTCCTGGGACCGGGTGCAGCGCGAAAGCGCCGTTACCTATCCGGCCGATGCGCCGGATAAACCCGGCCGCGACGTCGTGTTCGACAAGGGTTTCCCGCGTCCGGGCGGCTTCGGCAAGCTTGTCGCTGCAAAGCTCCAGCCGCCAGACGAAACGCCGGATGCTGATTATCCCTTCATTCTTACCACCGGGCGCGAGCTTGAGCACTGGCATACCGGCGCTATGACGCGGCGCGCTACCGTGCTCGACGCGCTCGAGCCCGGCGCGGTCGCCTCGGTGTCGCGCGGCACCATTGCCAAGCTCGGCGTCAAGCCGGGCGACATGATCCGCGTCGCCACCCGCCGCGGCACGGTTGAACTCGAGGCGCGCCAGGACGACGCCATTCCCGACGGCGTGGTGTTTATTCCTTTCGCCTTCGTCGAGGCAGCGGCGAATCTCCTGACCAACCCGGCGCTCGATCCGTTCGGCAAAATCCCCGAATTCAAATTTTGCGCGGCGCGGGTCGAAGCGGTCGACCCGGCGACGCAGGTGGCGGCGGAATAATCTTCTCCTCCAGGGCAGGGCAAAGCGCGGTATATGCTGCGCCTATGGCTGACATCGGCATCAACGGCGCCGACCCGCACGACGAGATCGTACGTCTCGAAGCGCAGATCGACGAGCTTGGCGACAAGCTTGAGAGCTGCCGCAAGTTTATTTTGGCGGGGCAGATCGCAGTGACCGCGGGTGGCGTCGTTCTCGTCGCCTTGCTATTTGGTGCGATCACCTTCGATCCGGCGGTGATGGCGTGCGCGGCGGCGGCGCTGCTCGGCGGCTTCGTCGCCTGGGGCTCAAATCGCAGTACGGCGAATGAAACGAGCACGGAGATCGCGGCGGCCGAAGCCGCCCGCGCGGCGCTGATCGGACAAATCCAGCTTCGGGTTATCGAGGGCGGCGCGACGCTGCATTGACGCGCGCGTTCTACCCCTTTTTCTCGTCCCTGAAGTAGACTTCCACCGGGCCGGTGAGCTTGATTGTCAGCGGGTTGCCGTAGCGATCCTTCGTCTTGCCGGCCTCGACACGGATCCAGCCTTCGCTCACGTAGTATTCCGCGACGTTGGTCTTTTCCACGCCCTTGAAGCGCACGCCGACGTCGCGTGCGAGCGCTTCGGCGTCGAAATAGGGGCTGCGCGGGTCGTTGGAGAGGCGATCGGGCGGGCTGTCGGACATGACGAGCTTTACTCCATTGTTACCGAAGCGGCCAACTACGTACTAAATTCTGCGATAAATCATAACACGCGCTTAAGCATCCCAGGCGTATTAGACACCATCGCCCCCGCATTTGACTTCGCCCAACATCTTCCACGCCTTTCGCGCGTTGGCTGAGTGAGAAAATGGCCGGCGGACTAGCAGATCGTTCTTTGTGCGTAGCATGATCGCGAGTGAGCGATGGCGATACATTTCATGACGGGGGCCGGAGCTAAGCTCCGGCAATTCGGGCCTTGCCTGGTCGCGGCGGCCGCCGGCCTTGCCGTGTCGCTGGCAGCGGCCGGCATGACGGCAAATCGGGAAAGCCAGCAGGCGAAGCTCCAGTTCAAAGTCCTTGCCGAAAACCATTTCATGGTCATCCAAAATGGACTCAACGAGTATGTGAACAGGCTCCGCGCGGTGCGCGCGCTGTTTGACAGTTCGGAAGGCCCGGTATCGCGCAACGCGTTCGACGCCTTCACGCGGCCGCTC
>JBAQAB010000047.1:0-22023 GCA_049285535.1 Xanthobacteraceae bacterium
TAATATAATCGAAATGCGCTGAATCCGAAACGACAGACATGGCCGCGGCTCTCCCGACGGCCTAGCTTAGCAAGAGCGCGCAATACATCAAACCAGCCCGGCGCGGCGAAAGCCGTCCAGATAGTGCTGCATCTCGGCGTCGTGCTTGATCGGCATCTGCTTGGCGATCCAGGCCAGCGAGACATTGGGCTGTGCGCGACGAAGTTCCTGCAATGCCGCCGCGGCGATGTTGGCGTCTCCGGCCATGCCGGCGGCGGCCGTCAGCACCCGATGAGCGCCGACGAAATCGCCGCGTTGACGGATACCCTCGCGCGCCAACTGGATCGCCTCGCCGTAATTACGTCCGATATACTGGGCATAGGACGCAATCCCGTAATAGATCGCCGAGAACGGGTCGCGCGGGCTCAATCGCAGGGCGCGACGCGCCGCCAAATCGCCTTCCTGCCAGCGCCCGCAATAGCACAACGCCAAACCGTGATAGCCCTGAGCCAGCGAGAAATTTGGGTTGAGCTGCAGCGCCGTTTCGAACTCGGCCAGCGCATCGTCGAAGCGTCGCCCGAACAGATAAACACAGGCCAATGCGAGGTGCGCCCAGGCATCCTCACTGTCGACCCGGATTGCCGTCAGCGCCGCACGCTCAGCGAGCGGCACCACAACCGCCATATCGGCCCAACCCATATGGGCGCAGAACGTGTGGCTGGTGGCGAGCACGCCGAGCGCTTGTCCGTAATTCGGATCGATAGCGGTCGCTTTTTCGAGTAACGCTTGCGCGACCACATTGTCTTGGCGGGTGACCCGCCAATAATGCGAAAGCGCCCGCATGACCAGGTCCCAGGCATCCAAACTCTCCGGCAACTTTCGCTTGGCACGGAAATTCTCCGCAGCATACAGTTGCGGCTCGATCGCGGCGACTATGGCTTCGGTGATCTCGTCCTGCACCGCGAACACGTCGGCGATGTTGCGATCGTAACGCTCGGCCCAGATGTGACTGCCAGTGGTGACATCGTTGAGCTGCGCCGTGATGCGGACGCGGTCACCGACCTTGCGCACGCTGCCCTCGACCACATACCCGACACCGAGTTCCTCGGCGATCTGCTTCATGTGGACCGCCCTATCCTTGTAGACAAATGACGAATTGCGCGCGATCACGAAGACCCAGCGCAGCTTTGAGAGGGCGGTAATGATGTCCTCGCTGATACCATCGGAAAAATATTCCTGCGTCGGATCTCCGGTCATGTTGCTGAACGGCAGCACCGCGATCGCCGGGCGGTCGGGCAACGGTAGCGCCGTGCGCGATTCGTGACCTTCATTGTGGCGCGTGGCGTGACGTTGCAACGCTTCGGCGCCGGTTTCCAGGTCGCCGACGAAACGCAGTCCCTTGCGCGCAATGGTCCGAATGAGCTTCTGCTCGTTGCCGCTGTCGCCGATCGCCTTTCGCGCCGCATTGATGCGGCTGCTTAGCGTGGAATCCGAGACAATCCGGCCGCTCCAGACCGATGCAATGAGATCGTCCTTGGTGACGACCCGGTCGCGGTTCTGCACCAGATAGACCAGTAGATCGAACACCTGGGGTTCGACGGGGAGTGCCTCGGAGCCGCGCCGCAGCTCCCGGCGCTCCGTATCAAGCACATGATTGGCAAAGACAAATTTCACTGACCGCTCCGACGCAGACCTGCAGTGTCTCACGGAATAATCAAGCCTGTCTCAAGGGCAAATCAAGGATCGGACAAAGTCTTTTGCTGGTGCCCGGTTCATAGTCCCTGCTTCGCGAGCGAGTTTTTCCACGCCTATGAGCGGAGGACGCCATGAGTCACATTCACATTCAGTCCGTCGACCGGCCGGACCAGGAGCATCGGAGCAATCTCGCCGGACGCATTGTCGCGTTCCTCTATGGCGTGGTCGTCTATGTCTTTTTCTTTGCCACCTTCCTCTACGCCATCGGCTTTGTCGAAGACCTCGTCGTGCCCACGACTATCGACACCGGACTATCCGCGCCAACGACGCAGGCGCTCATCATCAACCTCGTCCTGATGTCGATCTTCGCCATCCAACACAGCGTGATGGCGCGTCAGCAGTTCAAGCGATGGTGGACGCAATTTGTCCCCGCTTCGGTCGAGCGCACCACTTACGTCTTGTTCGCAACGCTCGCCCTTGCTCTCTTGCTTTGGCAGTGGCGTCCGATGCCTGAAGTCGTCTGGCAGGTCGCCAATCCCCAAGCCGCCACGGCGATCACCGCCGTCTCACTCATCGGCTGGCTGATCGTGCTGACCTCGACATTCCTGATCAACCATTTCGAGTTGTTCGGCCTGCATCAGGTTGCGAACAATCTCACTGGCCGCCCGATGCCGGCGGCGCGCTTTCGCATGCCGCTCTACTACAAATTCGTGCGGCACCCGATCTATCTCGGCTTCATCATCGCATTCTGGGCGGCACCGACAATGACGCTCGGACACCTTTTGTTCGCCGCAGTGACCACGGCCTACATCTTCGTCGGCATCCAGTTGGAAGAGCGCGACCTGGTGGTCGCGTTCGGCGATCAATACCGGTCCTATAAGGAGCGCGTGTCGATGCTGCTGCCTTGGCGCAAGTCGGCCTGATCCCCCTTCAACGCGCTCCGCCATGCGGCGCCGGTACCAACCGGCGCCGCAACTTTTTGGCGCTATCATCCCTGCGATAATGCTCCATTCTCATCGGCCTGGATCGCAAGTATAAGGCATTGCCGCCCCATGCAGCGGGCAAGGATTGCTAGGTTCTCCTGGGAGGAAAGCGTGATCAAGTTCGGCATCGGTCAGCCTGTGACCCGGCTCGAGGACCCGCGTTTCATTACCGGCCGCGGCCGCTTTGTCGACGACATCGACCTGCCGACGCAATGCCATGGCGTCGTGGTCACGTCGCCGCACGCGCATGCCCGCATCAAGCGCATCGACACGGCCAAGGCCAAGGCCGCACCCGGCGTGCTCGCCATTCTCACCGGAGCGGATGTCACGGCCGACAGTCTCGGCGCTTTTTCGCCGGTCATGCCGGAGGACATGGGCGGCCCGAAGGGCTATCGCACGCTGCGCTCGATCCTCGCCATCGGCAAAGTCCGCGCGCTGGGCGAACGCGTCGCCTTTGTCGTGGCCGAAACGCTCTTTCAGGCCAAGAACGCCGCCGAGCTCGTCGAGGTCGACTACGAACCGCTGCCAGCGGTGATCAACGTCGAAGATGCGGTCAAGCCCGGCGCACCCGCCGTCTGGGACGAGGCCCCGAACAATGTCGCGGTCGGGCTGATGATGGGCAACAAGGACGCGGTCGACGCCGCCTTCGCCAATGCCAAGCACGTCGTCACGCTCAAGCTTTACAATAGCCGCGTCAGCGCCAACACCATCGAGCCGCGCGCGGCCATCGGCCAATACCATCCCGACAGCGAGAGCTATACGCTTTATTCGACCACGCAGAACCCGCACGGCACGCGCCAGCATGTCGCCGGTAACGTGCTGAAAATCACCGAATCGAAGCTGCGCGTGATCTCGCCCGACGTCGGCGGCGGCTTCGGCATGAAGAACGGCGGCTATCCGGAGGATGCGCTCGTCGTATGGGCGTCGCGCCGGGTCGGCGGCCGGCCGGTGAAATGGGTATCGACGCGCTCGGAAGCATTCGTCGGCGATGCCCACGGCCGCGACCAGGTCGTGACGGGTGACTTGGCGCTCGACGAAAAGGGCAAAATCCTCGGGCTGCGCGTCAATGCACTGCACCAGATGGGGTCACATATATTCGAGGCCGGCATCGTCGTGCCGCTCTACGCGATCAAGCTCGCGCCCGGCGTCTACAATATTCCCGCGGTGTTCGCCGCCGCCAAAGCGGTGCTGACCAATACCACACCGATGGCGCCCTATCGCGGCGCCGGACGGCCCGAGGCAACCTTCCTGATCGAGCAATTGATCGAACGCGCCGCTCGCGTCATCGGCATCGATCCGATCGAGATCAGGCGGCGCAACTTCATCCCGGCGTCCGCCATGCCACACAAGATCCCGCATTCCGGCATGACCTATGACAGCGGCGACTTCACGCTCGTCATGGACGAGTGCCTGAAGCTCGCGGACTGGGACGGTTATGCCAAACGCGCCGCGGAATCGAAGAAGAGCGGCAAGCTGCGCGGCCGCGGCATCGGCTATTTCCTGGAAGAGGCCGCGGTGTTTAACGAGAAGATGGTGATCCGCTTCGATCCGAGCGGAACCGCCACCATCGTTGCCGGCACTCATTCGCATGGCCAAGGCCACCAGACCGTCTATTCGCAGATGGTGCACGAGTGGCTCGGCGTGCCAATCGACTCCATTCGCTTCATCCAGGGCGACACCAACGAAGTGCCGATCGGACGCGGCACTTACGGTTCGCGCAGCATGCATGTCGGCGGCAATGCGCTCAAACGCGCCGCCGATGCCATCATCGAGAAGGCCAAGCCGATGGCGGCAATGATGATGGAGGCCGCAGCCGGCGACATCGAATTCAAGGACGGCAGCTTCCGCATCGTCGGCACCGATCGCGCGCTGCCGCTCACCGCGGTGGCGATGTCATTGCATCGTCCGATGATGCTGCCGCCGCAATTCGAGCTCGGTCTCGAAGCCTCCGGCACATTCTCGGCGGAGCCGTCGAACTACCCCAACGGCTGCCACGTCTGCGAAGTCGAAATCGATCCGGAGACCGGCATGGTGTCGCTGGTCCGTTATGCAGCCGTCGACGACGTCGGCAAGGTCATGAACCGGCTGCTCTGCGAGGGCCAGATTCACGGCGGCGTCGCGCAGGGCGTCGGCCAGGCACTCATGGAATCCATCGTGTTTGACGCCGAAGGGCAGCTCCTTACCGGCAGCTTCCAGGATTACGTCATGCCGCGTGCCGAAGACTTCCCCGACATGGTGTCGGAGTTGACGGAGGTGCCGGCCACGACCAATCCGCTCGGCATCAAAGGCGCCGGCGAAGCCGGCGCCACCGGCGCGCCGCCAGCGGTGATCAGCGCCGTTCTCGACGCGCTCAAGCCGCTCGGCATCGAGCACATCGACATGCCGGCAACACCGAGCCGGGTGTGGGCGGCCATCAACGCAAGCAGCGACCAAAAAGCGGCGGCGGAATAAAGTCTCGCTCTTCTTCGGTGGAGCGGGAGGGAAGGAAATCGCATGGGCAGGCTTTTTGC
The DNA here is from genome assembly GCA_049285535.1 of Xanthobacteraceae bacterium. Taxonomy (GTDB): domain Bacteria; phylum Pseudomonadota; class Alphaproteobacteria; order Rhizobiales; family Xanthobacteraceae; genus BOG-931. The sequence goes on from JBAQAB010000047.1 coordinate 5,168, forward strand.
ACTTGCACTGACTTTGCTCGTCGCCTGCGGGACGGCAGCCGTTGCCGACACTTATCCGTCGCGCACCATCACCATCGTAGTGCCCTATCCGGCGGGCGGCCCGACCGACACCATCGCGCGCATTTTGGCGGAACGGATACAGGCGGCGCTCGGCCAGTCGGTCATCATCGAGAATGTCAGCGGCGCCGGCGGCAGCATCGGCGTCGGCCGCGTCGCCCATTCGCCGCCGGACGGCTACACGCTGAGCATTGGCCACACCCAAACCGCCGTATTCAATCCGGCGATCATGAAGCTCAATTATGATCCGGTGAAAGATTTGGCGCCGGTGTCGCTGATCGCCGACACGCCGATCTGGATCGTCTCCGGCAAGGCGGTGCCTGCCGACGATGTGAAGAGCCTGATCGCCTGGCTGAAAGCGCAGAACGGCAAAGCAACCATGGGGACGGTCGGCGTCGGCGGCCCAACCGACGTCGCCGCGCGGTTCTTCGCCAAACGCACCGGCACGGCTTTTCAGATCGTGCCCTACACCGGCGGTGCGCCGGAACTGACGGATCTGCTCGGCGGCCATATCGACTTCGTGTTCGGGCAGGCTGCATCACAACTGACGCAGGTGCAAAGCGGGATGCTCAAAGCCTTTGCCGTACTGCAGCCCAAACGGTGGTGGGCGGCGCCCGAGGTGCCGACGCTCGACGAGCTCGGCATTCCCGACATCGATGCGAGCTTCTGGCACGGCATCTGGGTCCCCGCAGGGACGCCGCCGGAGGTGATCGCCAAACTCAACGCCGCCATCCGCATGGCCTTGGCCGATCCCGGGGTGCAGGAGCGCTTTAAGAAGCTGGGCCAGGAGATCTGGCCGCCGGACCGGCAGACGCCCGAGGCTTTAGCGGCAAAACAAAAAGCCGAAATCGCCAAATGGACGCCGATCATCAAAGAGACCATGCCGGCGCAATAACGCGACAGAGCCGGCGTCCAAAAGGAAGCGCATGAACGCACCCCCAAACCTCTTCACCGACGGCAAGGCCTATGAGCGGCTGATGGGCCGCTGGAGCCAACTCGCCGGCGCAAAATTTCTCGATTGGCTCAATCCGCCAAAAGGCCTGCACTGGGTCGATGTCGGCTGCGGCAATGGCGCCTTCACCGAAGTGCTGATTGCGCGCGTCGCGCCCGCGGCGGTGACCGGCATCGACCCTTCGGACGGCCAGATTGATTACGCGCGCACGCGGCCGGGCACGAAGCTCGCGCAATTTCGCGTCGGCGATGCGCAAGCGTTGCCATTCGCCGACGACAGTTTCGACGCCGCGTCGATGGCTCTGGTCATCACCTTCCTGAGCGATCCGGTAAAAGCTGCGCGCGAAATGGCGCGTGTCGTCAAGCCGGGCGGCATGGTCGCCACTTATATGTGGGACATTCCGGGCGGTGGCTTTCCGATCAGGCCACTCTCCGTGGCGATGAAATCCTTGGGCCTGGAGGAACCGTCGCGGCCGAACGTCGAAGCGTCGCGGCGCGAGAGCATGCACGCGTTTTGGCAACAGGTGGGATTGCAATCGATCGACACCACAGTGATCCGCATCCGCGTCGCCTATGCCGATTTCGACGATTTCTGGGCCTCAAGCAGCCTGCCGGTCGGTCCCTCGGGCAAGGCGCTGGCGGCGCTGTCCCCCAACCAGATCGAGCAAATCAAAGCGCGCCTGCGCGAAGTACTGCCGATCGCTGCCGACGGCAGCATTACTTACGAAGCTTTCGCCAATGCCGTGAAGGGCCGCGTTCCGGCAAACCCATAATCGCTACAGCAAGCCCTCGGGATTGATCGACTGACGGCCGAGCTGTTGCCAGGCCGCGGGCGCCGCAGCGTTCTTCGCCGCCTGTTCGGGCGGCACTTTCGTATCCCATTTCGCGGCGACGAAACGCTGACCGTTGACGCCATCGGAAGCGTTCGAGCACAACCAGACCAGCGGCTTGACCATCACCTCCGGCGCGATCAGCGTCGAACGGTCCGGCACGGCAGTGCGCGAAACCATGTGCGTATCGGCGGCGCCGCCTGGCACCAGCACATTGGCGGTGACGCCGGTGCCGTCGAGTTCCTGCGCCAACGCCGCGAGCATCGCTTCATTCGCCGCCTTGGAAGCGCCATAGGGCTGCATCATGCCGCGCTACATGATGTCGAGACTCGTTGTCACATTGATGATGCGGCCCCAGCGCTGCGCCAGGAGCGCCGGCAACACCGCCCGCGTCATCAGGAACGCGGCGACGACATTGACCTCGATGATGCGGCGGAACTCCTCCGGCGTCGTCTCCCAAAGTTTTCCGCGCGGTCGCCCTTCGCGCCGCACCAGACCGATATTGGTGCCGGCATTGTTGAGCAGAATATCGACGCGGCCGAAGCGCTCCGTGGTGGCGCGCAGGATTTTCGGTCCGCTGTCGTTCCAGGTGACGTCGGCGACGATGCCGTTAAGGCGCTCGCCGCCGCCGCGATCCTCGGCGGCATCCCGGGTTTCCTCGAGCGCCGGTCCGTCGAGCTCGACGGCCGCGACGCTGGCGCCGGCATCGAGCAATGCAAGCGTCATCACCCGGCCGAGGCCGCGTCCGGCGCCGGTCACGATCGCGACCTTTCCGTCAAGTGACCCAGCCATGACCCCGGCTCTCCTCCCGTCTATGCTAATTTAAATATATTACATGTCTTTGGGCGGACGTGCGGAGACTGGAACGTCTGAGCGGCGGGCGAGGCCTGACGCTAAGAGCTTGGTTTATCCCGATATTATCGGGATATCTGTGAAGTCGCCAAGTTCCCGTCCCGTATCGGCCGGTTGCGCGGGATCGGGGCTCCGCCTATATTCAGGGCGCTTTCCAGTCATCTTCGATGACGTTGAGTGGCTTCGCCCGGATGGGCGGGCGGAGCACAGAGGAGATTTACCTATGGCGACCGCGCCCCTGATGCCCAAAGCCACAGCCGTTTGGCTGGTCGACAATACGTCGTTGTCGTTCGACCAGATCGCGCAGCTTTGCAACCTCCATCCGCTGGAGGTCAAGGCGATCGCCGACGGCGACGCGGCACAGGGCATCAAGGGTCTCGATCCGGTCCTCACCGGCCAATTGACCCGCGAGGAAATCAAGGCCGCCGAAGCCGATCCGAATTACCGGCTGCATATCGCCGAGCCGAAAACGCGGCTGCCCGAGGCCAAGCCGAAGAAGGGCCCGCGCTATACGCCGGTGTCGCGCCGCCAGGATCGCCCCAACGCCATCCTCTGGCTGGTGCGCAACCATCCCGAGCTCAAGGACAGCCAGATCATGCGGCTGGTCGGCACCACCAAATCGACCATTGCCGCGATCCGCGACCGCACGCATTGGAACTCCGCCAATCTGACGCCGCTCGATCCGGTGACGCTCGGCCTGTGCTCGCAGATCGATCTCGACCTCGAAGTGCAGAAGGCGGCCAAGGAAAAGCCCGTTCCGGTCGAGGAACAGGGCGCGACGCTGCTGCCCGCCTCCGTCACCACCGTGCCCAAGGAAGAACCGGAGCCGACGCCCGCCGAGGTCAAGAAGGCTGACGAGCTCGACGTCAATGCGGTGTTCGCCAAGCTCAAACAGCTCGGCGGCAAGGCGGAGTAATTATTCTTTCCTCCCCCGTTTACGGGGGAGGTGGCGAGCGAAGCTCGCCGGTAGGGGTAAGTGACGGCTCGCTCTTAGCGAGCCAGCCCCCTCCACCACCCTTCGGGCGGTCCCCCTCCTCCGCACTTCGTGCGGGGGCGGAAGAGCCCTCACCCCCGATCATTCCGTAGCACCACGCAGGCTCCGCCGGCAGCGATGAGCTTGTTGCAGAATCCGTCCAGATAACGCCGGTCGTCGTCGGCGATGCGGATGTTGTAGCGCATGGCGGCGCCGAGCCCGATGCCGCGGCTGCGGATCACGATCGGCTCGCGATCGCCGATCAGAGCTGCATATTTTTTCGCGATCATGCGGTAAATCGCCCAGGCCTTGCTCTCCGACCAGTTCGCGGTGAGCTGCATGCCCCAGCGCGGCACGTAAGCCGCCAAACGTTGCGCCTCAGCCTTTGGCGCCAGGATTAGATTGGCAAGTCGCGTGCACGGTACGCCCTGCGGGATGGTGGTTTCAGCTGCCTTGGGCGGCGATGGCGACGCCCATTCGTCGGCGGTCCAGCCGGTGATGATGGCGACGTAATTGCGCGTCTCGCTCGGCAGTGGACGATGGCTTGTCAGAAACGCACTGACGCGGCCCGGGCCGGCATTATAGGCCGCGGCGGCGAGGCCGAGATTGCCGAATTTCTGCTGCAGATCGTGCAGATAGCTCGCCGAATTTTTCAGCGCTTCGATCGGATCGAACGGATCGACCAGCCCGCGATAATCCGCCGTCGCCGGCATGAATTGCGCGATGCCCTCCGCGCCTTTGCCGCTTACCGCTTGGGCGTTGAAGCGGCTCTCCTGCCAGATCACGCGCGCGAAAAACTCGACCGGGAGATTATTCTCCGCCGCGTCCTGTTCGATGGCGCGGCAGATATCGTCGGCGGTGGGAGGAGTATTCGGAGCGGTGGGTCGGCTAGCCGGTGTCGGCGGCGGTGGCGGGATCTGAGCACGAGCGGGCATGTTTTGATCGGCAGACGGCGTCGCCGTCGACTGCGCGCTCGCGGTTGCACCGCACAGCGACAAGCCAAGCACGACCAACCATCCGATAATACCCGGCATGCCCGATAACGTACAAAATCGGCCAAAGTGCCGCCATCGATCCCGTAGGACGGGCACGGCGCGACTTTGGCCCGCCCTACAAATCGTTAGCCCCTACCCCCTTCCCTTTCAGCGCACTCCCAATCTCCTCCAAGACCACCGGATCGTCGATGGTCGCCGGCATTTGCCAGCTTTCGCCGTCGGCGATTTTCTTGATCGTGCCGCGTAAGATTTTGCCTGAGCGGGTTTTCGGCAGCCGCGCCACCGTGATGGCGAGCTTGAACGCCGCCACGGGCCCAATTTTTTCGCGGACGAGCGCGATGCACTCCCTCTCGATCTCGGTCGGCGGCCGATTGACGCCGGATTTGAGTACGATGAAGCCACACGGCACCTCGCCCTTGAGCTCATCCTTGATGCCGAGCACGGCGCATTCGGCGACGTCGGGGTGCGCGGCGAGCACTTCCTCCATGCCGCCGGTCGAGAGCCGATGGCCGGCGACATTGATGATGTCGTCGGTGCGGCCCATGACGAAAACGTAGCCGTCCTCGTCCTTGAACCCGGCGTCGGCGGTTTTGTAGTAGCCGGGAAACTCGTCGAGATAGCTTTCGCGCATCCGGGCGTCGGCCTGCCACAGCGTCGGCAGGCAGGCAGGCGGCAGCGGCAGCTTGATGACGATCGAGCCCATCTTGTTGGCCGCCACTTCATGACAGCCTTCGTCGACGACGCGAACGTCGTAGCCGGGCATCGGCACCGTCGCGGCGCCGTATTTCACCGGCAGCGCGCCGAGCCCCGCCGGATTGCCGGCGATGCACCAGCCGGTCTCGGTCTGCCACCAGTGATCGATAACCGGAATTTTCAGTAGCGCCTCGGCCCATTCCAGCGTCGGGGGATCGGCGCGCTCGCCGGCAAGAAACAGCGTGCGGAATTTCGTCAGATCGTGCTGCGTGAACAACGCGCCATTCGGATCTTCTTTCTTGATGGCGCGGAACGCGGTCGGCGCGGTGAACATTACCACAGCGCCGTGCTCGGCGATGACGCGCCAGAATGCGCCAGCGTCTGGCGTGCCGACCGGCTTGCCTTCGTAAAGGATCGATGTCGCGCCGTGTAAAAGCGGCGCATAGACGATGTAAGAGTGTCCGACCACCCAGCCGACGTCGGACGCCGTCCACCACACTTCCCCCGGCTCGATGCCGTAGAGATTCTTCATCGACCATTTCAGCGCGACCATGTGGCCGCCATTGTCGCGCACCACGCCCTTGGGCCGGCCGGTCGTGCCGGAGGTGTAGAGAATGTAGAGTGGATCAGTGGCCGCGACCGGCACGCAGTCCCAGGCATTGCGGGCGTGGACCAGCGCGTAGTCGCGCATAGCCTTCCAGTCGCGGTCGCGGCCATCGATCAGCGGCGCTTCCGATTGTGGCCGCTGCAGAATGAGACAAGCATCCGGCTTGTGCTTCGCCAGCGCGATCGCTTCGTCGAGCAGCGGCTTGTAATGTACGATGCGGCCGGGCTCGAGCCCGCAGCTGGCGGAGAGAATGACTTTCGGCGTGGCGTCGTCGATCCGCGTCGCTAGTTCGCGCGCGGCGAAGCCGCCGAACACCACCGAGTGAATGGCGCCGATGCGGGCGCAGGCGAGCATCGCGATCGCCGCTTCCGGCACCATCGGCATATAGAGAATAACGCGGTCGCCCTTGCCGACGCCGAGGTCGCGCAGCATGCCGCCGAGCACCTGCGTCTCGGTGAGCAGGCGATGATAGGTGATGGTCCGCTTCACGCCGGCGAGCGGCGAATCGTAAATGATGGCGGCCTGCTCGCCGCGCCCGGCATTGACGTGACGGTCGACGGCGTTGAAGCAGGTATTGCAGACCCCGTCTGGAAACCAGCGGCCATAGATACCGGCGTTCGGATCGAACACGGTTTTCGGCTTCTCGAACCAGTCGATGTCGGCCGCCGCCTCGCCCCAAAAGCCGAGCGGGTCGCGCTGCCAGCGCGCGTAGACCTCGTGATAGCGGCTCGAACGGGCATCCATGGCGCTGCCTCCAAGACCTCTTCTCTATCTTCGGCCCCGCAACAGCCGGGATGCAAGAGCGACATGCATCGCGGCACTGGCCCCCGGTGGCCGCTTTGATCTATGTCACGATGGCCCGCTTGTTCATCACTTAAATCCCGCCGTGATCACAAGGCTGGCGCAGCGAATAGTGAGTAACGGACAGGACGGCGATTCTTCGCCCCCGTCATTCGCTATTCGCCAGTTCGCATATTTGCTAGGCTTAAAAAAACAGTAGGGAGGAAAAACATGGCGGCGACGGCGCCCTACGACACCGATCTTGAGCGTAACGCTGCGAATTTCCAGCCGCTCACGCCACTGTCGTTTCTCGCCCGCGCGGCCGCGGTCTATCCAGACCAGACCGCGATCATCCACGGCGCGCAGTCGGGGACCTATGGCGAGTTCTATGCGCGGGCGCGGCGGCTTGCTTCGGCGCTGGTCAAACGCGGCATTAAGCGCGGCGACACGGTCGCGGCGGTGCTGCCGAACGTGCCGGCGATGCTCGAAGCCCATTACGGCGTGGCGATGGCCGGGGCCGTACTCAACACGATCAATACGCGGCTCGACGCCGCCATTATCGGCTTCACGCTCGATCACGGCGAAGCCAAAGTGCTGCTCGCGGACCGTGAGTTTTCCACGGTCGTGAAGGACGCCTTGGCGCGCTGCAAAGCGCAGCCCCTCGTCGTCGACTATGACGATCCCGAATATACCGGCGCCGGGGAACGGCTCGGCAATCTCGACTACGAGGATTTGCTGCGCGAGGGCGATCCGGATTTCACCTGGCTGATGCCCGCCGACGAATGGGACGCCATTGCGCTCAATTACACCTCCGGCACCACCGGCGATCCCAAAGGCGTCGTCTATCATCACCGCGGCGCTTACCTCTTGGCGATGGCGAACGTCATCACCTGCGGCATGGCCAAGCATCCGGTCTATCTGTGGACACTGCCGATGTTTCACTGCAATGGCTGGTGTTTTCCATGGACCTTGTCGGTGGTCGCCGGCACCCATGTTTGTTTGCGCGCCGTGCGCGCTGCCCCGATCTACGACGCCATTGCCAAGCACAAAGTGACGCATCTCTGCGGCGCGCCGATCGTGATGTCAACGCTGCTCAATGCGGCCGCGCACGAGAAGAAGCCACTGCGCCACGGCGTCGAGTTCGTCACCGCCGCGGCGCCGCCGCCGGAATCCGTGCTGGCGGCGATGAAGGCGGCGGGTTTCAACGTCACCCACGTTTACGGCCTGACCGAAACCTACGGGCCGGCCAGCGTCAACGATTGGCACCACGAATGGGACGCGCTCGACGGCTCCGAGCAGGCGGCGAAAAAAGCGCGGCAAGGCGTCGCCTATCCGGTGCTCGACGCGCTCGACGTGCTCGACCCCGCGACCATGCAACAGGTCGCCCGCGACGGCGCGACGCTCGGCGAGGTGATGTTCCGCGGCAATGTGGTGATGAAGGGCTATCTGAAAAACAAATCCGCGACCGCGGCCGCGTTCGCCGGCGGCTGGTTTCATTCCGGCGATCTCGGCGTCATCCATCCCGACGGCTACATCCAGCTCAAGGACCGCTCCAAGGACATCATCATTTCGGGTGGCGAGAACATTTCCTCGATCGAAGTCGAGGACGCGCTGTATAAGCACCCGGCCGTGCAGGTGGTCGCCGTGGTCGCCAAACCCGACGAGAAATGGGGCGAGACGCCCTGCGCGTTCGTCGAGTTAAAGCCGGGCGCGACAGCAAGCGCCGAAGAGCTGATGGCCTGGTGCCGCGACCACCTCGCGTCCTACAAATGCCCGCGCAGCATCGTGTTCGCGGACATCCCGAAGACCTCGACCGGGAAATTGCAGAAGTTCAAGCTGCGGGAGAGGGTGAAGGGGATGTGAAATGCCAAATTTCTTAGAGCAACTTGTGGCTGAATGGTACGAGTTTAACGGTTATTTCGTAAATCGAAATATTCACGTGGGCCGTCGTCCACAAGGTGGATGGGAATGCGAACTTGACGTTGTCGCGTTCAATCCAAAAACAAAACACCTCGTTCACATTGAACCGTCAACAGACGCCGATCGTTGGGACAAACGTGAAACGCGCTTTCGTAAGAAATTCGATGCAGGCCAAAAATATATTCCACAACTGTTCGAGTCTTTTCAGCCCTTACCGGAGATTGAACGCATTGCGCTCTTTGTATTAGGCTGTGACAAGGAGTATCCACGCGTGGGCGGCGGCAGGGTCGTGATGATCAAGGACTTTATGCAAAAAATTCGGCCCGAGATTAGCAGCAAATCAGTTTTCAAATCAGCTATCCCCGAAAAATACGTCATATTGCGAACACTTCAGTTTGCGGCTCAGTTCTGGCAATAGTCGATCAGATTTTTGGACTTACAGACGCCATAAACCGACCTACGCCGCCTCCATCACCCCGACGACCAACCGCTTGCCGAGCGCGCGCAGCGCCGCAGTGAGCGCGGGCAATTTGGTCGGATGCTTCGGATCGAGAATCCGGCGCACCTCTTTTTCGTCCTTACCGATGCGGCGCGCCAGTTCGCTTTTGGTGATGCCGGCGGCAGTGAAAGATTCCAGCACTGCGAGCTTAGCCGCCACATCCGGCGCGACCGCAATGTCGATGAGGCCGCGGCCTTTGGCGCGTGGCTTCGGCAGCGCCTTGCCACGTTGCAGATAGCTCAGCAGCACAAGGCCGAGTGCTTCCTCAGCCATCGACCGCGCATCGGCTTCACCGCGGCCTTGCGTGATAGCCTCCGGCACATCGGGAAAACTAACGACGATATTGCCTCGACGGTCGCCCGATTCGAATTGTGCGCGGTATGCGTATGCTTTCACGATGTGCTTTCCCTAATCCGCCAAGCCGAGTTGTTTCCTAATTTTCCGCGCCGTCTTCGGATCGATTTCGCGCGCCGGCACCGTCGTCAACCGGTCGCCGACGAACACCATCATGTGTCCGCCCTTGCCGCGCCATTTCTCGGCGCGGAACGACAGGCCTCTTCGGCGAGCCTCATCCCGCAACTCGGCAATGAATTTGTCGCGCTTGTCCATTGCCGGCGAGCCGACCGAATGAAGCGAGCCGCAGCGTCGGACAAATTTGTCCGAATGTCAAGCGGACACAAATACTCCGCCCATTCCCGCGTCAGCGGAAATCCAAGATGTTTGCAAAATGGAGACGAAGAAACCCCGCCCCCGCGAGCGCAGGGGAAAAATAAACGCAGCGATTACGAGGTTACCGACTAATGGACGAGCGTGTCGTGCCGCAGCCGCTCAATTTCGTCCTTGACCTGCAATTTTTTCCGCTTGAGTTCCGCAATCTGAAGATCGTCGGCGGAGGGGTGGGTGAGCGCTTCGTTGATTTGGTGTTCCAGCGCCTGATGCCGTTTTTCGAGTTCCGCAAGATGCGATTCAATCGCCATGTGGGCTGCCTCCTTGCGTATTTAAGCCTGTTCGTATCATCCTACACCCTAACAACCAAAAGCAAGGATACTCCGGTTTAGCCCTTACGAAAATCCCCCAAAGTTGGGCCTTGCATAACCATTGTGCACAATCGGTGGGGTCGCTACGCGGCCTTGTCGGCGATTGACCGAAACGGGATAATCCAAAGTGACTTACTTGGTCTCTGCGCACGGCCGGCCGGCCGCGGCGCGGGGCCGGTTCGAGGCTTTGACCAAGGCGGCGATGACACAAGAGGAAGAACGCGAGCTTCGGGCGCAGCTGGCGCGCCTGCAGCAGGAGCATCGCGACCTCGATGCCGCGATTGCGGCACTGCAGGAATCGCCGGGCTCCGACATCATCCAGGTGCAGCGGTTGAAAAAGCGCAAGCTGCTACTGCGCGATCGCATCACGTTCATCGAAGACCAGCTCACGCCCGATATTATCGCCTAGAACATGATCCCGAAAACTGGATACCGGCTTTCGGAAAAGATCATGCTCAATCAAAAGCTAGAGCCCGGTTTTGATTCCATCAAAACCGATTAGGCTCTAGCCGGCGCGCCGTTCTTTCCGTTCGGCCTTGCGCGCATACATCGCCGCATCGGCGCGCGCCATCGCTTCAGCGGGCGTATCGAGCCGTCCCACCAGCGCAACGCCTGCCGACGCGCCGACGACGAAAGTCGAGGCGCCCCAGCAAACTTCGGTGGAATAGACCGCGGCTTCGAGCCCGGCGGCCTTGGCGGCAGCGGCGGCGGCGTCGACGTTCCACAGCAGCACGGCGAATTCGTCGCCGCCGATGCGCGCCACGACGTCGGAGGCGCGCACATGGCGCAACAGCACGGCCGCGACCGCCTTGAGCACGGCGTCCCCGGCGGCGTGGCCGTGACGGTCGTTCACCGGCTTGAATCCGTCGAGATCGACGTAGATCAGCGCCGCGCTGGTGCCGTAGCGTTTGACGTAAGCCAGCGAGCGCTTGAGCTCACGCTCAAAACCGCGGCGGTTGAGCACGTCGGTCAGCGGATCGATGTCGACCCGCGCTTCGAGATCGGCGATACGCTCACGCGAGGATTTAAGCTGCGCCGAGAGCGCCTCGACTTCCGCCGCGAGCCGCATGAAGCTCGATCGCGACGGCGCGCGCGGCGATTTCGGTTCGAGCGATTCGCCGGTTTCCGTACGGCGCGAATTCGGCCGCGGCCGCGGCAACACGTTCGCTTTGCGGACCGGCTTTGCCGCCCGGTTTCTCATTGTCCAAAAGGTCCCGCCGCGCGAATCGCAATGCGAGCATAGCGCAGGACACGCCGCCGATCAGCGAGTCGGATAAAACGGCCTGATTACGAAGATTTAATTTCGCGATGGACCGGTTCTAGGATTTGTGCACTGCGTCATTGGACCATCACACGGTGCGAAACCCGCCTTTTCAGTGTGTCCATTCCAATGATGGCTGGATTCAGGCACATTCATTCAGTCTGCGTTCACCAATAAATGGGAACTTAAGGCACGAGGGGCGGTTGGGGTGCGGGTCAAACCAATTGTCGAGGTGATGTCATGAGAAGGATTTTGGTTGCTCTTGTTGCTGCGGCGACGCTCGCGGGAGCGTCGGTGGCAGCGTCTGGTCCCGCGCTGGCTTGGCACGGCGGGTGGCATGGCGGCGGCTGGGGTTGGGGAGCGGGCGGTTTCGTTGCTGGCGCCCTGGTCGGCAGCGCGCTCGCCGGACCGTACGCCTATGGCTACTATCCCTACGGATATTATCCCTCGCCCTATTACGGCCGTCCCTGCGTGTGGCGGCGCTGGTGGAATGGCTACGCCTGGGTGCGCGGCTGCGTCTAAGCGCTACGGTTGGACCCTGTTGCGCGAGAAAGTTGGCGGCGTCCCCGGCGGGGACGCCCGTCACGCGGGATAGGCGCGCTATCTGCACCTAACTTCCGCCAAATAGTCGAACTCTACTAGGTGCGAGTTCGACATAGAATTCGGGGGTATCCGGGGCTTCCCGCTATTCACTTTTGAGATCGGCGCCCGGCCGGTCACATGAGGAACACATGCACAAGACGCTTTTGGGCCTGGCCGCGGCAGCCAGCCTTGGCCTTGCGACCGTGGTCGCCCCCGCGCCGGCAAACGCCTACTGCGTGGGCTGCGCTGTGGGCGCGGGAGTTCTCGGCGGAGTGGTCGCCGGCGCGATAGTCGGCAACGCCATCGCCAACAGCCCGCCGCCTCCGCCGCCGCCCGGTTATTATCCGCCGCCAGCGGCCGCATACTATCCGCCGCCCCCGCCGGCCTATGGGCCCGGCTATGCGCAACTCGCGCCCGGCTGCTATTGGGGAAAGCGTAAAGTATGGATCGAAGGCGCCGGCTACCGCTGGCGCACCGTCCAAATCTGCCAGTAACACGGCGGTGCTAGCGGCCTGCCTGGGATCGGCTAGCGCGTTGAATTCCGGCCGGCCGGCTTCATGAGCCGGCCGGTTTCTTTTATGCCTGCGTTGTATTTGTTACTGCGCTGGTAGGCTTTATCAACTTCATCGGTCCGCCTTTTCCATGCGACGATGCCGATAGAAACGACCTCAAACGCGATGCCTCCGCCCGTGGCGGCGCGCGAAGCCATCGGCGATGCCAAAGAACATGGCCGTCCCGGCCAGAGCGGCATCGAGAAAGCCCAACGCTCCATCGAACGCACGCTCGCTTTCGCGGCGGCAATGCTGTCGCGGCTGCGGAGCAAAAGACGCCGGCGATCGCTGTCGCGGACAATGACCGTGCTCGGCTGGATCGCCGTCATGGCGATATGCGGCTATGTCGGGCTGACCGCGATGATCTATCTCACGCAGCGCTCGCTGATGTATTTCCCGGAGCGGACGCATGTGACGCCCGCCGAAGCCGGCTTGCCTGAAGCCACCGAAGTGCCGCTCACCACGGCCGACGGGGTCCAGATTAGGGTCTGGCATGTGCCGCCAAAGGCCGACAATCCGGTCATCCTTTATTTCCACGGCAATGGCGGTGCACTGAACTATCGTGTCGAGCGATTTCGCCAGCTCGTCAGTGCCGGCATCGGTTTGGTCGGGCTGGAATATCGCGGCTATGGCGGCTTGGGCGGCAGCCCCAGCGAGCAAGGCCTCATCCGCGACGCCGAAGCGGCCTATGCGTTCGCCGTCGCGCATTATCCGGCGCAACAGCTCGTCCTGTGGGGTGAATCGCTCGGCTCCGGAGTGGCGGTGGCGCTGGCGGCGGAAAAGCCGGTCGGCCGCGTCATCCTGGAAGCGCCGTTCACCTCGGCGCTCGCCGTTGGCGAACGCCGTTATTGGTATTTGCCGGTGCAGCTTCTGATGAAAGATCAGTTTCGTTCCGACGAGCGCATCCAGAAGGTCACGGCGCCGCTTCTGATCCTGCACGGCATGCATGACCGGGTCGTGCCCTATGCGATGGGCGAGCGTCTATTCGATCTCGCCAACAAGCCGAAGCACATCGTGCGCTTCCTCGACGGCGGCCACGAAGACCTCGACAACAACGGCGCGCTCGACGCCGTCGCCCGCTTCCTCGCCGGCGATTTGGATTAGTCGCGCTCAAAACGTCGGATAAGTCTGGCCGATCTTGCCGCCGACGCGAGCGAAGCCCTCCGTTGCCGGCGGGTATTTGTCGTTGATATTGAGCGCCTTCGCATAGGACCCGGCGGCCTTGTCCTTCTGCCCGAGGCGTTCATAAGCGAGCCCCCGGCTGCTCCAGGCCCGCGCGTTCTGTGGATCGAGCTGCACCGCCTCGTCGAGATCGGTCGCCGCCGACTTATTATCGCCGATGGCCAGATAGCTCAGCGCCCGCGCGGTCCACGGTTCGGCATTGCCGTTTTCCAGGCCGATTGCAGCGGAGAAGTCGTCGATGGCGAATTGGTGCTGCTGGCGGCTCTGATAGAGCAGGCCACGATTGTAGTAAGCGTCGGCATTGTCGGGCTTGAGCGCGATCGCCTTGTTGAAATCGGCGAGCGCCTCGTTGGCATGACCTTGCGCGCGATAGACGATGCCGCGGCCGACATAAGCGGGCGCATAATCCGCGTCGATGGTCAGCGCCTTGTCGTCGTCGGCGAGCGCCAAGTCGAGTCTGTTGGTCTTGCGATAGATCAGGGCGCGATTGGCGTAGGCCTGTGCGTAATTGGGATCGAGGCTGATCGCCTTGTTGAAATCGGCGAGCGCCTGATCGTCGCGGCCGGCTTCGCCGTAGACCGTTCCGCGCATATTGTAGGCCTGCGGGTCGTCGGGATGATTGGTGATGACCTCGCCGAGCGAGGTTAGGTTCGCCTGCGACGTCGCCAGCAGACCCTCGCCGGCTCCGGCGTTGGACGCCGGCGGATTGCCCAGTGTCGTGCAACCGGCCAACGCCGCCAAAAGGCCCAACAGCGCGAGGCTGCCGGGCGCTATTCGCGCGATCTGGAAGATGGCGAGGGCTAACCGGGTCATCGGTGGCAAGATAACATCCCGGCACGCCAAAAAAACGGCGCAGGCAAAGCCCTGCGCCATTCGTCGGATACGCGGATATCTCAGCCGAACCGGGGTGCGCGCGGCGCGGCGGACCGGCCGGCCCCAGGGACTGCTCCGGGACCGCTGGTCAGCTTCGGCTTCATCGGAAGCAGCCCCTCGCGCTGCAACTTCTTGCGCGCAAGCTTACGGGCGCGGCGGATCGCTTCCGCCTTCTCCCTCGCCTTCTTTTCGGATGGTTTTTCGTAATGGCCGCGGAGCTTCATCTCGCGGAAAATACCCTCGCGCTGCATCTTCTTCTTCAGCGCTTTGAGAGCCTGGTCGACATTGTTGTCACGGACGAGAACCTGCACGCGTGCTCCTTTCCAGTCGGGTTCGTGTGATTTCAGAATGGCTAGGACGCAACGCCCGGGCCATTTTCGCGTGGGGCTCTAGCAGAAATTCGCTGAAAAGTCCACCACCGGGCGCATTATGGGATCCGTCAGTCCAGAAACACCTGCGTGACATGGCCCATTTTGCGGCCGGGGCGAACTGCAGCCTTGCCATAGAGGTGCACCGCGGCTCCAGGTAGGACCAGCCAGCGGCGGTAATCTTCCACCTCGTGGCCGATGAGGTTCGTCATCTCGACGCGGCCGTAGCGCAACGGCTTTCCCAACGGCCAGCCGGCGACCGCTCTGATGTGCTGCTCGAATTGCGACACCGACGCGCCGTCGATCGTCCAATGGCCGGAATTATGAACCCGCGGCGCGATCTCGTTGACCAGAAGGCCGCCGTCGCCGAGCACGAACATCTCGACCGCAAGCACCCCGACATAGGCGAATTGATGAGCGATGGTTTCCGCGATGTGCACCGCCTCGGTTGCCCCTTGCGCGCCGAGCATCGCCGGCACCCGTGAAAATTTCAGAATATGGTCGCGGTGCTCGTTTTCGGTGACATCGAAACAGGCGACGGCGCCGTCGCCGGCACGTGCGGCGATGACCGACACTTCGCGCTCGAAGGGCACGAAGGCTTCGAGAATGCAAGGCTGGCCGCCGACGTCGCGCCAGGCGACGGCCGGATCGCTGCCGTTCCTGATCGCCGCCTGGCCCTTGCCGTCATAGCCGAAGCGGCGGGTCTTCAAGATGGCCGGGCGGCCGATCCGGTCGATCGCCGCGGCGAGCTCGGCCGGCGACGCAACCTCGGCAAACGGCGCGGTGCGGATGCCGAGCGCGGTGACGAACTTCTTTTCGGCGAGGCGATCCTGGGTGATCGCAAGGATCTTCGGGTCGGGCAGCACCGGAACGCGGGCGGCGAGAAACGTCGCGGTTTCCGCCGGCACATTTTCGAACTCGTAAGTGACGACGTCGACATTCTCGGCGAAGCGGGCCAGCGCTTCGGTGTCGGTATAATCGGCGCGCGTGACACGGCGCACCACATCGAAGGCCGGCGAATCCGGATGCGGCGCAAAGACGTGGCACTTGAACCCGAGGCGGGCCGCGGCCAAGGCGAGCATGCGGCCGAGCTGACCGCCGCCGAGGACGCCGATGGTGGCCTCGGGCTTCAGCATCGGCGACGCGACGTGCGAAGCCTGGCTCACGCGCCGTCCTTCGGCACTTCGGCGACCGATGCGGTTTGCCGCGCCCGCCATGCTTCCAGCCGCTCGCTCAAAGCGGAATCGCTCAGCGCCAGGACGCTCGCGGCAAGAAGCGCGGCATTGATCGCGCCGGGCTGCCCGATGGCGAGCGTGCCGACCGGAACGCCCGGCGGCATCTGCACGATGGAATAAAGCGAATCCTGTCCCGATAGCGCCTTCGACTCCACCGGCACGCCGAACACCGGCAGGCTGGTCAATGAGGCGGTCATTCCCGGCAGATGCGCGGCGCCGCCTGCCCCGGCAATGATGACCTTGAAACCTTGCGCTTTCGCCCCCTTGGCGAAGGCATAGAGCCGCTCGGGCGTACGGTGGGCGGAAACGATGCGCGTTGCATAGGCCACATCGAGCGCATCGAGCGTCTCCGCGGCATGCTTCATGGTTTGCCAGTCGGACTGGCTGCCCATGATAATGGCGACTGATTTCGCTTCCGGCGGCGGCACGAGAATATCCCTGCGCGAAGGAAGCGGCGTATTATAGGGCCGCGCGTTACAGGTGCAAGGCGCTTAAGTCTAGTGTCGCCGGCATCGGCGAAGCGACATGCGGGATCGGTTAACGGATAGAGCCCGGATAACGCTGCGCCGATCCGGGCTAACATGGGTTTGAACACGGAGCAGCCGCAATG
>JBAQAB010000048.1:0-8496 GCA_049285535.1 Xanthobacteraceae bacterium
CACTGCAATAACCAGAACTGGGTAGCCCACGAAAATATTCCAATTAAGGCTATGATTTTCAATAAAAAACTTGTGACATCGGCGTGACGAAAGCACTCTTGTGCGTTGCAAAATATTGCGTAGGTAAGCGGCACGGGCGATCGTAATGGAGAATGCACCGATGAATTCCCTCGCAACCAAACTGGCCTTCTCGGCCCTTGTCGTCGCGACGCTTGCGACGCCGGCTTTTGCCCAGCGTTTGTCTCGGCAGCCGCAGGATTATTACAACAGCCAGGTCGAGCATTACCCGAACGGCGCTGCTCGCACTGGAACGGCCGAGTCCTACCAGTCCGGCGCCATGTTCAACCAAGGCGACTAAAGCACTCAACAGTCATTCGCGTTTGAGTGAGTCAGAAGCCCCGGACAATGTCCGGGGCTTCTCTTTTCCTAGGCGTGCACTACGCTGCGCTCCGAACCAGGTTTGCTTTTGGCTGCGGATTGGGTTGAACTGCCGCGCGAAAAATCCGGTCCGGGGAAACGCCATGTTGAAGACTATCGCCGCCTTCGATCGCATCGGCGAGGAGAATGCCTTTGCCGTGCTCGCGCGCGCCATGCAGCTTGCGGCCGCCGGCCGCGACATCATCAATCTCGGCATCGGTCAGCCCGATTTCCGCACGCCGGATTTCATCGTCGAGGCGGCAATCAAGGCGCTCCGCGATGGCCATCACGGCTATACGCCCGCAGTTGGCATTCTGCCTTTGCGCGAGGCAGTGGTCGCCGACCTGCACAAGCGCTTCAAGGTCAGCGTGTCGCCCGACGAGGTGATGATCCTGCCCGGCGGCAAGCCGACCATGTTCATGTCGATTATGATGTTCGGCGAGCCGGGCGCCGATATCCTGTATCCCGATCCCGGCTTTCCGATTTATCGCTCGATGATCGAATTCACCGGCGCCCGGCCGATCCCGGTGCCGATCCGCGAAGAGAATAATTTTGCCTTCTCCGCCGAGGAGACGCTCAAGCTGATCACGCCGCAGACGCGGCTCCTGATCGTCAATTCGCCGGCCAATCCGACCGGCGGCGTGACGCCGAAGAGCGAAGTCGACCGGCTCGTCGCCGGGCTGGAGCGGTTTCCCGACGTCGCGGTGATGTCGGACGAGATCTACGACCACATGGTCTATGACGGCGAGAGCCATGTTTGTTTACTCGGCTATCCGGCGATTCGTGACCGATTGATTCTGCTCAATGGCTGGTCGAAGACCTATGCCATGACCGGCTGGCGGCTCGGCTATGCGGTGTGGCCGGGAAAACTCTACGACTTTGCGCGCAAGCTCGCCGTCAACCTGCATTCCTGTGTCAACGCCTCGGCGCAATATGCCGGGCTTGCCGCGCTGACCGGACCGCAGGACGAAGCGGCGAAGATGGTCGCGGAATTCGATCGCAGGCGCAAAATCGTGGTGGCCGGCTTGAACAAGCTGCCGGGCATTTCCTGCGCCACGCCAAAGGGCGCGTTCTATGCCTTCCCCAATATCAAGCGCACCGGCTGGAAGGCAAAGGCGCTGGCCTCGTCGCTGCTCGAAGACGCCGGCGTCGCGCTGATCGGTGGCCCCGATTTCGGCATTCTCGGCGAAGGCTACATGCGCGTGTCCTACGCCAATTCGACCGAGAATATCTTGAAGGCGCTCGACCGCATGGGTGAATTCCTGGCGAGCCGCAAGGCGGCGTGATTTCCCTCCCGTCATTCCGGATTGCCGCGAAGCGGCAAGTCCGGAATCCATAGCCCCTGTACTGGGATTATAGATTCCGGGCTCCTCGCTTCGCTCGGCCCCGGAATGACTAGCCCTGCTGCGTCAGGCGAAAACCAATCAACACAATCGCCAAGCCGATAAACTGCGACACGCTCGGCACCTCGCCGAGCGTCAGATAACCGATCAACAGCGTAAACGGCGGCACCAGCGCTGGAAACAACGCGGCGCGGCCGACGCCGAGCAGAATGACGGCGCGCGTAAACAGATAAACCGCGCCGGCGCCGGCAAAGGCGCCCTGCACCACCGCCTGCATCAGGTTTTCCGACCATCCAGCGGCCAGAAAATTATCAAAGTCGAACAACAGGAACGGCAGGCCGGCGAGCGACAGCACGCTGGTCACCGCGACAGCCGGCAGCGCCGGGATGCGCCATAGCCGCAGCAGCATGCCGAAGACCGCGAAAAAGCTGCCGGCGGCGACGAACATCAGATCGCCCAGCACGGCTTGGCCGCCCATGGTGCGCAGCGCCTCGGCGCCGATCACCGCAAGGCCGGCGAGCATCGCCAGCGCGCCGACGATGCGCCGCGGCGGCAGCGGCTCCTTGACGATAAGGCGCGCCAGAACGAGGCCGCCGAGCGCGGCGCAGGACGGCTGGATGATGGCGCCATGGCCGAGCGGCACGTAGACGTAGCCAAAATAGCTCCACAGCGCGAGCGGCAGGCCGCCAAAGAATGTAATGGCGATACCGCGCCGCCAGCCCATGCCGCCGAGATCACCAAAACCATTGGCCGCGATGACAGGAATGAGCGCGAAACCCGGCCAGACGTAGCGATGCAGCGCCAGAACCAGCGGCGATAGGCCCACCGTCACGCCCTGCCGGGCGGCGACAAAGCCGAGCGCCCAGAACAAGGCGGCGCCAGCGCCGCAGGTGACGCCCCACGCCGTTGCGTGCTTGACCGCGGGTGATGACGGCGAATCCATCGCAAACCATAGTCCGCGGCGATTTGCCGGGACAACACGCGATTCCGCGCGGCTGGCTTCGTCCACGGCGAAAGCAGAGCTCCACAACCCCTTTCCACCCTCGGCTACGCTGCTATCTTCGCCGGCAAGTTTTGCAGCGCAGATGCGGAGTGAAACGTGGCCGGGGCCGAGGCGATCGCGGGCGAATACGACTACATCATTGTCGGCGCCGGCTCGGCCGGCTGCCTGCTCGCCAACCGGCTGTCTGCCGACGCCGATAAACGCGTGCTCCTCCTCGAGGCTGGCGGCCGCGACAACTGGATCTGGTTTCATATCCCGGTCGGCTATCTGTTCGCGATCGGAAATCCGCGCTCGGATTGGATGTTCAAGACCGAACCGGAGCCGGGACTGAACGGGCGGAGCTTGAACTATCCGCGCGGCAAAGTGATCGGCGGCTCCTCCGCCATCAATGCCATGATCTATATGCGCGGCCAGGCCGCGGACTACGACCATTGGCGCCAGCTCGGGCTTGCCGGCTGGGGCTGGGACGACGTGCTGCCGTATTTCAAACGGCACGAAAATCATTTCCTCGGCGAAAGCGATACGCACTCGGTCGGCGGCGAATGGCATATTTCAGCGCCGCGCGTGCGCTGGGATCTGCTCGACGCGTTTCGCGCCGCCGCCGAACAGGCCGGCATCAAATCTATCCCCGACTTCAATCGCGGCGATAACGAAGGCATTTGCGCGTTTCACGTCAATCAGAAGCGCGGCCGCCGCGTCTCGACCGCGCGCGCCTTTCTCAAGCCGGTGCTGCATCGCTCCAACCTGCGGCTGGAAACCGGCTGCCTCGCCGAAGGCCTCATCTTTGACGGCAAGCGCGCAGCCGGCGTGCGCTGCCGGCAGGATGGCGTCACCCGCACCGCGCGTTGCCGCGGCGAGGTCATCCTTTCCGCCGGATCGATCGGCTCGACCCAAATCCTGCTTCTGTCGGGCATCGGGCCGGCCGCGCAATTGCGCGAGCACGGCGTCGACGCCGTCGCCGACCGGCCCGGCGTCGGCGCCAACCTGCAGGATCATTTGCAGTTGCGGCTGATCTACAAGGTCGACGGCATCACCACGCTCAACGAGCGTTATCATTCGCGCTTCGGCTTTGCCGGCATGCTTGCCGAATACGCGCTGCTGCGCCGCGGCCCGCTGACCATGGCGCCATCGCAGCTCGGCCTGTTCACGCGCTCCGACCCCGACCAGGAGCGCGCCAATTTGCAGTATCACGTGCAGCCGCTGTCGCTCGACCGTTTCGGCGAGCCGCTGCACAAATTCCCCGCATTCACCGTAAGCGTCTGCAATGTGCGGCCGACCAGCCGCGGTTTTGTGCGGCTGCATTCGCGCGACCCCGGCGAAGCTCCGGCCATTGCGCCGCATTATCTGTCGACCGATGCGGACCGCCGTATCGCAATCGCGTCGCTCCGGCTGACCCGGCGCATCGCCGCGCAGCCGGCGCTCAAGCCGTTTCACCCGGAGGAGTATTTGCCGGGCACCAATGTGCGCGACGACGACGATGCGGGTTTGCTGAAAGCCGCCGGCGACATCGGCACCACGATCTTTCATCCGATCGGCACCGCCAAGATGGGGCTGCCGAGCGATCCGATGATGGTGGTGGATCAGCGCTTGCGCGTCGCCGGCATCGAGCGCTTGCGCGTGATCGATGCTTCGGTGATGCCGACGATCACGTCCGGCAACACCAATGCGCCGACCATGATGATCGCGGAAAAGGGCGCCTCCATGCTGCGCGAAGACGCCAAAGGCGTAGCGCCATGAATGCGGCGCGGCGCGCCCAGGCGATCCTAGCCGATCCCGTCCGCGAATGGGCCGCGATCGAGGACGAGCCCGGCGATCCGGCCTATGTGCTCAGCCGCTACGTCACCGTGCTGGCGCTGGTGCCGGCCGTGTTCAGCTTCCTCGGCGCTTGCATCATCGGCGTGGTGCTGCCGGCCGTCGGTCTCGTGCGCGCACCGCTCGTCAACGGCTTGTTCGGCGCAATTCTGGGCTACGTCTTGAGCTGCGCCATCGTGCTGGTGCTCGGCATCCTCATCAACCTCGTGGCGCCGCTATTTGGCGGCCGCCGCGATTTCGACAGCGCCTTTAAGCTTTCGGTCTATTCCTTCACGCCGGCCTGGCTCGCCGGGATTTTTCTGGTGCTGCCGGGCTTGCACTTCCTGACGCTCACCGGCTTCTACGGCGCGTATATTCTGTGGCTCGGCCTGCCGCACCTGATCAAATCGCCCGGGCAAAGGTCGCTGGGTTTCACCGCATTGATTGTCGTGTGCGCTTTCGCGCTCGCTTATTTCGCCGGCACGGCGCAACGCATGGTGTTCGGCACGCCGGGACTCTGACTTCGTCATGGCCGGGCTTGTCGAGCGAAGCGACGCCGTTCTTTGAACGGCTATGTGCGGGCATGACGATCACGGCGCCATCACAATCTGTTTGCATGCCTTGGGTAATCCGGCGAGCGTCAAAGCCGGTCGCGGCTTCGCCGGCACTTTCGGCGGTGCCGGATGTAGCGTCGATTCCCTGAACCACCAATCGAGCGCGTGGCCGCAGCCGTCGCCTTCCGGCACCGGCGGCTGGCCCTTGCATTCGTGGTCGTCCGGCGGGCAAGCGAGGCGGACGTGGAAGTGCTCGGCGTGGCCCCACCATGGCCGCACTTTGGCGAGCCAGCCGCGATCGGCGCCGGCCTCGCTGCACATTTGTTTTTTGATCGCGGCATTGACGAAGATGCGGGTGGTGTCGGGATCTTCCGCGGCGGTCTTGATCAGTTCGGTGCGCGTATGCGTCCACACTTTCGGATCGACGCCGAGGCGGTCGGGCGCGACCATGTCGACGGCGCCGTCCATCTCGCGTTCCTCGCGGCTGAGCACGTGGTCGGGCATCGGCGTGAACCAGATGTCGGAATCGAGCCCGATCTGATGGCTGGCGTGGCCGCTGATCATCGGACCGCCGCGCGGCTGCGACATGTCGCCAATCAAAAGGCCGTTCCAGCCCACTTTCTTGGCATTGGTGCCGAACCGCTCGATGAACTGGATCAGCCGCGGCGGACCCCAGTTGCGGTCGCGCGACAGCCGCATGACTTGCCAGGCTGGGCCGGTGATCGGCAGCGCCACCGCACCGGCGAGACAGCCATCGGCATAAGAGCCGATCGGCACTGCCGGACCGGGATACGGCTTGAGCGCACGGCCGAACAATTCCTTGGCCGGCGTCGACGGCGAATTCGGATTGGCGAGCGGGGGCAGCGGCTGCGGACGCTGCGTGCCGGGCGGCGTCGGATCGTGCGTGTTGGTGTCTTGCGCCGGCGCGGGCGCGGCGGTTTCCTGCGCGAAAGCGGGACTAAGGCCGGCGACCAGCAACAGAACGGCGAGCAAGGACATTCGCATTGGCGTTCGCATCGCAGCTCTCTTCTACCGACTTCGCCCCGCTGGGTTTGCCTTCGCCCGGTACGCAACGGCGCGGGCGCGGCGGCGATACGCTGCCGCTATTCGCTCGTTCTGTCCAGTTACAAAGAGGTCGCCATCGTCGCCTGCGAGGTCCAGCAAGCGGCGTTCGGTTGCCGCGTGCGGCTCGACGCTGCCGTCGTACAGGATGTGACCGACGGTAAAGCCGCGCGCAGCCAATGCACGGGCGACCAGCAGACAGCGGTGGCAATCGAGCGGCTCGCGTTCCGCGCACATCAGGCAGAGCCGGCCATTTCCAGTGCCATGCCCGCGAACCTGGCCCGCATCGGCGATCAGGCGATCGAGGCCGGCCTGAAAGTCCGGTTGCCGCACCACTGCCTCGTAGTCGGCGACACCGTCGCAATAAAGATCTGGACTTTGTGGGCGGCCGCCGAGTGCGGCCCCGTAAGGCAGATAGCCAATGCCATTTTGCTCCAACAGCGGCTTAAGCTTGTTGGCCGAGAACCAGGGGCAGAAGCGCGAGAACGGTTTCGAGCGCACGTCGGCGATCACGCCGACATTTTCCGCATGCAGCATCGCCATAAAACGATCCGCCGTATTGTTGGAGTGGCCGATGCTGTAGAAATCGAACGCCATCATGGTGCCATCGGTCAAAGTTTAAACGACGCAGCGCAACAAATTTACCTCGCTGCAAACATTACAGAAATGCCCGCGCGACACCGCTTTACAAGGCCCGTGCGCTGCTGCAATCCTTGGTACGGCTGCGAGGGCTTATCATGCGCCGCTTGTGTTGCGTTCTGGCCGCGCTCGGCTTCGTCATGCTCGCCACCGGCGGGCCTGCCGCCGCGTCCATCGTCGTCCATGTCGATCGTGGCAGTCAGCGCATGGACGTCAGCGTCGACGGCGCGTCGCGCTTTCATTGGCGGGTGTCGACGGCGCGGCGCGGCTATATCACGCCGCCCGGGACCTATCATCCGCAGCGGCTCGCGGTGCGCTGGTACTCGAAAAAATACCACAACGCGCCGATGCCGCATTCGATCTTCTTCTACGGCGGCTACGCCATCCACGGCACCTACGAGATTTCCGGGCTGGGCCGACCGGTATCGCACGGCTGCGTCCGGCTCGATCCCGGCAATGCCGCGATCTTGTTCGGGCTGGTCGAGCGCGAGAGTCCCGGCAACACCACGATCGTCGTGCATTGAGGGCCGTCATTGCGAGGAGCGTTAGCGACGAAGCAATCCAGATTTTGCCGCAGAACTGGATTGCTTCGTTTCACTCGCAATGACACGACGCCTTTAGCTCCGCCGCCCCAACATTGCGTCCAGACTCAATGCGCCGGCGCCGAACGCCACGACCATCAGCATGCCGCCCATCATCGAGAGATGTGCGAAGAAGATCGAGGCTTGCAGGCGCGTCTGAGCCGCCGGCGCCGCCCAATAGGCATGGAAGATGAGCGCCAGCACCAGCGTATAGAAGAACAGCGCCAGCGCCGCGCAGCGGGCGAACAGTCCCGCCATCAGCAAGAGACCGACGCCGAGCTCCATCAAGATCGCACCGTAGACCAGAATGTTCGACAACGGAATGCCGCCCTTCGCCATTTCGGCAGCAGTGGCGTCGATCGATCCGAGCTTATTGATGCCGGCGCGTACAAATATCAGCGCGAGAAGGATGCGGCCCAAGGCCGCCAGATACTTTCCAAGATTGTCCACTGTTGTTCCTTGCTGACTGCGCCGCCCCACTTACCGCCCGTGACCTGCTTGAGTTACGTGACCGCTGTCAACGGGTTCCGATCGCTAGTCGCTTCAACGACGCGTGATCGAAATGGGGAAACACTTTAGGCGCCGATTTATTCCGGCCGCAAATACTCATCGTCATTGCCGGACTTGATCTGGCAATCCATGCGGCGCTTCAGCATGGACCGCCGGGTCAAGCTCGGCGGTGACGAGCAAAGAAATCACACGTCCACCTTCAGCGCGGCGATGAACGCCTCCTGCGGGATGTCGACCTTGCCGAACTGGCGCATGCGCTTCTTGCCTTCTTTTTGTTTCTCAAGGAGCTTGCGCTTGCGGCTGACGTCGCCGCCGTAGCATTTCGCGGTGACGTCCTTGCGGAAGGCGCGCACGGTTTCCCGCGCGATCACCTTGCCGCCGATCGCGGCCTGGATCGGCACCTGGAACATGTGCGGCGGGATGAGCTCTTTTAGCTTCTCCGCCATGGCGCGGCCGCGGCTCTCGGCGCGGGTGCGGTGCACCAGCATGGCGAGCGCGTCGACTGGCTCGGCGTTGACCAGCATTTGCAGCTTGACCAGGTCGGCCGGCTTGTAATCGGTGAGGTGATAGTCGAACGAGGCGTAGCCGCGCGACAC
>JBAQAB010000049.1:0-2600 GCA_049285535.1 Xanthobacteraceae bacterium
ATGCTCTCTTTGCTGTAGGCGCGGCTTTTCAACATCGTGCGGAAGGTCAGCTTGATGATCACGGCGCTGACGAAGCCGCGATCCTTGCAATAGTCGCTCACCGCCCGCGGCGAATAGTCCTTGCGCAGATCGATGATCAGCGCCGTGCCGCCCTCTTCGAGCACGCGGTGCATCTCGTTGAGCGCGACCAGCGGCCGGGTGAAATTCTTGAACGCGGCGCGGCAGACGATGAAATCGAATTGGCCGTCGGGAAACGGCAGGTCGGCGGCGTCGCCTTGCTCGAAATCGACCGCGACGCCGGCCTGGCGCGCATTCTCGGCGGCGATCCGCACGAAGGTCCGGCTGATGTCGAGCCCGGTGATCCGGCCGCCCGTGAGCCTGGCCAATGCGATGGCGAGATAGCCGGGCCCCGGCGCGATTTCCAGCACGCGCGAGCTGGGATTGAGAAGGTCGGCGATCCGGCGCGCGGTGCGCTCGAATTCCGCGCTGTCATGGGCGGTCTGCCGCGCGTACCAGGACGCGACGAAACCCTCCATGCCGCGGCCCTTATACGGTTTCACCGGCGTATCCGTCATGAAGCGCTCCTTCGCTGTCGCCACCACCATGTGCGGAGACGGCATCGCGAGCGCAAGCGCGCGGAAAGCAGTCGGATATGCGGCTGGGGGTACCTCAAAAATAGTAGAGCCCCGGTGCCGGGAATGCCGGGGCTCTAGCAACCTCAATTCGCCACGGTAAGTGAGACCGAGATCGCCGATCTTTGTTATGCAAGCCGTGGGCCAATTCCGGCCGGGGCAAAACCGCGACAATTTCGCCCGGATTCACTGGGCTAAACGGCGTATTGGTCGCGCCGCGAGCGGTGGCTGGCTATTTTGCAGGCAGTGCCACTAAAACGGCGTGCGGCTGCGGATCGCCTCCGCCAGTGTGCCCTCATCGAGATAATCGAGCTCGCCGCCGACCGGCACGCCATGGGCGAGCCGTGTCACCTTCACCCGCCCGTTTTCCTGCGCCTCGTGCAACAGGTCGGTGATGTAATGGGCGGTGCTCTGGCCGTCGACGGTGGCGGACAGCGCCAGGATCACTTCCCTGACCTCGCCCGTGCTCGCCCGCTTGACCAGCGCGTCGATCGTCAAGTCGTCCGGCCCGATGCCGTCGAGCGGCGACAGCGTGCCGCCGAGCACATGATAGCGCGCGTTGATGGCATGCGCGCGCTCCAGCGCCCACAGATCGGCGACGTCGGCCACCACGACGATGGCCGACGCGTCGCGTCTGCCATCGGTGCACACGGTGCAGGGATTTTGCGTGTCGATATTGCCGCAAATCCGGCACACCTCGATCTTCTCCATCGCGGTCGCTAGCGCAGCGGCGAGCGGCGCCATCAGCAATTCGCGCTTCTTGATGAGAAACAAGGCGGCGCGCCGCGCCGAGCGCGGGCCGAGTCCCGGCAGGCGGGCCAAAAGCTGGATCAGGCGTTCGATTTCGGGGCCGGCGGAAACGATGGGCATCAGAACAGCTTGAGCCCCGGCGGCAGCGGCAGGCCGCCGGTTAGCGCCTGCATCTTTTCGGCGAGCTGCGTCTCGAGCTTGCGTTTGGCGTCGGCATGCGCGGCGACCAGAAGGTCCTCGACGATTTCTTTCTGGTCGGGCTTGCAGAGTGAATCGTCGATGCGCACGCCGCGCAGGTCGCCCTTGCCGGACATCTTCACTGTCACCATGCCGCCGCCGGCCGTGCCTTCGATCTCGATCCGGTCGAGCTCGGCCTGCATCGCTTCCATCTTCGATTTCAGCTCGGTGGCCTGCTTCATCAGGCCGAGAAAATCAAGCATCGAAAAACCTCGTTTCCCGGGCGCAGCGCAGCACGCAGTGGTGCGCTGCAGACCCGGGATCGTTATGGACGCGGAGCTAGTGACGATCCCGGATCTGCGGTGCACCGTTTCACGCTGCACCGCGTCCGGGAAACGTAAGCCTTATGCCGGGCCGCCACTAGTCTTCGCTCTCCGTTGGGGGAGTCTCTATCTCTTCGCTACTCGCGGGCGCATCGCCCGCCGGCGGCCGCACGTCGACAATCTCGGCGCCGGGAAAACGTTGCAGCACCGCCTGCACCAGCGGATCGTCGCGTACCACGTCTTTCAGTTCCGCTTTGCGGGCGTCGGCCTGCGCGCGCAGGCTCGGCATGCCGGCCTCGGCGGAGACCGCGACCATCCAGCGCCGGCCGGTCCAGACGCCCAGCTTCTTCGACAGTTCCTGGATCAAGGTCTTGCGTGCGCTCGGCTCCAGCGCGAGTTCCAGCGTGCCGTCTTCGAAGCGGACCAGCCGCACGTCGCGCTCCAGCGCGCTCTTCATCGTCAGGTCGCGCTGCTCGGCGGCAAGCGCGATAAGGTCGGCAAAGCTTTTCACCGCGCGGAACTCATTATCGCGCGCCACCGGCTCGTCGAGCGGCGCGGGATTTTCGGATTGTCTCGGCGCCGCCATTGGTGCTGATTTGGGCGCTGCGGAAGCGAGCGGTCCGCGGCTGCCGCGCGCGGCCTCGCTGCGTAACTCCGCACGCGGCGTTGCGGCCCCTGCCATGCTTCCTCCGCTTGCGGGGGAGGGTAGGGTGGGGGA
>JBAQAB010000050.1:0-15479 GCA_049285535.1 Xanthobacteraceae bacterium
CGATGGCCGTGATCATCGGCGGCGTGCCGGCGTAATGCGCTGCTTCGAATGTATAGGACTGACCGAAATGCTGGGCGAGATCCTTCTTTTGCAGCCACATCGAGAACCAGTTGGCGATCGGCGCGACCCAGGCGCCACGAATTTGCAGCGGATCGGCTTGCGCCAAGCTGACGCTCAACAGAAACAAGGCAAAGCTAGCCAATCCAATCTTTCCACGCATTCTCACCGATCTCCCAAAAGGCTGCGGTTTTGTTCGTTAAATCCCGGCGGGCCCGCCGGCCGGCCCAATTGTGGGCGCAAAGCGCGATCCAAGGCAAGGCTCCCGTTTGCTGCGCCTTGCCGCACCGCTGCCGAGGAGGGTTACGAATGCTCCGCCGTTTCCTGATGCCAGACCAAAAGGCGGCGGCGGACGACCGCCATGGCCTTGATCAGGGCGTAGCCGACGACCGCAATCTCGACGATGCCGGCGAACACGCCGCGCGAGTCGGCAAAGCGCGAGGCGCTCATCATCGCGCCGCCGAGCCCGTAGCCGCCCATCACCATTTCGCCGATGATCGCGACGATCAGCGAGATCGGCAGCGCTACTTGCAGGCCGGTCAGGATTTGCGGCAATGCCGCCGGCAGCTTGACCTGCCACATCACCTCGCGCTCGCTTGCTCCCATATTGCGCGCCGACCAGATCAGCTCTTTGTCGACTGCCGCGATGCCCGCCAGCGTCGCGGTGACGACCGGGAAGATCGCGTCGAACACCACGATCGAGATTTTCGAGACGTCGTAGACACCGAGCCACAAGATGATGATCGGCAGGAAGGCGATTTTCGGCATCGGGAAGCCGACCGAGATGATCGGATCAAAAAACCAGCGGATCAGGCGGCTGCGCGCCATCAGGGCGCCGAGTGCGATACCGCCGGCCGCCGCAATGGCAAAACCGGTCATGGCGCGAGCTAGCGTCAGTCCCAGGTTGATCCACAAATCGCCGCTGACGGCGTCGGCGTAAATACGCTCGACGACGGCGGAGAACGGCGGCAGCATGAATGCCGTCACCCGGCCGCTGCGGGCAAAAAGCTCCCATGCGATCAGCACCACTAAAATGGAAAAAATGCCGGCGCCGCTGCGGAACACGACGTCGAGACGCCGCGCTGCATCGTAGGTGACGTCGGCTTCCGCGGCCGCCAACGAGGCCGTGTCTTCTATTCCCGCCATTGCAACAACCATTGCATGAGAAGCTGATAGAGCCGGTCCGCGGCAAAGCCGAGGAACGCAACGGTAAGCACCACCGCATACATGCCTTCGTAAGCGCCGGTTGAGCCGAGGTAACCGATCAGATAGCCGAACCCTTCCTGCGACACGATCAATTCCGAGCTCACCAGCAGGATGAAGGCCAGAGCGAGCGCGGTGCGGACGCCGTTGAGTAACTCCGGCAGCGCGCTCGGCACCACGACGTCCCACAGCAAGCGCAGCGGTCCGGCGCCCATGCTGCGGGCCGACCAGATCAGCGCCTGGTCGCTGCCGCGCGCGCCGTTATAGGCGCCGATGGTCACCGGGATCATGCAGCCGAGAAAGATCAGCAGGATTTTGGAGCTGTCGCCAAAACCGAGCCACAGCACCGTCACCGGAATAAGCGCCGATTTCGGCAGCGGGTAGAACAGCTCCACCAGCGGATTGACGAACACCTCCAATAGACGCCAGCGCGCCATCAGGATTCCGAGGCCGCCGCCGACGACGACGGCCAAAAGGAGACCCATGGCGCCGCGATAAAGCGACGCCGCGCCGTTGCTGACGAGCTCGCCATCGCGAACGAGGTCGACCCACGCGACGGCGATATGGGTGAGCGGCGGCAGCGCCTGACTGTCAATGAGGTTGAGCCGTGCCGTTGCCTCCCAGGCGAGCGCCAAGAGCAAGAGCGGCAGGTAGCGCAAACTGGTTTGCGTCATCGCTTGCATCAAACCGGCCTCATCAACTCGCCTTGGCTAACTTGCTTTGACTTCTTGTGCCTTGATCGCCTCGTCGCGCACCAGATTCCAGATTTCGTCGACTTTATCGACGAATTCCTTGGTGCGCAGGATGCTGGGATCGCGATTGGCGAATTTGGTCTCGACGATTTTCTTGATGCATCCCGGCCGCGCCGACATCACCACCACGCGCTCGGCGAGATAGACCGCTTCCTGCACGTCGTGGGTGACGAAGATCACAGTTTTCGGCGTGCGCTTCCAGATGTTGAGGAGCTCGGTCTGCATCAGCGAGCGCGTCTGTGCGTCGAGCGCCCCGAACGGCTCGTCCATCAGCAAAATACTCGGATCGAAGGCAAGCGTGCGGGCGATGGCGGTGCGCTGCCGCATACCGCCGGACAATTGTGACGGATAGCTGTCCTCAAATCCCTTTAAACCGACGAGGTCGATGAAGGCCTGTGCCCGCTTTTCCCGCTCGGGGCGCGGCAGACCCTGGCGCTCCAGACCGTAAAGGATATTGGTGCGCACGGTCTTCCACGGAAACAGCGCGAAATGCTGGAACACGATGCCGCGATCTGGCCCGGGCGCCGTGACCGGCTTGTCCTCGACCGTGATGCGGCCGGCCTCGGTCGGCAGGAACCCGCCCACCAGGTAAAGCAGCGTCGACTTTCCGCAGCCGGAAGGGCCGAGAATCGCCAGGAACTCGCGCGGCCGCACTTCAAGCGATACGTCCGACAATGCGAGGACGGCCCGCCCCCGCGGCGGGCGATAGGTATGGTTCACCCGCTCGATGACGATCTGGCCTTTGCCGTCCATAAACGCCTACGAATCCTGGGCGCCTCCTCCAGGCGCAATCATCTGCACCCTAGCCGGGCTGGCGCGCCGCACCAAGGGCTGTCGCCTCCCGCATGGCGCGGCAGGAGCGCGCGTTTGGTAGGTTTGCGCAAAAGCAGATATATGTGAGCCCAAAGCGACGATGTGGAAGCACGCATGGAACGCTCGTTCAAGAAAGAAGTGGATGCGCTGCGGCTCGGCGCCGGCGATATCTTTCGTGGCGAGGGCATCCTCGCCGTCACCAAGGCGCTGCTGCAGTCGGGCGTGAGCTATGTCGGCGGCTACCAGGGCGCGCCGGTCTCGCACCTGCTCGACGTCATGGTGGACGCCGAAGATCTATTGGCCGATTTGGGCGTGCACGTCGAGACCTGCACCAATGAAGCCGCCGCCGCCGCCATGCTCGGCGCCTCGATCAATTATCCACTGCGGGGCGCGGTAACGTGGAAATCGATTGTCGGAACCAATGTCGCTGCCGACGCGCTGTCCAATCTGGCATCGCCCGGAGTGATCGGAGGCGCGCTGATCGTGCTCGGCGAGGATTACGGCGAGGGCGCCAGCGTCATCCAGGAACGCTCCTACGCCTATGCCATGAAATCCTCGATCTGGCTTGTCGACCCGCGCCCCGATTTGCCGACCATCGTCCGCATGGTCGAGAAAGGATTTGAGCTATCCGAGGCAAGCCATGCGCCGGTCATGCTGGATTTGCGCGTCCGTGCTTGCCATGTCACCGGCGAATTCATCGCCAAGGATAACAAGCGCGGCGCCTATAGCGGCCAGCACCGGCTGGAGGGACCGCCGCGGTTCGAATACGGCCGCCTCGCGCATCCGCCGGTTATTTTCACGCAAGAACGGCTGAAAATCGAACAGCGCCTGCCCGCCGCGCAAAAATTCATCCGCGATCAAAAGCTCAACGAGCTGATCCCCGGCGACGTTGGCGAGATCGGCATTATTGTTCTCGGCGGACTGACCAACGGGCTGCTTCGGGCGCTGGCGCGCCTCGAACTCGCCGACCTCTACGGCGCGTCGCGCATTCCGATCTATGTACTCAACATCGCCTATCCGCTGGAGCCGGACGAGGTGAAGGATTTCTGCGCCGGCAAACGCGCGGTGCTGGTCGTCGAGGAAGGCTCGCCCGAATTCGTCGAGCAACAAATCAATGTCATCCTGCGCGGCGCGGATATCCAGACCCGCGTGCTCGGCAAGGGTTGCTTGCCGCGCAGCGGCGACTACACCTCGGAAGTTTTTTTGCGCGGCATCGCGGCTTTCCTGTCGGAAACGCTTCCGGCCGGCATCGATGCCGATGCCGCGGCCGCGCTGGTTGCCGCAACACACGAACACAAATTGGACGTTGCCGCCGCTGTCGGCGATATTCCGCCGCGGCCGCCGAATTTCTGTACCGGATGTCCCGAGCGACCGGTCTTTGCCGCGATAAAGCTTGCTCAGCGCGAGATCGGCCCGACCCATATCAGTGCCGATATCGGCTGCCATTCGTTCGCAACGTTCGCGCCGTTTTCGCTCGGCAACTCCATTCTCGGCTACGGCATGTCGCTCGCCAGCGCGGCCGCGGTCGGTCCGAACATGAAGAAGCGGACAATCGCGATCATGGGCGACGGCGGTTTCTGGCACAACGGGCTGATCACCGGCGTCGCCTCGAACATGTTCAACAAAGGCGACGGCGTTCTCATCGTGATGCAGAACGGCTACGCCTCCGCCACCGGCCAGCAATACCTGCCGTCGAGCAAAGCGAACCGCAGCGGCACGCCGACCGGCATCACCATCGAGAACACGCTGCGCTCGCTCGGTGTCACCTGGCTGCGCACGGTGCGCAGCTATAGCGTGGCGAAAATGGCGGCGACGCTGAAAGAGGCGATGCGCACGGCCGAGCGCGGCCTCAAAGTGATCATCGCCGATGGCGAATGCATGCTGGCGCGGCAGCGCCGCGTCCGCGCCGAGGATGCCGAGAAGCTCAACCGCGGCGAACGCGTGGTGAAGACGCGTTACGGCGTCGACGACGAGATTTGCACCGGCGATCATTCCTGCATCAGGCTCTCGGGATGCCCGTCATTGACCGTCAAGCCCAATCCCGATCCGCTGCGGTCCGATCCGGTGGCGACGGTGATTGAAAGCTGCGTTGGCTGCGGGCTGTGTGGCGAGGTCGCCCACGCCGCGGTGCTATGCCCGTCGTTCTACCGCGCCGACGTCGTCAGCAACCCGAACTGGTGGGACCGCACGCTTAATCGCATGCGCGGCGCTGCGATTGCATGGCTCGGGCGCTCCCGCGAAACTCCTCCCTCTGCCAAGAATGGAGAGGCTGGGGCGGGGCGCGAAGTTCTCGGCCAGCCAAAAAATCCCCCGCCCCAAAGCGCGTCCCTTCGGCCAGATGACGCACGCATCGGCGCGCCGGAGGACAAGAGACGTCCATTGACCATCATGATCGCCGCCCTTGGCGGTGAGGGCGGCGGGGTGCTTACCGACTGGATCGTTGCCGCGGCGGCAAGCCAGAATTTCCCCGTACAATCGACGTCGATCCCGGGTGTCGCGCAGCGCACCGGCGCGACCACCTACCACATCGAGCTGGTGCCGGCGCCGAGGTCCGCCGCCGACCCGCGTCCGATCCTGGCGCTGGCGCCGGGCGTCGGCGACGTCGATCTGGTGGTGGCGAGCGAACTGATGGAAGCCGGCCGCGCCATTGCCGGCGGCTTTGTCACGCCTGGTCGCACCACCACGATTGCCTCGACCAGCCGCTCCTATCTGGTCGTCGAGAAGATGGCGATGGCGGACGGCCGCTACGATCCAGATCGCCTGGTTGCGGCGGTTAAGAAGAATTCGCAAAAGGCGCTGCTGCTCGACCTCGAATCGATCGCGCGCGACAACGGCGCCATGATCAATGCGGTCATGCTCGGTGCGATCGCGGGAGCTGGCGCGCTGCCCATCCCCTCCGAAGCGTTCGAGGCGGCGATCCGCGCGGACTGCAAAGCAGTTGCCGCAAATCTGCGCGGGTTCCGTGCCGGGTACCACGCGGCGAGTGCCGGATCGCAACGGCGACCGGAGCCGCTTAAGCGCCAGCGCGCGACCGCCGTTTCACTTGCCGATCTTGAACGGGCAATCGCGGATGCGCCCGACGCTGCGCGCATGTTCATAACCGAAGGCGTGCGCCGGCTGGCCGCTTACCAGGATCTCGCCTATGCGCGGCTTTATTTCGATCGTCTCGAGCCAATCCGCGCGGCCGATGCGAAATCCGGGGCCGACGGAAGGCTTCTCGCCGAGACGGCGCGGCATCTCGCCTTGCGGATGTCATATGAGGATGTCATCCGCGTAGCGCAGGTCAAGATCGATCCGGCGCGTTTTGACCGCATCGCGCGCGAGCTTGGCGTCAAGCCGGAGCAGACTTTCACGATCACCGAGTTCCTCAAACCCGGGATCGATGAGTTCTGCTCAGTGTTGCCGCCGTGGCTGGCGCGGCCGCTTCTTGGCTTGGCAGAACGTCATTCCGCATTCGGCGGCTTGCATTGGGGCATGGCGGTCAATACCGTGTCGGTTTCCGGATATCTGCGCTTCTTTATGCTCGCCAAGCTGCGGGGGTTTCGTCGTAAAACTCATCGCTTCCATGAGGAGCAACGCGAGATCGAAGCGTGGCTTAATCTGATCGTGCGCGCCGCTCCGCTTTCCGCCGAGCTTGCCATCGAGATCGCGCAATGCGCCCGCCTCATCAAAGGCTATGGCGACACCCACAAGCGCGGCAGCGGCAATTACCGCCTGATCGTGGAGCAGGTGATTAGTCCGGCGCTCGCCGGCAATATACCTGTACGACAGGCCGCCGATGCCATCGCCAGCGCAAGCGCTGCGGCGCTGCTCGATCCCGAAGGTGAAGCCCTCACCAAATGCCTTGCCGATTTGGTGGCTACCGGCCCACGCCATAGCCGCCGAATAGGCGTGTTCCCTCGGGAATGTGAACAAGGGCCTATCCTCATTAGTTGTCGCCGAGAATGTGCGTAACGAGCGGGTATTGCCATGGTCAAAACGTCCGCGCGAAAACCGTCACCACCTAAGACAGTCCGGCGAAAACCGGCGCGGCGTAAATCCACTCGGCGCGTTTCAAGGCGCACTAAAGGACGTCATCGTTGGTCTGCGCGGGTCACTCGCGAGAGTGATGCCTTGGACTTGGCGCAGGGCGTATTCACCCAACAAAATCCACAGGCGATTGCCGCCTCACTGAAGCGATCGGCGGAGCGCAGCCATCGGCGCAAGTCGGATCCGTATCGCTCGGCGCTGTCGATGCTGACCTTCTACATCAACCGAGCCGGCAAGAAGCTTCCACGGGCAAGGCGCAAGACGCTGCAGGGCGCAAAGGTCGAATTGCGAAAACAATTCGGCCGCGAATAGGGCAGGAGGTTCGAGGCTGTTTTCGGCAAAGATTTTGGTATTTACGGTGACGGCGTTCCCCAAATGGCACGTATTGGTTGTGTTTGGGGGCGCCGCCCAGCAAGGTTAACCGCGTATTAACCGACCGGCTCAATCCTCCTGCGGCGTAAGGTGGAGACGATGCCGAGCTTCGATTTGTCCATCCGCACGAAGCTCACGATCTGGGCGGCGCTTGGCGTACTTCTGGTCGCCGGAATGCTTGCCGAGCAGCAGTTTGGCGATCGCTCCGCGGCACGCCTGCGCCAACTCGCCGACAGCAAGCAACTTACGGCGGTCGAGGCGTTGCGCGCGGCGAAGGACCTCGGCGACATGCGGCTTGAACTGCGCGAGATGCGTCTCGCCATCGCGCCGAGCGACGTCGACCGTGCGCTCGAGCGCCTGCACGCCGATGCCGCGGCTGCCGTGACGCATATCAAGACTGCGATCGCGCTCAGCGACGCCCCGGCCGACAAAGCACGGCTTGAAAAGCTCGATGCGCTGGCCACCGACTATGTCGGCGTCAGCGGCAAGCTCGCTGTCGCCGCGAAGGATTACGGCGACACCGTCGCAATTGTCCAGCACGCCGGCGAAATCGGCAATGCGATGAGCGCTCTGATCGAGACAACGACCGGCGATTTGATCGACGCGGCCGAGCAACGCGAAGCGCAAGCCAGCGCCGAACGCGAACATGTCGGCCGCATCGATCTTGGTATCGGCCTGTTCGTGGTCGCCGTACTCGGCGGTGTCGCGCTGTTTGGCGCACTTGCCATCATCAAGCCGATCCGGCGTATCGGCGAGGTTCTGCTCGAAATCGCTCACGGCAATAAAGACGTCGAGGTGCCCTATACTGGACGCGCCGACGAGGTCGGCGACACCGCCCGCGCGGCGCGGACGTTCAAGGAAAAGCTCATCCGCATCGAGCAATTGGAAATTGCCGAAAAGGAAACGGCGCGCCGCGTGGCGGAACAGCGCCGCGCCGACGTTCATAACGTCGCCACTACATTCGAGGTGACGGTGGCAAGCGTGGTACGCTCGGTATCGACCTCATCCACCCAACTCGAAGCTGCCGCCGAGGCGCTTGGCGAGATGGCCGGCGCGACGCGCGACTTGTCGGGCAAAGTGCTTGCCGCATCGGCGCAAGCCGCCGAGAACGTCGATACGGTTTCTCGTGCTACCGAGGAACTGATCGCTTCGGTCGGCGAGATCAGCCGTCAGGTTCGGGAATCGACCCGCATCGCGCGTGAAGCGGTGGCGCAAGCCGAGAAAACCGACGGCCGCATCGCCGAGTTGACGCGCGCCGCGGCACGCATCACTGACGTGGTGAAACTTATTACCGCGATTGCCGAGCAGACGAACCTGCTCGCGCTTAACGCAACGATCGAGGCCGCACGGGCCGGCGAATCCGGCAAAGGCTTTGCCATCGTGGCGCAGGAGGTCAAGGCGCTAGCAGCACAAACCGCGAAGGCGACCAGCGAGATCGGCCTGCAGATTGCCGGGGTGCAAGCGGCGACGCAGGATTCCTTCGTCAGCATCAAAGAGATCGGCGACACCATCGGCCGCATCGCCGAGATCGCAGCCGTCATCACCGACGCGGTCGAACTGCAAGAAGCGACCACCCGCGAGATCGCGACAAACGTTCAGGCTGCGACCGGCAGTGCGGCTCATGTCGCCGCCAATATTGCCGAGGTCAGTGACAGCGCCGGCGGCATCACCGCGGCCTCGACTCAGATCCTGGCCTCGGCAAAATCGCTGTCGCAAGAGGGCAGCCGGCTGTCCATCGAGATGGAGAAGCTTCTGGCTGCGGTATGCGCGGCGTGACCGCGCCGTGAGCCGCGCCAAGCCCGCTTCTCAAAGGCGGGGTTTGATCGGGCAGAAGAACGTTCCCTCAACCTCGGCGATGTCATCCTGACTGAGGCGGGCGACCTCGACGATCGTGCGTGGCGGATAGGGCGACCCAGCCCAAATCTCCTCCTGAACTTTATTCACCACCGGCCGATAGCGATGCATGTCGGTAACATAAACCACGAGCCGCACGGTATTGCGCAGCGTGCCGCCGGCCGCCTCGACGATGGTCTTCATGTTCTGGAATGCCTGGCGGATACGGGCCTCGGCGCCATCGACCAGCAGATTCGTCGCCGGGTCGATGCCGCGCATGCCGGCGATGAAAACGAAGTCGCCGGCGCGCACACCGAGACTCCAGGTGCCGGTCGCCTTGATGGCGCCAGGTGGCGAAAGAACCTCGATGCCGTCCGCTGACATGGGAGTAACTTTCGATTCTCGGCAAGGTGACCGTGGTACGGACAGGACAAAACGATCCGGCCGCCGCGGCGCGCCGCAAACGCAGCGCAAAAGTGCAACACTTGCCGCACGCTGCCGGACTTCGCTATTCTAGTCCAGGGCGCGGGCGTAGTTCAGTGGTAGAACGACAGCTTCCCAAGCTGTATGTCGTGGGTTCGATTCCCATCGCCCGCTCCAACTCTTGAATATTGCAGTGCGTCGAAAGAGACGACGCCGGACTGGGTTGCTCGCTTCCCGCGACTTTTTTTCTTGATTGGCGTGATGCACGGGCTATCGTCTCCCGAGAATCTCGAATGAGATCGTCTTGGGGGAGGAAAACCATGGATCCACAAGCGGAAAAGCGTGGCTGGAGCTGGTGGTACTTGCTCTTTGTCCTTCAGTTCGTCGCGGTGCTGTGGCCGGCCTTTTACAACACCGTCGAGCCGTCCTGGGCCGGCATACCGTTCTTCTACTGGTACCAGATGCTCTGGGTCGTGATCGGCGCCGTTCTGACCGCGATCGTTTACTTCGCGACCGAAGCTTAGCGCTTAAGGGTCGCGCGATGCCCGCGCGCTAGCGCGAGCCAATCGGCAACAAAAAGCCAAGCCTGGGGAGGCACGCCGTGCAGGACATAAACTGGACCGCTCTCATCGTTTTCGTGGTGCTGTTCGGATTCATTACGTGGCTCGGCTTTGCCGCCGCGCAATGGCGCAAAGGCGATCTTGATCAGCTGCATGAATGGGGGCTTGGTGGCCGGCGGTTCGGCACCGTCGTGACCTGGTTCCTGGTCGGCGGCGACCTGTACACGGCCTATACGTTTATTGCCGTTCCGGCGCTCGCCTTTGGCGCTGGCGCAATCGCCTTCTTTGCGGTGCCGTACACCATCATGATCTATCCGATCCTGTTTCTGGTGTTTCCGCGGCTCTGGCACGTCTGCCACAAACACAACTACATCACGCCGGCCGATTTCGTGCGCGGCCGCTTCGGCAACCGCTGGCTTGCGCTGGCGGTGACGGTCACCGGCATCGTGGCCACCATGCCGTATATTGCGCTGCAGCTTGTCGGCTTGCAGGTGGTGATCGGCGCCATGGGCGTCTCGGGAACCGGCTACGCCGCCGATCTGCCGCTGATTTTAGCTTTCATCATCCTTGCGGCGTTCACCTATACGAGCGGCTTGCGGGCACCGGCGTCCATCGCCATCGTCAAGGATATTCTGATCTACGCGACGGCCTTCGCCGCCGTGATCGTCGTGCCGATCGAGCTGGGCGGATTTGGCAAGATTTTCGCTGCGATACCTCCGGCGAAATTGTTGCTGGCGGTTCCCGGACCGAACACGACCGGCGTCTACGGCGTCTATGCCACGCTCGCGCTCGGATCGGCCCTGGCGCTGTTCCTCTACCCGCATTCCATAACCGGCATTTTGGCGGCCTCCAGCGGCCACGCCATCCGCCGCAACGCGGCGATGCTGCCGGGTTATTCCTTCATGCTCGGTCTGTTGGCCCTGGTCGGCTTCTTCGCCATTGCCGCCGGAGTGAGCACCATGCCGGAATTTGCCGGCGGCTTTAAGCAGTTCGGTAACAACTTCGCCGTGCCGGCGCTGATCCTGCACAGTTTCCCATCGTGGTTCGTCGGTATCGCTTTCGCGGCGGTCGGCATCGGCGCGCTGGTGCCGGCCGCGATCATGTCGATTGCCGCGGCCAATCTCTATACCCGCAACATCCATCGCGAGTTCATCAATCAGAACCCGACCGACAAGCAGGAAGCGCAAATGGCGAAGTGGGTGTCGCTGATCGTGAAACTGGGCGCACTCATCATCATCATCGCCGTGCCGACACAGTTTGCCATCTACCTGCAATTGCTCGGCGGCATCCTCATCATCCAGACGCTGCCATCGGTCATGCTCGGCGTCTATACGCGCTGGTTCAACGATTGGGCATTGCTCGTCGG
This sequence comes from Xanthobacteraceae bacterium, assembly GCA_049285535.1. GTDB lineage: Bacteria > Pseudomonadota > Alphaproteobacteria > Rhizobiales > Xanthobacteraceae > BOG-931. The sequence goes on from JBAQAB010000050.1 coordinate 11,409, forward strand.
TTGGGCCGCGGGAACTTTCGCGGGGATCTGGATGTTCGAGGCGGCGAAGCTGACTCCGAACTATCCGTTAGTCTTCGCCGGGCACACATTCCCGGGTTACACGGCGCTCTACACGGTGATTCTCAATCTCATCGTGGCTATCGTGCTGACGCCCTTGTTCAACGCCATGGGGGCGAAGCAGACTGACGCAACCGTGCCGAGCGATTACCTCGCCTGAACCGATTATTGCCGGTGTGGCATCGGTCGTGGCACACTCGCGCAGCCGCGCGGGCACCGATGCCGCGTCAAACGACATGCGAGGGAGTATGATATGTCCTGGGTCAAGGTGAGCGACATCGCCTATGGGCGCCTTCGGGCGCCTGATCTCGACGTCATGGAGGAATTTCTGACCCGGTTCGGAATGAGCCGGGCCGAGCGGACCAACACTGCGCTGTACATGCGCGGCACCGATCCCAGTCACCACATCCATGTCACCGAGAAAGGCGACGACTCGAAGTTCGTCGGTCTTGCCTATTATGTCGACAGCGAAGACGACCTAAAGCGGCTGGCCAAGGCGCCGGGCGCCACGGGAGTCGAAAATATCGACGAACCGGGCGGCGGCAAGCGCGTGCGGCTGACCGAGCCGAACGGCTACCAGATCGAGGTCGTTTGCGACATCGCACCGGTCGATTCCATCCCCGTCAGGCGGCAAAAGCTCAATACCGGCGAGGCGCCGACTGCACGCGCCGGCGAATTGATGCGGCTGCCGAAGGGTCCGGCGCATGTCAAACGCGTCGGCCACGGCGTGCTGATGACGCCGCGCTTCCGCGAAACGGTCGACTGGTTTCGCGATACGCTGGGAATGATCTGCTCCGACGACGTCTATGTCGAGAACCAGGACAATCTGATCGGGTCGTTCAATCGTTGCGACCGCGGCGACGACTACGTCGACCATCACGTGTTTTTCTGCCTGCGGCACGAAAAGACCGGATTGAATCATCTTTCATTCGAGGTGCCCGACATCGACGACGTGTGCATGGGCCACGACTATCTCAAATCGTTCGGCACCTACGAGCACATGTGGGGCATCGGCCGCCACGTCCTTGGCAGCCAAGTCTACGATTATTGGGCCGATCCCTGGGGCCGCGTCCATGAGCATTGGGCCGACAGCGATCGCCTCAACCTCGCCAACGGCTCCCATCTCATACCGGCCGATGAGGCGCTGCGGTCGCAATGGGGCGAACGGCCGCCGGAAAAGTTCATCAATCACGCCAGTCCATAAGTCGAGCATTACGCTATTCACTACTCATTCCCGCCTTGGCGGGAATGAGTAGTTGTTCATTGCAAGGACGCCGAACGCTCTCAGAGCTTCGTCACCCGAGCGTGCAGGAGCGCCGTGCGGCCGCCGCGGACTTCCTTGACGCAACGCGCCAGCGCGGCGGGCACCTCCGCAGGATCGCTGACTTCCTCGGAATGGGCGCCGAACGCCTCGCCGATTTTGGCGAAGTGGACGTTCGGCGCGAGCTCCGCCTCGAAGGAATTGACGGATTTGGCCTCGCCTTCAGGGAATACGCGCAGCGTCGATTGCTTCACCGCGTTCCAGCCGGTGTTGTCCATGACGATGGACAAAATCGGCAGCTTGTATTGCTGTGAGACCGCAAAGACCGAGGGCGGGTTGCCGAAATAAAAGCCGCCGTCGCCGCAGATCTGCACCGCAAGGCGGTCGGGTGCGGCAAGCTTGGCGCCGAGCGCCGTGCCGCCGGACCATCCCAGCCCGCCGCCGCCGGCGCGTACCGTGGTATTCGGCACGCGTCGCGGGATCTGCATGAGCACCGCCGCGGCATTGGTCACGCCCTCGTTGAAGATCATGTCTTCGTCGTCGAGGAGCTTGCCGAGTTCTGCCATGAGATAATGCGGATTGATCGCGCCGGACTTGCCCTTGTCCGCCGCGAGCTTGGCGGTGCGCGCGATGCGTTCGTCGCGGGCGGCCTTGATGCGCGTCATCCGCGCCGCCACCGCCTGCTTGAACTGCGGCGTCGCCTTCGCTTTCAGCTCCGCCAGCACCTGGTCGAGGATGTGCCCGCTGTCGCCCTGCATGCGGATATTGCCCGGGAAGGTCCACATCGGCGAGCCGGGCTTGAGAATATCGATGTCGATATGCGCCCAGAACGTCTTGTCGTCGGCATGCACGGCGCTTGGGAACCACGGCACGTCGACGTCGACGAGCAGCCCCACGTCGGCCTCCGGGATCGCCTTGTCGGGCGAGAAGCCGACGAAGCACGGGCTATCATGCGAAATATTGTTGGTCATGTTCGCTTCGTAGACGGCGATACCGGCGAATTGCGCGAGTTCGTCGATCGCACGCGACCCATGCGCATGGCGACCGGCATAGCCGGTGATGAGGATCGGATTCTGCGCCGTCAGCAGCCTGTCGGCGAGCGCGGCGACCAGCTTGGGATCGGCGCTGCCGCCCGATGTCGCCGCAAATTGATCGGCCGTATAGCGCCGGATCTCGTCCGCCTTCCAATGCTGCGTCAGCGTCTCGCGCTGCATCATCAGATAAACCGGGCCGCGCGGTTCGCTCTGCATAATGGAAGAAGCCCGCCGCAGCGCCTCCTTGACGACCACGCCGGACGGCAGCGTCCATTCCCATTTCAGATAGGGCCGCACCAGGCTCGCCTGGTCGAACGGCTCTTGAATGAAATGCACATAGGTATCCCGCGAGCCGACGAGTTCGTCGTTGGCCGTGTAAGGCGCCTTGCCAGCCATCAGCAGGACCGGGAGGCGGCTGCGGAACAAATTGTGCATGCCATTCGCGGTATTGGCGGTGCCGACGTCGACATGGACCAGCACGCCTTGGCCGCGCCCGGTGACGAGCGCATAGCCGGCCGCCATGTGGGCGGCGGTGTTCTCGTGCGGGCAACGCACGACGCTGGGCATCGCGTCGCCGCGTTTCTTCCGATGCGCCATCTCATCGATGATCGGCGCGTGATCGGTTCCAAAATTACAAAACAGGTAATCGATGCCGATCTCGTTCAAACCTTCGAGCAGGTAATAAGCCGTGGCGAAATCGGGAGCATTGGTCTGAGGAGAAGCTTTGCGCGCGACTGACGTTTCCATGTGTGAGCACTCTTTTCGCAGTGTTTTGCCAAACAGTTAGAACGTTTTTGCCGGTTCCTTGAGGTTCCTGCCTCCTTATAGCACTCCTTTTCCTGATCGTATGTGTGCCCGCCGGGGCAATCATTTCAGCGGAAAGACGGGGAATCCCCGAACTCTTGCCACAATGCCGGGAGATATCACGGTTGGTTGAGCGGGAGAGGGACTCCATGAAATGGCAGGCAGTTTTGGCCGGCGCGCTGGCGTCGGTCCTGATGACATGTGCGGCGTCTGCGGATGTTCGTATCGTCAGCGATCCGGGCGGAGAGGTTTCTTCTTATATCCAAAAGTTCCATGAGATGCGTGCTTCCGGGCAGCACGTGGTTATCGACGGGCCCTGCCTTTCGGCCTGCACGCTATTGACCGGCATTATCCCGCGAAATCGCGTCTGCGTCACCCAGCGCGCCGTGCTGGGCTTCCATGCGGCGTCATACTACGACGACGTGTCGCGCTCCCTGGTGCCGACGCGCCGTGGCAGCCGCTTGGTGATGCAGCTCTATCCGCAGGAAATCCGGTCGTGGATCAACCGGCATGGCGGCCTGACCCCGCAACTTATTACGATGCGCGGGCGGGAGTTGTCGGCGTTCTACCGCACCTGTCAGTAGCTGGTAGGCGAGGCGCCTCGGTGCGGCGTCTGGCTGCCGCGCGATGCCGTTGTCCGGGGTCGGGTTCCGGCCTATCTAAGGCACGGAACACCAACCATGCCCGATATCGTTGCCCGCTCTCATGTCACTGTGCCGGTGCTCGCGACCGTCGCTGTCGTCGCGCTGGCTCTGATGGGCACCGTCTTACTCTGGGCGCATTACGGAACGACGGTTTTTTTCGAGACCATTCGCGTCGGGTTTTCGGCGTGTTTCGGCTGACTGGACTAGACCGATGAACGCGAAACTGAATGCTCAAGCCTCGCGCCTGATGCTGTTGCTGGCGGCATTCCTT
>JBAQAB010000051.1:0-12110 GCA_049285535.1 Xanthobacteraceae bacterium
GGAGCCAAGCTGATGAGGCCTCGCCCGCGGGCACCGCCCTCGCCCCTGCCGCCCGGCATCACCCGGACGGCGTCCCTTTAGGGCGAGATGATTCGCTGCATGTAACTGTAACGGAGACATATGTCAAGCACCGTCGTCGAATGAAGGACGACCGTACCCGGTAAGAATGTTGCGAATGACGGGATTATCCGCTTCGCTGGGCGCCATGGCCGAACCCGTAAATGTGCTGCTGATGCTCTCGGGCGGACCCGATTCCGCGACGCTGGCCGGCTATGTGGCGCGCGAACTGGCGGCCGGGAAGCCGCCGCACGCGATCTATCCGCGCAGCGGTCATCCGGCGGACAAAAAGGAGAGCGAGGCCGCCAAACAGATCGCCGGCCGGATCGGCAGCTGGCTTGAGATCGTCGACATCCCCGCGCTGCTGCACACGCTGCAGAGCGACCGCCTGATGACGCCTTCCGAAAATTCGATCGTGCCGTTCGGCACTGCGATCGCGCTGTCGCTGATAATGCTGTGCGCGATCAGAGCGCAAGCGAGCACCATCTATGTCGGCTATCATCGCGACGATGCGGAAGAGAACGAAGGTTATGCGCGGCCAGCCATGGATCGCCTGGAATATTTGGCCGCGATCGATCGTAACGTTGCACCGAAAATCATCGCGCCGTTCCTTGCCATGACCAAGACCGAGGTGTTCAAGCTCGGCGCGGCCATAAGCGTGCCCTATGACCTGACCTGGAGCTGTCTTCGCGCCGGCGACCTCCATTGCGGGCAATGCAGCGCCTGCCGCGCGCGGCGCCGCGCCTTTACCGGGGCCGGATTGGTCGATCCGATGCGGTATGAGGAAACGACCGCGCCGAGTTCTGTCCGCGCCGGCCGCAGTATAGACCTGCTCTAGTCACCATCCGTTGCCACAACTAGATACCTGACGCACGCAAAGTGCGACATCGCAATGGCGCGGAGCTGGCTTGCTCACCAGGATTATTTGAGTGTGCCTGTGCCGCCATAGGTCTGCGCGCCGGAGGCGAACTCGCCGTCGAATTTGGCTATCGCGGTCCAGTTCGACGTCATGTGTAGTTCGGCGGCGGCGGTGGTCAGCGCCGAGTTTCGCGGTTGCGCCGCGCCGCTGACGGTGAACGCCGATCCCGGCAGCGCCTGGAACGCTGCGCCCAGCGAAGCGCCGCTCATCCAATCATGCGCCCAAGCGAGCCGTCCGCGCAAAACGAGCGACACGCCATAGACGACTTGCAGATTGTCAAAGCGCGCGCCGAGCTCGCTTCTGGTATCCGTCGCATTCATCGATGCGTAAGACAGTCCGAAGCCACCGCCGGTGAGATCGGTTTCGCTGTAGCTCGGAGTGTGGAAGTCCTGCACTTGCAGCGCGGCGTAAGGCGTCACGCCAACGATCATACCGGTTTTTTGGGTGCCGATATTCGGCACGGAAAAGCGGTAGCCGGCTTCGCCGCGCACGGCGTAACTCTGGCCGGTAAAATTGGCCTGGAGCTGATCGCCGAACGCGGCGGTGCGTGTTGTCGTGAACCAGTGATTGGCGAAAGCGAGCGCGCCGGACAAATAGAACGGCCCGGCATGGGTCTTGGCATAGACCCCGGCCTGGAAGGCATCGCTCCTGCCATTGCCGAGTCCTTGCGCCAGATTCCAATTGGTGCCGCCGCCGGCGACCCCAAAACCATACACCGTATCCGGCGTCACGTGATAATCCATGCCGGCGGCAAAGCCATAGTCGCTCGCAGTGACATCGTTGCTTCCCGTCACCGCGTCCCCGTCGGTATGGCTGGCGCCGCCGAAGGCTGAACCCCAAGCGCCCCAGCGCTGATCGAAAGTATTTCCTGCCACGCTTGCGCGGGAAGGTTGGGAGGCGGGCTGCTTCAGCGCCTTGGCATAAGCCAGCGCCACGTCCGACGGCAGACTCATATCCTGTTCGGGCGCAAAGCCGTTGGCGCCGCCGCCGCTGATATTGCCGCCGCCGCCCGCGGTCGGATCGAGCATCAGATCGAGAAAGTCGTTCATCAACTGGAACGACGCCTTCTGGGCGCCGGTCGCGGCCTCGCCGTCCAATTGCGTCAGCGTATTGAGCAGACTTGGCCCGGACAGGCCGCTGAGGTTCTGAAATGCCACTGGCGGCGTGTTGCCGGCAAGAATGTAATTGTTGATGGCGTTGCCGACCTGTTGCTGATTGTCCGTCGCGTTCGACGGCACCTGCAATGTGACGTATGTCTGCTGGTACGACAGATCGACTTGGTTGGGACCGAGCGTGTCATAGGACAGCGTCGCGCCGCTGAGGTGGAACGCGCCCGTATAGGTGATGGTCGGATTGAAGGTGCCGCTCAACGTGCCGGTCGAGGTCAGGATGGCAACGGTCGCCGGGGCGTAATCGCCGATATGCAGCGCAAGCTGCACCGTGGCGCCGCCGAGGCTCGTTGTGCCGGTGACATTGGCGAAGCTTGCCGCCGACTAATTGAGATAGATGACATAGAGCGCGCCCGACTCGAACGCGAGATTACCCGCGATGGTCATCGAGGTGCCGGGCACGTCCGGCGTGCCGGGCGCAAAAGTAGCGCCGCTGGCAATCGTCACGGTATTTGGATCGACCGTGCCGTCACCGGTCAAAGTGGCGCCGGCGTTGACGTTGACGGCGGATGAACTGGTGATCGCGCCGTTCACGTCCAGGGTGCCGTCGTCGATGTTGGTCGGCCCGGTATAGCCGCTATTGCCGGTGAGCGTGAGCGTGCCGCCCCCGGCCTTATCGAAGCCGCCGTTGCCGGAGATCGAGCCCGCATAGGTGGTGCTGGCGTTGTCGGCGCCGGCGGTCAGCGTCGCCGCAGCCGGCGACATAGATGCCGTAGTTGGCCGCGGCCGAGATCGTGCCGGCATTGCTGATGCCGCCCGTAAAGGTCGGGCCGGTGATCGATATGGCGGTACCGGTCGCTTTGATCTTGCTGGCGCTGTCGATCAGGATGCCGTAGCTCGTGGCCAGGATGGTGCCCGTATCGGCGATCGCCCCTGTGATCGTGCTGCCGACAATGTCGATGCCCGTCCTGGCGGTGATCGTACCGGAATTGCTGATATTGCCCGAGAAGGTCGTGACAGTGCCGACATAGATGCCGCCGCCGCCGGCCGAGATCGTACCGGAATTGCTGATCCCGCCGGAGAAGTTGCTGATGCCAGAGACAGAGATGCCGGAATAACCCTCCGAGATCATGCCGGAATTGCTAATGCCGCCGGAGAAGCTGCTTTCGACGCCATTGACGAGGATGCCAATATAGGCTCCCGAGATCGTGCCGGAATTGCTGATGCCGCCGGAGAAAGTGCGTTCGACGCCATTGACGAAGATGCCAACATCACCCCCCGAGATCGTACCGGAATTGCTGATGCCGCCGGAGAAGTTGAGGCCATCGACAGAGATGCCGGCTGAGGTCGCCACGACGATCTTGCCGCCGTTGCTGATGCCGCCCGAGAAGGTGGTGACGCCCACGAATACGATGCCCCAAAATCCCCCGAGATCGTGCCGGAATTGCTGATGCCGCCCATGAAGGTGTTGATAAACTGGAGCGTGATGCCGGCGCCTCCCCCCGAGATGATGCCGGAATTGTTGATGCCGCCCGAAATGGTGTTGGCATAATCAAACCAGATGCCGCTGAGGCCCCTCGAGATCCTGCCGGAATTGGAAATCCCGCCGGAAAAGGTGCTGAGTTCAAGACCCAGGATGCCGAACTGATACGCACCGATCGTGCCGGCATTGGAAATGCCGCCGGTGAAGGTCTGAGCGCGGATGAAGATCCCGGTCGTGCCGCCGTTGATCCTGCTCGCGCTGTCGATCAGGATGCCGTGGCTTGAGGCCAGGATGGTGCCCGTATCGATGATCGAGCCGCCGATCGTGCTGTCGACAATGTCGATGGCCGTTTTGGCGTTGATCCTGCCGCCATTGGAAATATTGCCCGAGAAGCTGCTGACGGTGGCGATAGAGATGCCATCGGCGGCCGCCGAGATCGTCCCGGAATTGGCAATGCCGCCGGAGAAGGTCGAGCCGGTGATCGCGATGGCGGTAGGGGTTGGAGTGGACGCGGTGATCCTGCTCGCGGAGTCGAGCGAGATGCCGCCCGCGATCGTGCCGGTGCTGGAGATTTGTCCCGACATCGTGCCATTGGTGAATTTTATGCCGGAGGGGCTGATCGTTCCGGAATTGTCGATGTTGCCGGTAAAACTCGTCGCGGTGACACAAAGGCCGGTGACGGCGGCGGTATTGCTATAATTCGCGGTGACCGGCGTGCAGGCCGCAAAGGCCGAGGGCGTTCCGCCCCCTGTCAGCAGAGCAAGCCCGGAGATCGACGACAAAAGACCGGCTCGTCGGAGCGGGCTATTGGCCTGTCCCCGCATTCCTGCTCACCCCACGTATCAACCCCCTGGCCTAATTCCCATTTCATTTCAACATGCGCAATGAGAGATAATGAGAGATAATGTGCTTCTGGCGGAAAATGCCGGGAATAGCTACGTCCGTGACTGGAAAGACACGCTGGTGGATGCAGTCGACCTCACCCAAGCATTGTGCTGCTCACCACCGAATGTTCCTGTGCCGCCGTAGGTCTGCACGCCTGGGTTGAACTCGCCGTCGAATTTGGCGATCGCGGTCAGCTCGAGGTGATGTGCAACTCGGCGGCGGCGTTGTCAGCGCCGAGTTCTGCCGTTGCGCCGCGCTATTGAGGGTGAAGCTGAGCGCGACAGGGCCTGGAGGCAGCCCCAAGCGAAGCGCCGTTCACCCAATCGTGCGCGCACCGCATCTCATGCGGGCTTGGCGGGCGCCTCAGTCCGAATTGCAATTAAGCTGCAGGCCGTCGCAGCCGGGCTGCCTGCGAAAATTCTCCTCGGCGAAGCGGTTGAAGGTTTCCTTGAAGGCGAGCCCGCCGTTGGTGTGGTTCATATTGTGGTAGACGACGAGATAATGCAGCTGCTGCGGCGCCAGCGGTATCTGGACGACCTTGCACAGCGACATGATCACCGGCACGCTTCCGGTCACGCATGAATCGCCAGTGTCCTGCGGCGTGAACGCGATCGGGCATGTCTTGTTCGGCGCCGTCATCGAAGCCGGAATCGTCGCTCCCACCGGGCCGGCGATGCAGGGCTCGCCGCTCGGCGGCGCCAGCCCGTTCGGCCCGACGAAGATGCTGGTCGCGCCGATGTCGGCGGCGATCTCGGCCGGTTCGTCGAGGAACACCGGGTTGGCGGTATCGATGTCGCCCTGCAGGATCAGGATCGGCATGGTCTTGAATTTCTGGATGCTTAAATCGCCGCGCGACGCGAAATAGTGGGCGGAGCGCCAGTTGTAGCCCATCACATGCGCCGCGTCGGGCAGATAGACCGACGTCGCAACGCCAGGCTGCCAAGCGCCCGCCGCTATGGCGGCGTTCTGTTGGGTCTGGCCGTTACTCGTCCAGTTCAAATAGTTCAGCGGAAAGTCGGTGAAGCCTTCGATCACCGAGAAGGCATTGACCGGCGCGCCCTGCTCGACGGCGCGGTGGGTGATGCAGCCGCCGTGCGAGTAGCCATACATCAAGACCTGGCCGTTGACGTTGATCTTGACCTTCTCGCTGGTGTTGCCCAGCAGAATGGAGCCGGTGTGATTGACGAGAAGATCGGTCAGCGCCATCACGTCGGTCACTTCGCCCATGCAGAACTCAACCTTGCCGTCGGACATCCATGGCGTTGCCGGAGGCGAAAACTGCGAGCTCGCCGACGTGATGGTGACGCCTTCGCCGCGATAGGCCGAGGTCGCGAACACCCAGCCGCGCTTGGCCCAGTCGAGACACTGGCCGAGGCTGTCGGGAATCGGGGTTGGTAGACCGTCGGGCCCGATGACGGGTTGGCCGTTGGCGCCGAGCAGAACGGGCAGGACGGTCCAGCCTTGCGCGGTGACGACGCCGTTGAGATTGCCGCCGTCGCCGCTGCCGGTGCCGCCGTGGTTGAAGACGACCACGGGATAGGGGCCGCCCTCGGTCGGCGAGCAGACCAGCGCGTAGATCTTCGTGCCGTTTTCGACGGTGTAGCTGCCGATGCTCCAGGCAACCGGAGAATAATAAGGCGAGTGCGAGTCCGAGATCATGCCCGCCACCGTCACCCACGGACCCTCGGGGCCGCTGCCGACCCCATTCGGATCGAACAGCACGCTGGATTTGCCGTCGGAGAAATTCGCCGCGGCGGTCTGCGGATCTTGGCCGGAGGCTTGCGCGGAGGCGCTCGCCGCCGCGCTGAAGGTGTCGAGGTTTTGGCCGCTGGCGGTGGCGAACAGCTCAAGATGTCCTTGGCTCGTCGCCAAGTCGGCAACGATTTTTTGCGGCGCCCAGTATTTGAGGGCAAGCACGCTGGCGGGGAAGCTCCACGGATAGGCCGTGTAGTGTGTGCCGGACGGCGTCGTGTGCGCAGTGCCGGACATCGCCGCCTTGGTCGTACCGAGAGTGACGAGCTCGCCGGTGTTCTGATCGACCGCCTGGATGGTGACGGTCTGGCCGGCTTTTTCGACGTAGCCCTTCAGCGTCACGGCGTTGGCGGGGTTGCCGACGGTGCGGCTCGAGGGGCTGGTCACTGCCGCGGCGAAAAGCGGCGGGCAGTCCGCGAGGACGAAGGCGCAACAGCAGGCCATGAAGATTGAGAGGAAGCGAATACCGAGCATGGCGAATCCCTTTCCCGCGGAGGTCTGGGCAGCGGCTCTAGTGGATCGACTCTGGTAGGTGCCTTATCGCCATGGACAACGGCGGCTGTAAGGCGGTCTTCTTGCATTCCCCGGGTTGGGGCCTCTATCTCCCATCGAGTCAGTCTTCGAGCGATGTCCATTTCATGTGAGCATTCCACCCGTTGGCGACTAAATCCGAGACGTCGCCGCACTCAAGTTCGGACAAAGCTACTTTGGCATGAACGCAATGGTGTTAGCGGTGACCTAGGTCACAGTGCCGGCTAAGCTTGGTCCACCGGACGATGCGCAAGGGATTTTGCTTTTGGGCTCGGCGCGACGATTCGAGCCGCGTCCAATAAATTCTCCATCCGCAGCCTTGAGGACCGAGCCCCGATGCCATCCATAAGATCCAGGCCCTGCGAAGAGGGAATTATCAAATCAACCCCGGCGGCGAGCTGTCCGGCCGGTGCCAAGCCTTGGGTCCTGCTTGCAGCGGTGCTGGCGTCGTCGATCACGTATATCGACGAATCCGTCGTCAACGTCGCTTCGCCGGCCATCGCGACCGACCTTGCGGCCTCCGCCGTCGTGATTCAGTGGCTGGTCAATGCCTACACGCTCAGCCTGTCGGCGCTTCTCCTGGTCGGCGGCGCAGCCGGCGACCGGTTTGGCCGGCGGCGATTTTTCATGATCGGCATCGGCATCTTTGCCGTGGCATCCGCCTGGTGCGGCATGGCTCCCACCTTCGCGCAATTGATTACGGCGCGCGCCGTTCAGGGCGCCGGCGCCGCGCTGCTCATTCCGTGTTCTCTGGCGATCATCGGTGCGGCTTTCGACGAAGCCGAACGCGGCAAGGCAATCGGCACGTGGGCCGGCTCGTCCGCGGTCGCATCCGCGATGGCACCGATGCTCGGCGGATGGATCGTCGACCATTTCAGCTGGCGCTGGATTTTTCTCATTAATCCGCTGCTCGCGCTGCCGACGATTTGGATCGCATACCGTCATGTGCCGGAAAGCCGCGATCCGGAAGCAAAGCCCGGTCTCGACTGGCGCGGCACTATCCTTGTGCTGGCCGGATTGGGCGGCGTTGCCTATGGGCTGATTGCATTGCCGAGTTCCGGGTGGCGGGATCCCATCGTGCTCGCGTCACTGCTTGGGGGCGCCGTGCTGCTTGCCGCGTTCCTGTTTGTGGAGCGCGCCAGCGCCGCGCCGATGTTGCCGCTCGGCTTATTCCAATCGCGCACATTCAGTGCCGTAAATCTATTGACGCTGCTGCTTTATGCGGCGTTAGGCGGCCTATGGTTCTTTCTGCCGTTTGCCCTGATCCAGGTGCATGGTTATCCGGCGGCGCTCGCCGGCGCGGCGTTCTTGCCGTTTACAATCCTGATGATCGCGCTCTCGCGCTGGGCCGGTGGATTGCTCGATCGCTACGGCGCGCGATTGCCTCTGATCGTCGGACCGTCCATCGCGGCATTCGGCATTGCACTGTTGGGGGTTATCGTCCCGCACGGAGCGTATTGGCAATTTCTCGTCGCCATTACCATCCTGGGTCTCGGCATGGTGATCAGCGTCGCCCCGCTGACGACCGCGGTAATCGATGCGGTGCCGGCGCGTCAGACCGGCGTCGCCTCGGGCATCAATAATGCGGTTGCGTCCGTGGCAAATCTTCTCGCCGTCGCCGCCTTCGGCGCCGTTGCGATTTTAATTCTCAATCGTTTGCTCGATGGCCAGTTGCAGAGCCAAGCTCTTTCCGCAGCCGTGAAAAACGCGATCGCGGCGGCGCACGGACAATTGGTGATCGAGCCGTCGCTGGAAGGTCTTCAAGGCGACGATCGCGCAGCAGCCGCGCTGATCCTGAGGCGATCGCTTGCGGAAAGCATAAGATGGGTGATGGTAATGGCCGCCGTCATGGCTCTGAGCGGAGCCGCGGCGGCGGCTTTAATCCCCCGATCGAACAAGGATCGCGGCCAACATAAACCTTAAGTCACTCTGGCCGTTTTGGGCCATTGGCTGCCTGTCGCGGCTGCCGCAGAAGGTCACAACCCCAAATACGCCCGCCTGATCTCCGGCTTCGCCGCCAGCTCCTTCGGCAGGCCCTCCATGAAGATGCGGCCTTCGGCGACGACGTAGGCGTAGTCAGACAGCGCCAGCGCGAGATGCACGTTCTGCTCGACGAGCAGAATGGTCAGCCCGGCTTCCTTCAATTGCTTGAGGGTGGCCAAGAGCTGATAGACGACGACCGGAGCAAGTCCGAGCGACAGCTCGTCGATGATGAGAATTTCGGGATCGGACATCAGCCCGCGCGCGATCGCCACCATCTGCTGCTCGCCGCCCGACAGCGTGCCGGCCTGCTGGCGCTGGCGCTCGGCGAGCCGGGGGAACAGCGTAAAGACCTTGTCGAGCCGGTCGGCATATTTGCTCGCCGCGCGTTTGGAGAACGCGCCCATTTCCAGATTTTCGGCGACGCTCATGGAGGAGAACAATTGCCGGCCTTCAGGCACCAAGGCAAAACCGCGCGCCGCCTTGGCGTGGCTCGGCAGATGCGTGACGTCCTCGCCTTCGAACGTGACCTTGCCGCGCCACGGCGCGATCGAGCCTGCGACCGCGCGCAAGGTCGTGGTCTTGCCGGCGCCATTGGCGCCGACGATGGCCGTGAGCGCGCCGCGCCTGGCCCGTAGCGACACCCCCCACAGCACCTGCACCTCGCCGTAACCGGCTTCGAGGTTCTCGACCGTCAACAACGGCTCGGCCTGCGAGGCGGCGGAAGCGGCAACATTCGGATTGGCGGCATCAGCCATTGGCCGCGCCTCCGTGCAGTTGCTCGGCGAGCTTCGGATCGCCGAGATAGGCCTCGATGACTTGCGGATTTTGCGCGACCTCGCCCGGCAGGCCTTCGGCGAGCTTCTGGCCGTAATTGAGCACGACGACGCGGTCGGACAGGCTCATGATCGCCTGCATCAGATGCTCGATGATCAGGATGGTGACGCCGGAATCCCGGATGCGGCGGATGACGCCGATCATGTGCTCGACCTCGGTGGGATTGAGCCCGGCCAACACCTCGTCGAGCAGCAACAGTTTCGGCTGCGCGGCGAGCGCGCGGGCGAGTTCGAGCCGCTTTTTACCGGCGATGGTCAGATGCAGCGCCAGCATGTCGATGCGGTCGTCGAGGCCGGTGACGTGCACCGCCTCGCGCGCCACCTCACGGGCGCGGTGCAGCGGCAGATTCTCGCGGCCGAAGCAGGCGCCGACCGTGCAGTTTTCCAGCACCGTCATATTGGTGAGCGGCTGAACGATCTGGTGGGTGCGGGCGAGCCCGTGGCGGGCGACGACGAAGGGTTTTTCGCCGGTGATGTCGATGCCATTGAACACGATCTTGCCGGTGTTCGGCGCGAACACGCCGTTGATCAGATTGAACAGCGTCGATTTGCCGGCACCGTTCGGCCCGATCAGGCCGAGGATTTCGCCCGGCTGGATGACGAAGCTCAAATTGCCCACGGCTTGCAGGCCGCCGAAGCGCTTGCTGACGCGGTCGAGCTCGAGCAGCGCCGTCATTCCAGCACCCGCTTCAACCGAGGGAACCGGCTATAGATGAAGCCCATCAGCCCGGACGGAAAGAACAGCACGATGAGGAGGAGCAGCACGCCGGCGATTACCAGCTGGAAATTCGAGAATGTCGACGAGGTGAGGAGATAGCCGCGCAGCTCCTCGTAGAGATAGGCGCCGAGCGCCACGCCGGTCACCGTGCCCTGCCCGCCCAGCATGCAGATGACGATCGCCTCGGTCGACAGTGTCAGATCGAAGGCGTCCGAGGGCTGGATGAAGGCGCCCTTGAAAAAATAAAGCCCGCCGGCGATGGCGGGCAAAAACGCCGAGGCGCTGTAGACGAGGGCTTTGTAACGCGGCGTCGGCACGCCGAGGATGGCGGCGGCGTCCTCGTTCTGGCCGATGGCCAGAAGCCCCAAACCGAATTTCGAGGTCTTGATCGCATAGCTCAGATAGAGCGAGGCGCCCATCACGGCGACGAACAGGAAATAGATCACCCACAGCGCCTGTGCCGAGCCGCCGAGCGGTAGGAACACCTGCGGCGAGATATAGATGCCGGAGGAGCCGCCCCACGGCGTGAAATTCTCGGCAAAAGCCTGCACGCCCTCGACGATGCCGATGGTGGAGAGCGCGAAAAACGGACCGCGCAGCCGCAAGATGCCAACGCCGAACAGGAACGACAGCACCGCGACGCCGGCACCGGCGGCAATCAGGCTCGCGGCAAGCGACCATGAATAGGCGCTGACCAGCCAGATGCAGATATAGCCGCCGAGGCCGAAGAAGACGATTGAGCCGAAATTGATGTAGCCGGCATAGCCCAGCATCAGATTGAGATTTGAGGCGAGCGTGATGTAGACGCAAGCGAGCGCCAGGCTTTCGCGCAGCTCGACATTGTTGCCGATCGCGGGCGCCGCCGCGAACACGGCGATGACGAGCGCAATAATCCAGAAGAACGGCCGCCGCAGCATCTAGAGCGCTCCGCGCCGCGACGCGAATATGCCGCCGGGAAACGCGATCAGCACCAGGACGAACAGCGCGAATTCGATCACCAGCGTCCAGCTCACCGGCACGAACGGCGTCACCAGGCCTTCGAGCAGGCCGAGCGCGACGCCGCCGAGCAAGGCGCCGACCGGATTGCCGAAGCCGCCGAGCACGGTGACGATGAAACCCTTGAGCTGATAGCCGTCGCCGGAAAGGATGGTGAAGGGAAACAGCGTTGCGATCAGCATGCCCGACACGCCGGCGAGCGCGACACCCACGCCGACCGAGATGGCGAGGAGCCGCGTCGTCGGAATGCCGACCAGCTCTGCGGCCTCGCGGTTATTGGCGACCGCGCGCATCGCCTTGCCGGTGCGGGTGTAGTGCAGGAACAGATAAAGCAGCGCGGCGATCACCGCCGCCAGCACGGCGGCAAGAATATGCGCGCCGGGAAACGTGTAACGGCCGACGGTGATGCCGGGCAGCGACACCTCGACATTGAACAGCGCGGTGCCCCACACCGCGGTGCCGATGCCGATCAGGATCAGATTGACGGCGAAGGTCGATAACAGACTCATCAGCGGCGGCCGGCCGACCATGCGGTGAATGGCGACCCAATAGAGCGCCACGCCGACGAAAAAGCCGCCAACGAGGATCGGCGGCAAGGTCAGATAAGGCGAGATGCCGAGTGCGTTGGCGAGCAGGTAAAGCGCCATCATGCCGGCAACGATCATGGCGCCATGGGTGAGATTGATGACGTCCATGACGCCCCAAATCAGCGTCAGGCCCATGGCGGCGAGGCCGTAGACCAAGCCGACCAGCACGCCGTCGATGATCGAAGCGAGGATGCCGAGCATAGATTTAAGGGGTCGCGGCCGGCGCCACCTGCGCCGGCCCGGTTCCTGATGCTATT
>JBAQAB010000052.1:0-38998 GCA_049285535.1 Xanthobacteraceae bacterium
CAGTTTGGCAAGTACCGAACGTGCTGCAGACGGCACCAGTAGTGCCAGTGTTGATGGCAGAATAGTCCCAATCGCCTTCCACCCCGAATACGAATTCTCCAGTCTGGAAATTGGCTCCAACAGTACCGCCAACCAGGCCGCCGGTGTCACTGGTTGAACCCGTAAGCGCGGGGAATCCACCGGCCGGCCCCACCGTCCAACTGGTTTGTCCCCAGCCCCAGCCGCCGTTGATGCCGACATATATGCCGCCCCAGTTGTAGACCGGGGCGACCGTTGGGATGTAGGCAGCCGGTACCTGAGGTGCGGGCATGGGCTGGGGGAGATCGGCTGCGAATGCAGTGCCTGCAGCAGCAATTGACAACATCGCGGTGATAAATAGCCGCTTCATGGGTGCTCTCCTGAATCGTTCGCTGGGATCATTCTACCCGGTACGGCGAACCAGGAGTGTTGCTCACATGCAACACAGATAATAAAAATTGGCTGGAAACGCGTGTGGTCAATCTAGTTGGCGCGTCATTCTATGCCATTATTTGGGCCGGCGTGAAGCTTTGGGTCTTGGGTCATGTGTGGACGGCTCCGGGTTGGCAAGAACTTTCTTCACGAGTGCAGCATTGATCGGTGCAGCCATGTGTTTGGCCTTTAGGTGCGGTTCACATGACCGCTGGCCGTAGTGCCCTGCGCGGATCAGGTCCCGGACGATAGGACGCATTCGAGATGCTCTGGCTCTTGTGGGTTGTCCTGATCACCGGATCGACCGCCTCTGTATTACGTGCTGTTCGCCCTCCCAACCTTCACATCACGCCGGGTGCCCGGAGTGATCTCGTTCACGCCGCGAGTGCGGCGGGTTCCTTGTAACGTTCGCCCCTGGCCATGATCGCCCACGCCATTCTCGCGATCTTGTTAGCGAGCGCGATGGCCGCGACCTTCGTGGGTCGGCGCGCCAGCAACGCGGTGAGCCAAGGTAGGTGGCCTGGTGCCCTGGATTTTGGCATAGCGGATCACCGCCAACGCACCGGTCGTGACTAGGCTACGCAGATAACGATCGCTCGCAGGCTTCCATGCCGACTAGGCATGCTGGCAGCTTCTGGAAAAAAGTCAGGACGTGGCGACGCTTCAACTGTCGGCGAATGACCACTTGGCCGCCAGCATCGACGCCGTGGACCTGAAATACCGACTTGGCAATGTCGAGACCGACTGTCGTGACCGCTTGCAAGGGTAGCTCCTCCGAATCGTGGGAGCTTTAACAGCACCCACATCCATGGTACTCACGTGCCGCGTGGAGGAGCCGTCCACAGCATCATTAGCATCGTTTCGGTGATGCCCACGTTAGGTCCGCTTATCCCAGTCTTCGGACTGACGGTCCATCTCACGCGCGGTCGAAAACGGTCCATGGCGCTCTTTCGACCGCGCCGGCCGGGTCCAAATCGGAACTCAAATCGCTCTTCAGCGGCCGATCAACTCGTAAACAAGGAAATCCGAAACGGCCCACGCCAATGGCACCGCCAGTAAAAATGTTAGGATAATTCCAGCTGCGGTCCGCAGCATCGGCCATCGGTGCACTACGCCTGATAAGTAGGTCATTTGTCGCTCCCGATCGGTGCTGTACAGGGCTGACGAACGCGGCCTCGTTTTCTCAACAGCTACCAATCCACACATTGTTCACGCCGTCAGTATTCGCATTCTGTGACTGACGTCACACATTGCATGCTATGAATACGCAGCCTTGGTCTTTTTTCATGGGCGGCAGTACGGCTTATTTGTGGTTCTGCTAAATCTCTGATGGTGTGGCTCGTCGACAACACTTGCGACGTCTCGAAGTTGTCACGCCGAGTTCATGTTCGGTACTATTGCCCCGTGTACGCATCACGTGGGAGTGCGTGGACGGAGTACTGATACTGAAATGGGACGAAAGTAGTGGCCCGGCACTTAGCGGGCCGTGTGTATCAACAACAGGAATCAGTCGTGTTGGCACGACATCGAAACCAGACTGTGCTCCCTTGGAAGAGCGCGTGAGGCCCGCACGCGCGATAAGCGCGGTATTCGCTGTCGCGGCTGCGGTTGCGGCCAGCGCTGCTGCAACGGCGCAGGAATGGCCGACCCGATCCGTTACAGTGGTGAGCCCGTTTGTCGCCGGCACAACTTACGACTTCGTTGCGCATCTTGTGCTTGATCAGGTCGCGCGACACATCGGTCATCCGTTTGTTCTGGAAAATCGACCCGGTGGAGACGGCACCATTGGTGTCACCTCGGTGGTGAAAGCCGAACCCGACGGTTACACCTTTCTCCTGACCTCATCATCGATGAGCACTGCCGCCATCCTTCACAAATCACTGCCATACGACGCATTGCGCGATCTTGAGCCGGTGGCAATGTTTGGCGGGGAACCGAGTATTCTCTTGGCGGCGCCGGGAAAGGGCTTTTCGACCGTGGAGGACCTGGTCGCCGCAGCCAAGGCAAATCCGGGTAAGCTCAAATTCGCTTCCGTCGGTATCGGCTCCGCCTCGCATCTCGCCGGAGTGCGCTTCAGCCAAGTGGCGGAGGTGAATGTCCAGCACATCCCTTACCGCGGGCCGATCGAGGCTCTCGACGATCTGATGGCCCGGGGCGTCGATTTCTATTTCGTGCCGATCACACCGGCATTGCCCTTGGCTGCACGGGGCAAGGTGGTGCCGCTCGCGGTGAGTACAATCGCACGATGGCCGCTTTTACCCGACCTGCCGACACTCGCCGAAGCGGGCTATCCCATTTCCACGTTTCTTATCTGGTGTGGGCTATCGGCCCCGTTGAACACACCGCGCACCATCGTCGACAAGCTGAACGAGGAAATTGGCAGCGCCCTCGCTCTCCCGGCGATACAATTCAGATTGCAGCGCATGGGCTTTAAGTCGGCGCAGATGGACCCGGACCAATATGGGCAATTCTTCGCCGACGACGTAACAACGACAATTGAGCTCGCCAAGAGCGCACACATCAAGTCCCCGGATTGAATGGTAAAAGCAAGGAGACTGCGCACTCGCCAAATGCCCGTCAGTTAGCCGCTCACGTCTCCACTCCAAATTGTAACAGCAGGCTCGCCGCATAGCCTAGCCAAGGTCGTCCGGATGCTCGTGAGAAAACGACGGCGAAGCGGCATTCGCGCAAACATATTGTCCGAGCGACAGTTTCAGGGCGATCAGCAGTGCCTCGCTCACCCGGCCGACGTCCTCCACGTAGTCTGACGGCCCAGCGATTTTAATTCGGATGAGGTCTAGCGCGGCGTCGGTATCAGGTATCGCGACAATATAGCCGACCGCTTTGCGGTCGCCCTTATACCTTCCGACGCGAACAAGACGGCCCGTCCCCATGATCCAGTGCTGGCCAGTTCTGTTTCAAGTGCGCCGCTCCGTCTTTCCCGGAATTTTCTGGGCCGAAGCAAGGCTCGATCGCGGAGGACGAGTGAGAGGCACAAAAAATGGACGAATCGCGCAGCGATCCAGTTAACAGGATTTCTCACTACTGTATCCGATTGCGCGGAAATCGATTGCAAACGCTTCGGGACTGCCAGGCCATAGTGCCGAGCTATGTCGGCGACCCGAGACCAGATAGGCATCTCAAGCATTGGCATTCAAAGGATCGTGCCGACGGTGGGGACGGCACGGTAGACGACCAGGCGTAAGTCACCCGAGGATGATCGCAGCACCGGCGACGGCCGCAGGTCAGATCATGATTCCCAGTTATCTCAGCCGACCGACACGGGCAGGTTAGTCGACAAGGCAGTCTAACAACCGATGTTGTGTTGCAACACCCGGCTTAGTCTCAGAATTTCTTGGACCGGTCAGACGCCAGATCAGTATATCGCGCCGTGTGCATGATGTTTTTGTGGCCTATGGTAGAGCTGGGACCTGATGCATGGCCGTCATTGGCCAGCTCATATCCGATCGAGTGCCGGTCCCTCGGCCCAGAATAATTTTCCGAACCTAAACAAGGCAAAAATAGGAACTGGGCGCCTAATCGACTCGACTCCTTAGGCTTCAGTTCCTATTAATAGCGCATGTTGCGTATGCGTGGCCGCAGTTGGGCGACCTTTGTCGAACCGTGCCTGCCTTCCCCCGGTAAGCGACCGCCGGACGGATCGAACTGGATTCACGAGATCAAGCACGACGGCTTCCGCCTCATGGCCCGGCGCGACAGTGCTGGCGTTCGGCTTTTCACACCCAATAGTGGTGATTTTACCCGCCGGTTCCCGCTCGCCGCGGCGGCGGTCACGGCCCTGCCAGGTCGCTCGTTCCTGATCGACGGCGAGGCGATCGTCATCGACGACAGGGGCCTCGCGGTGTTCGAGCTCGTCCGCCGGGCGCGGCATGGCGGCGTCGCCGTGTTCTGCGCCTTCGACCTGATCGAGCTAGAAGGCGAGGATTTGCGCTGCAGACCGATCGAGCACCGCAAGCACAAGCTCGCGAAGCTCATTCGCACCCCGCATCCCGGCATCGTGCTCAACGAATACTATGAGGGCGACGGCGAGATCGTCTTTGAATACGCTTGCAAGCTCGGTTGCGAAGGAATCGTTTCAAAGCGCCTAGGTTCGCCATACCGATCTGGGCGCACCGATTGTTGGGTGAAGGTCAGGAACCCGCAGGCGCCAGCAATGAAGCGAGAGGCGGAAGAAGATTGGGACCGCTAGAGCCGTGGCGACGCTTGCGAGACAGGCGTCGACGCTCAAGAAGCCTCGTTGGCTGGCAGTTGTCGAAGTATCTGCTTCGCAATGTCCCTCAACAGCAGTTCACGATCATCGTCAGATAAGCGCTTGGACGCCTCAAGAGCAGATTCAAATCTGCCAATGGCAATTCGATAATCCAGAGTCTGTGCGAAAGACGGGTCATGCATGTTTGAACTCCACTACTCTCAACTACATCAGGCGTGCCTTGTCATTGAATCCGTCGCTATAGTCATTTTTTGTGGCGCGACCGACGACGCCTCGTTTAGGCATAATATTTGCGCGCGTTGTGACTTTTTGGCAACGGACCGCTGCGCGGAATCTGCGAGGCTCGCAAATGACGCGAATGGACAACGGCGCCCTTCCCCTCCTGCGCCTGGAGGCGAGATCAGCGCCGGCATACACCGGACCGACGGCGCACCAAATCATGGTCAGCTTCGGAGGAGACCCTACCCGGTGGCCCGGTCATAGCCCGCTCCCATCCCTTACGCCCGGGGTGACAGCAAAGCGTTCAGTCGCCTGAACAGCTTTTCGAAACGGTCTAGCGTCTCCGCCACCGCAGCGGCCGGAAACCGGAGTTCATGCTGATGTTCGAACAACCACGCAGCGGGCGCATAGTGCCCAAATTCTGGCACCGGCGGGGGTAGCAGTTTTAAGGCCACCTCGACTTTCTGGACAACACGAGGAGTCTCGGGACCGAGCGTCAGAACATGAGCGGCGTTAAGTTGCCAGTTA
Organism: Xanthobacteraceae bacterium; assembly: GCA_049285535.1. Classification (GTDB taxonomy): domain Bacteria; phylum Pseudomonadota; class Alphaproteobacteria; order Rhizobiales; family Xanthobacteraceae; genus BOG-931. The sequence goes on from JBAQAB010000052.1 coordinate 5,429, forward strand.
AAAGCGCAATTGACGAGATTGATGAACAATTCAGGAGCCATGAGATCTTCGATGTCAGCCTCGTCTTGCGGAACAAACTCTGTGACTGTAAGTATGTTGGACTCCTCCAATAATTTGCTCTGCTTGAGGTTGTCGATATTTGCTCTCTGTCCCTTAACGAACGGGAGCAACACGGCGACGTGCGGCTTGTTACCGCCGAATAGGCTAACGAATGCGGCGACCTTATCGATGCCATTCGTCGGGCACACCACCCATCGACTATCGAGGCTAACCCGATCCCGCTTGGCCAACTCGTTTGACATTGCCTTCAGGTAAAGAAGGTCCGCAGGTCCCTCGACCAAGAGGGTATGCTCGCCGACGTACAGACCCTTAGTGATCTCGTAGCCGAGCGCTGCCTGCAAGGGAAACAGGGTATCGTGATCCGTGCTTAGGACATCAGTGCCGATCTTGGTCCCCAACGAAACGAAAGATCTCCCCTTCTGAACCACAACATCTTCCACAGTTCTAACCCAGTCCAACCTTTCGGCCGGTACCATGAACGGCGAGTGCGTGGTAAAGATGACTTGATGATCTGGCATCAACTTCTCCTCGATATAGCGGAGTAAGTCGGCCTGAGCACGGCCGTGCAGATTTAAACCGGGTTCATCGAGCAAGATAATGACGTTGCCCTGGTCTTTCTTGATCTGTGAGAATGACACGAGAAACGAAAAGAACCAGATGAAGCCCGCGCTTCGATCCGAAAATGGCACCGTCATGTCGTGCAGACCATTGTAGATTCTGGCGCGCATAATCGTTCCGGTGTTAAAGGGCGCGGGATCCCCCGATTTTGCTGCGTCGATCGTGAATCTTACCTTCAGTTGTTGGTTTTGTGACCAGTACTCAAAAATTTGGTCGGTGATCTTGATAGACGCTGCTTCCGCGAGCGCCGTTAATTGTTCGTATCTCGTCGAATTTGCTAGTGCGTCGAGATTTGTACCCGCGAAGCGCAAAAAATTCATAAAAACGCGATCGCTGTCACTAATTGTATCGTTACGGATATCCGCCCTAAGTTTTTCGACCGAGACATCTCCACTCATTCGATCATAGTTTGAGAAATACATTATTTTTGGAAGTTTAATGATGCTAAACAGTGCCAGTTTTAAGCTTTGATCTGGCAGGTCGGCGATGCGTTGCCTAACTTTTATCAAACTTGGGGGCAACCCATCTCCCAATTCGCTCAACCGATTGTAGAGTGCGTTGGTGGTCGTCAAGTCAGTCAGGAGCGCTAGTTCTTCCTCGGTGCAGCCCGCCTCCCGAGCGAAGTGCATGAGAATCTTCGTTTCATCCAGCGGGACCTCTGCAAAGAGTCCTGGCTCATAGCGCTTTTCTATCTCAAGCGTGCGAGATGTAAGGCATTTGGGACCAAACTCCGCCTCCAACATTTTCACTTCTTCGTCCGTCAATGACCACACCGATCGGATAACGCGTGCAGCCCTACCCTTGTTCGTCTCATCGTAGTCAATCAGCTGGCGGCGGGGGTAATCCCGCGTAAGATCGTATTCGGTGTGTGCCTCGTTTTGTGGATTAAGCGGCTCGATCGCCTGCAATATGGTTGTCTTGCCCGACTCGTTTTTTCCCACAAGGCAGGTGATGTCCGAAATCTTGAACTCTGTACTGTCTTCAATGCATCGAAAGTGGGTCACCTGAACTTTATCTAATCGCATGATTGTAAACCTTTCCCCGGCCTATCGTCGTCGGTTGCAAGCGCGACGCGCCGCATTGTTGCCGTCACCAGCGTCAGAAAAATGGCGTCGAAAAGAGCCTCAAACCGGGCAGAATGCTGGGGTTGGTTTTGCCCCGTTCAGTGCGCCAGCGAAAGGCGCTGGAATCTTTGATGCGACCCATGGAGCAGAAAATGCATAGTGCTTTTTCTGCATGCATTGGCCAGTTATTCATCTTTCGTGCCGCGCGAGCCTCCCGGACCGGCCGGTCAAAATCGTCATGCCGATAGCGCCGGAAGGGCCGCCGGATATGATTGCGCGTCTTCTGATTGACAAAATGGGCGCAGCGCTCGGCCAGCGTTGAGAACCAGGCTGGTGGCGCCGCGGAGATCGTTCGCACCCGTTAGCCGGTCTTACGGAAAGCTGTTGCGTCGCGCATTTGCTGACGCGGGCGTTGAAGGAGGAGAGCTGCTGCGCGCCATCCTCGCGCGGGATGCGGATGCGGCGGAATTGACAAAAGCCTCGGCCGGATCGCTGCAGGCATCGTCCCAGTGGCCAAGGAAGTGGGTCTGCAAAAACCTGGCAGGGCACACCCTTGTCTGGCATTTGGGCGGCATAGCGTGCCCCGCGTCGGCAATGAGCTTGATGCGTCCGCGACCCAGTTCTGCGTCAGCGGCGGGGTAAACATGCCTCATTTTGAGCACTCGTTAACGAGGCTCGTCCTCCGGCACGTCGCTGACGTTGAGCAACGACCGCCGAACCATCTGCCGGTATAGTCGACACCTACAGCGCCCGACGAAGCATCGAGCGCACGATCGGCGCCGATTGCAAATTCGGTTTCCGCAGGAACGCCATTAGCGAAAACGAGGACGACGCGGTCGTGCCGGCTCTATTCGTGCCAGGCGGCACCCGGCCAGGCGGAGCGAGAACTAACGAAAACATTTACGTTCGGATGCAGAGAGTGGGTAGAAATTAGGCGTGCAGCCGTCCAGTCAATCGACGCCATAGGTTTCGTTCGGCCTTCCTGGCGGGCGAGGTTCTTCCGTTTGCCGCGGCAATGGCCGCCAGCATGTCTCGAATCAAATCCTGCGATGCGGCGGTTCTCAGCTCTTCGGCAGGGATGCCGGCCGCAACCGCATCCTCGCGGCATTTCATGACGAGTTGGACAACCACTCGCAATTTTCGTTCCTCGGGAACAACTCCCACATGTTCCCGCTCCCAACGGTTCAAAAATTCCCGCGCACGATTAGCCATGATGTGCCCCACTAGTGCTGAACCCTCACATCAGTTCAGTGAAGAGTGGAGTCGAGGCAAAATTGTGCAGCCTTATTGACGAGACGATGAAAACACTGTGACTGGCCTAGTGATTGTAAGCAAGAGCGGCAACATGGGTGTCCGACAACTAAGACACCCGCGATTGCACGCCGGGTCACTTCGCACTTTCCACTATTTGAACATTCTCTCCGCCTAATTCGGCCTCGACCTCGCGCTTGCATCGCCATCCGGGTGGTTATGGACGACCGCGATCAGGCGCCAGAGACCATTGGAAGTCGAGAAGGAAGCTCATGCAACCAACGCAAAACCGACCTCCAATCCATCAACGTCGTGAGCGCGACAACCTAGCCCGCGATCTGGATGCGGAACGCGCTTTGTCCGATCAGCGTATCGGCGTGGATCCGGGAGAGCCTGAATATTATCCTGGATCACCGCCAGTGGTGCCACCAAGCTATGCGCGCTATTCGGACATCGATGGCCGCCCGCTTTCCTCTAGGAGGTCGTCAGGTCGCAAACGTGTGTTCCGCACGGCTGGGCGATTTGCTTTTGCCGTCATCGTCGGTGTCGTTACCACGCTTGGCTTTCAGTCCTACCATGATAAAGCAAGCGCGATGATCCGGACGGCAGCTCCGTCCCTGGCTTGGCTGCTACCCGTTTCAGCCACGCACCCGCCGGTTTCGTCGGCAACTCTGCCTGAACTGGTAGAACAACTTAAACCTATATCGCTTGATCTTGCCATCGTTCGGCGAAGTTTGGAACAGGTCGCTGCTGATCAAACTCAGCTCGCGAATAACCAAGAGCAGATCGTACAGAACCTAACGACAATGCAGGAAGTTGAGCAAGAAATCAGACAAGGAGTTCGCACTCCGCTACGTAAATCTTCGCCTTCCACGGGGCAGCCGTTACGCTAATCGGTTAGCGCATCAAGGGGGAGTACTTTGACCGCATGCGCCGATTGCGGTTGCGGAGCCAGTTCGTGCACAGACGCGGTTTTCTTCTGAATTCGAACGCGCGGACATTTCCATACCAGACTAGATTATTGCCGCACCAACGGCGGCCCGTAGGTCATCGTCGTGCGAGGGGCCTGTCGAACGAATCGAGCCTCCAACATAAGGGGGAATGAACTTTGTCAAAGGCGATGATAGGTCGCAGAGTAACTCTTCGGGTTATCGTGGAGTGACCTTTCGGGCTATCATAATGTCGGTGGTGTCACCTCAGATACGGCTGTACGCTTAGTCGATCGAGGGGGGCGACGATGCACCATTGTGAAAGGCTACTGCGTGCAGCGCTGACGACGTTGATCATGCTCGCTTGGCCTCATGCACAAGCTGCCGAAACGACGGTCCAATCGTTGCTGTGCGATGGGACGATGACGATGACTGATGCGCAGCCGGAGCCCATAAACAAGATGGGCCTCGTCGTGAATTTTGCCGATCACACGGTGACATTTGGGGGCTACGTTGCCGAGATCGACGGAGTTGATGGCACCTACATTTCCTTCCGGGGTGAAAAGGAACTTTCCATTGCAAGTGTTCCAAACGGAAACGTCGTCGTTACCGGCCACATCGATCGTGGTACTAATGCCGTGTCGGCAATGACAAAGACGTCTGCGGCTGCCTTCACCTATGACCTGCGTTGCAAACCCGTGAGCAGGCTTTTTTGATAACTCACCGAGAATGCACATCGCGAGTTCGATGATCGGCGAAGTCGGCCGCTACCGCGGCCAGGCCGTCCAACACAAACCTCGAAACAGTCCGGCGAGCGACGGAGCCTCCGTCGCTGTACACTCACAACGAAAGAGTTTCTAGAAGTTGATGGGACGCGTAGTTCCGCGGAGCGCTGGTCAGAGTGGTCCGTCCGAGCCTCCAACAAAAAATACCTACGTCGGCCTCTTGCCGCCTGCCCACGTTACCGCAATGTCATACCGGCGATAAGCGGCAGGTCCCCATCGCCCCTATTTTTCCCGCTCATCCGAAGGTGCCTTATCCAGGCGTTTAATTATGCGCTCTGCGATCGCCTCTAACAACAACTCCCGATCATCGGGGTGGAGCTGCTCGCACGCCTCGAAAGCAGAATCAAATCGGCCAACGGCAATTGCGTAATCCAGTGTTTCTTCGAGGGATCGTTTGCGGTCACCCATTCGTAACTCCGTTACTCGCGAAGCGTTTTCGTCTCCCGCAACGTAAGCGCTGCAGTCCATCGCAACGGACTGGGCACCGCGAAACAACGTGAGGGGGTTGCGAATCACAGGTTGCCGGATTCCCGGTCGGGGCCGGGCTCCGATGCTCTGTCGAGGCAGCGCCAATATCTCTCCCTGTGCAATCGGTTGGCCGAGAACGTACCAGCGTCGATGGCGTCCATCGCCATTACCATGGCATTGGGTGCGGTGTTTGCATCGATGCCTGTTACAAAGCATCTTAGTTTTCTACGGCCGGCAAGTGCAATTGGCGCCCCATCGACCCGCCAAATCCGGGCGCGCCATTTTCCAGACTCTTGCTCAAATGCTCGGACAATAAACCGCTTGTACTCCACGCCGATCTCCATCGAACCGATGTGCCGATGGGTCGGGATAAGGCGCAATAGTAAGTGAAAGCTTGTGTGAATGGATGACTTAGGCAGGACTCCAAGCCGATGAAGCTTGGCGCAGCCATCGGCGCTATGTGGAGAGGGGAGCCTCTGCGCTACGAACCGATTATGATAGGCCGACCAAGGCGATGCTTGCCTAGCAAGCCGCGGCGTTCGCCCATAAATGATCGACGCTCAACCGGGCCAAGGCTTTCCTTGGCTGGGCAAATACCAGACTGCCTTAACCACTCTTCAAACTCGATGAGCGCGGGTAATCAAGTTGTGCCATGATCGGTGATGCCGGAACGGTTTTCAAACGCCCGATCCGGGTCAGACCACCTCAAGCCCCGGTTGCTTGCCGGGGCCTTTTTTATGTGCGCGAACCGTGCCGCGGCAAGCATGGGTGCACCTTTGCTGAATGGTTGTCGCGGCGCGCGCTTGACGCGCCGCGACCCCCTTAGGCCTATCCGTGGTTAAAATCGGCCACTCGACCGCAAGCCAATCCTCTCCTATCCCGCGTTTCATCTGGTCGGCGCCGACCACGACCCCACGTCGTTAGGTCTCGGCAGAGCTACACCGGCGCGCGCTCCGCCATGCGCGACGAGCAAGCCAGCCGCGGCAAGGCTTTGCGCGCTGACGTGACGTCCTCGATCAATTGAACGCAGCGCGGCCGGACTAATCGCCCGCGATTCGACAGCCATAATCCCGTGCATTACGATCCTGCGCATTGCGGTCCCAGCCTGAGCCAAGCCCCGGTCAATTCGGCCACAGGCCAACCCGACCTCGTTAGCAGGCGTCGCACTGAATCTGCTAAAGTTCATGGCAGGCGGAAGAAAGGCTGGGCGGAAGCGGAATACCAACCATGGCGAAGGGTGTAGCGAACGATCGCGGCCATAGCGCGTTGAGGAAATGCGTACTGTTTGGTTCGCTTGACGAAAAAGCGTGCAACGAGATTGCAGCGCACGCGATGTCACGCTCTTTTTTAGCCGGCGAATCGATATGTAGGATCGGCGACCATGGCGACAGCATGATGGCAGTTGTTGTCGGCACCGTGCGAATTTCATTTCCGACGGTCAGGGGAAAGGAGATCATTCTCGCCGACCTGCGGCCTGGCGAGTTATTTGGCGAGATAGCGCTTCTCGACGGTAGGCCACGCTCGGCCAACGCAAGGGCGCTGACAAATTGTCAGCTTTTGGTCCTGGCGCGCCGGGATGTGTTGCCGTTTCTTGAAAACAACCCCACGGCTTGCCTGAAACTCATGGAAATGCTGTGCGCGAGGATACGCCATTCCGATGAACGCATGTCGGATATAGCATTCCTCAATTTGCCAGTGCGGCTCGCCAAAATATTGCTCTCCTATCAACCAGAAGGCCGGGGTCCGACAAAGCTCTCCCTATCCCAGAGTGAATTGGCTGAAATGACCGGCGGAACGCGGGAGAAGGTCAATCGCTGTCTGCGAGCCTGGCAGGGCCAGGGCATTCTTGAATTAAAGAATCGCTGGACGATCATCCTTAAGCCGGAAGTGCTGCGCCAACTCCTGGATGCCACGTGACGGCCAGCGCAGTGCGTGAGCGATTGATCGCGGCCTAGAAGCCGCTGCGAGACTGTAGTTTTTGCTGTGACGCGCGGCACAGACATTTGCGCGAAGAACGACCACTTTCAAATCAGTCAAGCAAACCACCGTCGCCAAACAGCCTGTGTGATTCGTGTTGGCAGATGGCAGCAAAGTGGAGGCTCCGATGAAGTATTCATCCTCCCGCCGTGAACGGCTGATCCTGGCCGATCCACTGGATTCCCGACTTCGCCGAAAGGTGACAATTTGGGATCACATCCGCGCGGCGCTCAACGACTCCGACCTGATCGCGATTGCTCTGTTCTGTACTCTCGGATTGGTGGCGATGCTCGGTCTCTACGTCTTGTTCCCGGATTTCGGCGCGCTCGCGGCATCGCTGCAAGCATTCCTGTAACCGCGATCGGGATGGTCCTGCAATTTTATCTGAACGCTTTAAAAGTGGTTCGGCCATGGCCAGTTCTGCGCGAATGAATGAAAGGGTGGCTGGCGGCAAGCGCGGCGAGTTTCTATTCATCGTCCATGTTGTGGCCCCCGACGGCGGCTTCGGACACAGCCCCGCTGCCGCGAACCCATTGAACCGGCGCGGCGGCGACATCCAACGCCGATGGCAGCCTCAACGCCTCGCCGGGTGGGAGTTTCGCGGCTGGTGCCAGGAGGGTTTGGAGATTGCCAAATCGCTCAGGCATCGCTTTGGCGGGCAAATCGTTCCAATAACGGTGCAGCCGATCCCGCAGCGGCGAAGCGACGCCACGCCCGAAATTTCTGCCCGGCGGAATCCGGGTTGAAGCGGCTGGAGCAGGCCCCGAGAAACGAACGGGCCTCGGCAAATCAAATTTAAACGCGGGACCATTTCAATTTAAAATTGGAACTGCTAATTTCAGAATTCATACTTTGATCCGCTCTAATTTCGAAGATAGGGCGGCGCTTTGCATCACCAAGCTATTGCGAATCTTCGATAATCCGCGGCACGGCGCGAGACGAGCGCTGGACGCAGCGGCAACAAACGACCCTAAGGCGACAATGGCCGTCGTGGACACAACCTATCGCCGACGCATAGACTTGACCCCGGTAAATACGCTAGCTCAGGGCACTTTCATGGCCGAGGCACGGGTCCAGCGACGGTTGGCTGCCATTCTCGCAGCCGATATTGCCGGCTACAGCCGCCTTATGGGGAGTGACGAGGAAGGTACTCTTACCGCGCTCAAGGCCTGCCACCGCGAGGTGATCGATCCCACGGTGGCCGCGCACCGCGGCCGAATCGTCAATGCCCCGGGCGATGCCGTGCTCATCGAATTTGCCAGCGCGGTGGATGCAACCCAATGCGCCGTCAAAATACAGAAGGAGATGGCCGCGCGTAACGCGGCCATTCCCGAAGACGGCAGGGTCGAATTCCGCATCGGCATCAATGTCGGTGATGTCATCGTCGATGGAAACGAAATTTACGGTGATGGAGTCAATATAGCCGCCCGCATGGAGGCGCTGGCGCGAGCCGGTGCGATCTGCCTTTCCGACGAGGCCTATAAGCAGATCAAGGGCAAGCTCGCAATCGACGTCAGCGACATGGGCGAGCAGCAACTAAAGAACATCGCGCAGCCGGTGCGGGTCTATAGCGTTGGGCTCGGCGACTCTCCGACGCTTGCGCTCCCTGACAAGCCGTCAATCGCCGTTCTTCCTTTTCATAATATGAGCGGCGATCCGAAACAGGAATACTTTGCGGATGGGGTCTCGGAGGATATTATTACCGAGCTGTCGCGCTTTTCGGTCTTGTTGGTTGTTGCTCGCAACTCAAGTTTCAGGTATAAGGGCAAAGCTCTTGATTTGCGCCAAGTAAGCCGCGAACTTGGTGTGCGCTATATCCTCGAGGGCAGTATCCGGCGCGGCGGCGACCGCATACGCATCACGGCCGAGCTTATCGAGAGCGGGACCGGAACGCATCGTTGGGCAGAACGCTATGACCGCGACCTCAATGACGTCTTTGCGATTCAGGACGAGGTCGCGCGAACGATTGCCGCGATCCTGGCGGCGCATGTCAACAAAGCGGAGGTCGAGCGCACTTTGCTCAAACCGCCCGTGACCTGGCAGGCCTACGATCATTACATGCGCGCGGCGGCGGCTTGGGCCTCGTTCCAATCCTCGTGGAAACTGGAGAATTTGCTGGAGACGCGGCAGCATATTGCCGAGTCGCTAAAGATCGATCCTAACTATGCCCGCGCTCATTCGATGCTTGCCAGCACGCATCGGGTCGCCTGGCTCAATCCAGTGAACGAGGAATATTTAAGCCCGTTGACGCTTGAACGCGCCATCACCCTCGCGCGCAAGGCAATAGAGCTCGATCCAAACTTGCCCGAGGCTTATGCCGAATTGGCTTATAACATCATTCGCAAGCGCGACTTCGACGCCGCCGCTGCAGCCGTCGAACGGGTGTTCGCATTAAATCCAAATTTTGCCGATTACCGCATTGCGCAGGTGCTTTTCTCGGTTGGAGACTCCGCCAAAGCCATTGAACTTGCGAAAACGCAAATGCGGCTCGATCCGTTCCATCCGCATTTTGCGCCGCTGATAGCGGGCGAGGCTAATTACGTGCTCAAGCAATACAGCGAGGCTCACCGCTGGCTGCGCGAAGCCACCGGCCGCGCACCCAACCATCAATACGGTCATGCTTTCTTAGCCGCGACCTATGCCCAACTCGGACAGCTGGAGGACGCTCGTGCGGAGGCCGCCGAGGTTTTACGAGTCAATCCAAACTATACGATCGGCAAACAACGACAGGTTTCGGTCATGAAGCGCGCCGACGACCTCGAACATCTTGTCGACGGCCTTCGAAAGGCGGGTTTACCCGAATAGCTATCCGGGTCGCACGCCTCACCATCATATCCGACAGTTCTACAGCCGCGGCCCTGCGCCTATTTGCTCTTTGATCTTTTCGCTACGTGCTTGATCGCCGCGTTGACGTCTTTGAGTTGCGATTGGACGACTTTCTTTCGCTGCTGCAGTTTTTTCTTAAGGTCAGACTTTTGCTGGCCGGTCATTTTCTCAAACCGGACGTGACGTACCGCCCACAAGCACATTATTTCCCCCTGCACTTTGGACCAATGCGATTTCCCCTGCCGCTCGGATCGCGTCAAGATCTTTAGAAGTATCAAACAAATAGCAACGATAATCAAGCGGTCTCGACGAAGGAAAAACCCCTCTTTGGCGGCTTTCCCGCCGGCGACACAACGAGGCGCCGGGTGAAGCGCGCCGCGTATCGCGGGGTCTCTACTGGTTGCGTTACATCGCCGGCTTCGTTTTCAACCTATCGACGAACCGGCCAAGCCTCTGCCGGGGATTTGCTGCTGCTGCCGCTATGATCGCGCAATAATCTTCAACCCAGCGTTGCTTATGGAGAGGGTCGCTCTTATAGCTGCATGAGCCGATAATCCCGGACGGCGTCTCATTCAAGGTCATGGTGAGCCGGGTGCGATCGACTGGCATGACCGATTGCCCTTCCCGGTATCCGAACGGCTGGACGACGACACCGGGCAGCTGGGCTGGCCGTCGAAACGCAATTTGGAGCACGAAATAAACCTGAATGAGCGATTCCGGATCGAGATCGTGTTCTTCCGCCAGCCGGTCGGCGAGGATGTCGAAGGGCAGTTCCTGGTTGGCGTATGCCTGTAAAACGCCGTCGCGCACGCGATCGAGCGTTTCGTGAAACGTCAGATCGGCATCGAGCCGGGTGCGGATAATTGCCGTGTTCGCAAACGGGCCGATCACGCTCTCTGTTTTCAACTGGGCGCGGTTCGCCATTGCAGTCGCAACGCAAATGTCCTTGCGTCCGCTTCGCAGCAGGAGCAGCGCTTTGAAGGCCGCCAGCAAAGCCACGAATAAGGTTGCGCCGCGGCTATGGCCCAAATCGCCGAGCTGCGCGAGTACATTATTCGGTATGCGGAGCCGCTCCCGGTGCATGGGCGCGCCAAGCTCGTTGCCGTCATCGTCGCTGCCATTGGCAAACAAAGCGGAGGCATTTCGCAGGCGCCTGTGCCAATAGGCGAACTGCCGGTCGGCAGCGTCGCCAGTTGACCAGTGACGCTGCCAACGGGCGAAGTCGGAAAACCGGAGGCCCGGCTCGGGCAACCGGACCCGACTTCCGGCTGCAAAAGCCGCATAGAAATGGGCAACGTCCTCCATGAACACTCCCATCGACCAGCCGTCGATGACGATATCGTGCACGACCAGAAGCAAGACATGATCATTGGCGCCGAGCCGCAAGAGCCGCGCGCGAAACAAGGGCGCACGGTTCATGTCGAAAGGCTTTAGCGCTTCCCGCTCCGCTGCCAGTGCCGCTTTTTTGCGCAGCAACGCCTTGAAGCGGGAATTTCCGGCGGGCGTCGCCGCGGCAAGATTTTCCACAATGAATGAGGGCCTGATTTCGGCCGGCGGCGCGATGAAGGTAACGGGCTGATCACCCCGCCAGGCAAATCTCGTGCGCAGCGAGTCGTGACGGCGCGCGACCGCAGTCAGGCCACGCCTAAGTGCGGCGACGTCAAGCGGCCCCTTCAGGCGATAAGAGAAGGGCAGGTTAAATTGGGGAAGCCCGGGAATTTCGCGCTCGATGCGCAGCATCCGCTCCTGCACGAAGGTGACGGGCTGCGGTCTATCTTTCGCCGGGTGCGTATTAGCTTCCGCCGGAACCCGAAGGTTCGGCGGCACGGAGCCAGAAATCTTTTTTGACTTCCCGATACGCGCAGCGAGAGCCGCAACGGTTGGCGCGTCAAAAATATCCTTGAACGAAAGACCGGTGCCAAAACGCTCGCGCAGGCGCGAAATCATCTGTGTCACGGTAATGGAATCAATCCCGAGCGCGAAAACGTCCTGTTCAACGCCGATGTGATCGACATCGAGAAGCTCAGCCCAAATCTTCGCAACCTGTCGCTCCAGTTCGGATCTTGGCGCGGCCATCTTGCGGCCGTCTCGAACTCGCGCGGTCGGCACAGTCAGCGAAAGTGCGACTGCGAGCTCGGCGCGCCTGATCTTGCCGCCGCCGCCTTTCGGGATATCGGGCACGATGCGGATCAAGCCCGGAACCTTGAAACTCGCGAGCCGCTTGCGGACAAAGTCACGGAGTTTTGCAATGCTCAGCGTCGCGCCTGGCCGCAGGACCACGGCCGCGGCAACGTCCGCACCGAGCCGCGCATGGGGGACGGAGAAGACGGCGGCTTCGACCACATCCGGGTGGCTTAGCAGCACTTCTTCCACCTCGCCGGGCGCGACCTTCTGCCCGCCGCGGTTGATGACCTCTTTGATGCGACCGACGATGAAGAGATAACCGTCCTCGTCGAGATAACCGAGGTCGCCGGTATGAAACCAGCCGTCCCGAAAAGCCTCCCGGGTTGCAGCCGCATCATTGTCATATCCCCTCGTAATGGTCGGACCGCGCAGCGCAATCTCGCCGCGCTCGCCGGAAGAGAGCCTACGGCCGTCGGCGCCCAGGATTGTAATTTCCGCCCCCGCGGAGCGGCCGACCGAGCCGAGCTTACGCCTATCCAAGGGATTTGCCGCAATCTGCGTGGCCGTTTCGGTCATACCGAAAGTGTCGATCACGGGAACATCGAACGCGGTTTCCAGTCCGAGCAGCATTTTCGCCGGCAGAGTCGAAGACGCCGACCGGATCAGCCGCAGCGGTAATTGCCGGGCGCGCTCCGGGTATTTCTCTGCGGCCGACAACACGGCGCGATGAACGGCCGGAACCGCCGTGTACCAGGTCGGTCGAAACTCGGTCAGCCAGCCGAAGAATGCCGCCGGGTCGAAGCCGGGCGTGCAGACCACGCTCGAACCCGCGGCCAGCGCCGCGATCACGCCGGAGATTAGGCCGTGGCCGTGGAATAACGGCAGCACGCTCAGCAGGCGATCTCGAGGTTCAAGTGCGATTGCCGCGCCAACATTATGGGCCGACAGGCAAACGCTGGCATGGGTGAGCGGAATCGTCTTCGGCCGCGACGTGGTCCCCGAGGTCAACAGGATAAACGCGTCGTCGGCGCCGGATGCAAAGCCCTCGTCGCTCACATAATCCGTTATGCGCCGAGTCGTCGGTCCCGCTATGCTGAACAAACCGGATGCCTTGGCCCGCGCCGACAGATCGAGAACCGGTATGCCAAGCGCGCCTGCGGCCGCGCGGCTCGCAAAACCTGCGCCTGACCCTGTCAATAAAGCCGATACCTTCAGCTCCACCAAATAACGTTGCATCTCGTCCGCGGTAAAGCCCGGATTAAGCGGCGTACAGACCGCACCCGCCGCAACCGATATGATGGCTGCCGCAGCCTCCGGTCCGTCCGGCAGGGCCACCGCCACCCGATCGCTTCGGCCGATACCGGCGCTGCGTAGCGCGCGAACCGTATCTTTCGCGCAAGCCAACAGCATTCCATAGGTGACGGGCGCGCCTCCCGGCGCCAAAATAGCATCGCGACCGGATGCGGTACGGCCGTAGTGAGCAAGGATATCTCCGAGACATGAAAAGACGGGGGTTGCGAGACTTTTGCTCACCCGCTTCATTCGTAATTCCTCACTCCGGTTTGACACGGCGACCGCGTCCTTACGAGGTCATGGGGGCGCGGCGAATGAACGCCAGCACCAACAAATGGCTCGACATGCCAAAACGCAATTCCACGGTCCGGCCGTTTCGAACCGATGCCTTACGCTCACGGAAGTCGACTTCGACGTCGCGATGATCGAGAAATATCTGGTCGAGACCGGCAACGGCCTTGTAAACTGCCTCCTTGGCGGCGAACAGCAGGCGTCCGTCATAAACGTAAGTCGCCAGTGCCAACCGTTCCAAGGGCGTTGCAATAGTCGCAAGGAGTTCGATTGGCAGCGCTTCGGCGGGCTCGATATCAATGCCGATGCCAGCAAATTCGCGATGCGGCGCCACCGCCGCGACTGCAACGTCCGAGTCGTGGGCCAATGAGCCGACGATTTGGGGCGGCCATAGTGGGGCGCCGGAGGCTGATTTGAGTATCGCGCAATTTTTCAATCCAACGCCTGCCAGAAGTTCACGCGCCGCGACGCGGGCCGCGCCGCTGGCGCGCCGGGATTTTGCGCTGGAGGAGGTGACGGCCTCCTCTGGCAAAAGCGTGTCTTCGTCACCCGGCGAAATCAGACGATGGCCGATCGCAATCCCCGGGACAGCGAGCTGTTCGATTGCCATCTGCAGGTTCGCCGATAGTTCAGTGGGTCTGCGGCACGTGTTCACAGAGAGGCCCTCACAGACAATAGCGTAGCATGTGCCAACCAAGCCGGTTAAGCCACCTCAAAGCCGCTTGCTCGCAGACCTATCGCGAGGAAGGAGCGATTAATGTTTGAAGAATTTCATCGCACTTTGGCAACGAAAATCAGGCTCGACGCGCAGCGTATCCCCCGCGATCTGATTCACGAAGAACATTTTCACAGTAGCGCGGTCAGCGCACGGCTGGCGGCAAAAGACTATCTTAATCGCCACGGCGACCTCATAGGAGCACAAGCCAGGGAATTGAATAATCTCGGCCGGCACCCCGAGAGCGACCTCACCGATGCCACGCTCGAATACAGGTTTTATGCCGAGAAACCGCAGTTCGGCACCACTACTGTCGCCTACTACCAAACAGTTTTCGGATTACCGATCTGGGAGGCGGGTCTCGCCGTCCACATGAAGCATGCGCCGTTTCGCATCGTCGGAGCGCAAACAACCCGGCATGCCAAAGTCGAAATTACCAAGCCTCCCGCCAAGGCTCGCGAACGGCTCAAGCATCTCAATGCAGAAGCGCTGGCGAAGCTTCTCGGCATAACCGGAAACAAGACGGATTTTGACGCGGCATCGCTGCGGATGCTGCACCGGCGGCTGATGGTTTATCGCTACGAGAAATCGAAGCGCTTCGTACAGCCGCGACGCCGGACAGGCGCACCACACAATAAACTGGCGCTCGACCACCCCACGCTGCCGCTGCCGCCGGTCAAACGGAGAATTAAGGATGGTCGGCATTACGTTGTCGCCGCACTCGACTTCCGCACCGCTTCGCGAACTTTTGGAGTGCTCCACTGGATCGCGCTGGTGGAGGCCGAAACGCTCTCGATCCTCTACCTGCGCGCTTTGGTCGATCATGCTTGCGGCATGGTTTTCCAGGCCGATCCGATGACGCTGGCCGGCGGGCCGCCCGCAACCGCCGAAAGCAGCTCTCTCAATCGGCTTCGCAGCTCTGTCACCTTGCAGGGTCTGCATGCTCCTCATGCCGGGACATGCGCGTTGCACGGCGACATCATACAGATTCGCGATTTTGAGCCCCCGCCAGCCAACCCACCGACGGAACCGAGGGGCCGGGCTTTCGACTATCCGGCGCGGACCAATCAATTCGCCGCGGTCAATGCCTATTACCAATGCGACCGGTTCTTCCGGCTGGTCGCGGAGCTTGGTTTTCCCAGAAGCCGCTATTTCGAACAAACCAAGTTCCCCGTACCGGTCGATCATCGCGGGCGAATAGATACGCTCAACGGCATCGAGATCAACGCACGCTGCATGGGCAACAGCACGGCGGAAGGCGGACTTCTCAACGTCCGCTTTGCACTCGCCGATTTACACGACACCGCCAGCGATCCGCTCGGCATCGCGTGTGACTGGCGGGTCGTGCTCCACGAACTTGGCGGCCACGGCATACTGTGGAACCACATCAATTTCGGCATGTTCAGTTTTGCGCACAGCGCTGGCGACAGCTTCGCCTCAATCCTCAACGATCCGGATAGTCGCGTCAGGAATAGCGCCCGGTTCGTCACCTTTCCGTGGATCCGGTTCCTTAAGCGCCGTCACGGCCGCAAGGTCGCGGACGGCTGGGGCTGGGGCGGGAAGATGGATTTGGGCGTTGATCCGAACAGGACGATCGATCCCAAGGGATATCAATCGGAGCAGATTCTCAGCACCACGCATTTCCGCGTGTACCGCGCCATCGGCGGCGATTCAGAACACATCAACATGCGCCGCTTCGCCGCCCGTTTCGTCGCTTATCTCATTCTCCGCACCGTTGGCAGCCTGACCCCCGCGCATCCTCCCGAGCATGCCGCGGCTTATGCCGCGGCACTGATGATTGCCGACACATTTGACTGGACGAGCGAAGGGCAGACCGGCGGCGCCTATGCCAAAGTCATTCGCTGGGCGTTCGAGAAGCAGGGACTCTATCAGGCAAAGCCGTCCAAGCGCGCGGTGACAAGAGAAGGTGCGCCGCCGCTCATCGACGTTTACATCGAGGACGGCCGACGCGGAGAATACCGGTATCAGCCCAGATATTGGAATTGCCGGGCGATCTGGAACCGCCGCGCCGCTGACGGCGGCAAAACCCATCAGGAGCCGGTCGCCGGCGCAGCTAATTTTGCTTATGTCAAAATAAAGAATCGCGGCAGGACAACGGCGACCGGTGTCACCGTAAAGGCGTTCCATTCCAAGCCGTCAGCCGGAAGGGTTTATCCCGGCAACTGGAAACCCATGACCACAGCGGAGCTTCCAGTCCCGGACGTCCCCCCCAATTCCGCTCGCGAGATTACGGTCGGTCCGTTCGAATGGATGCCCTCCGAAGGCGGCCACGATTGCATGATGATGGTGGCAACGGCTCCCGGAGATGCCAGTAACATCAGCCACTTCGAGCAAGGAAAAACGATTCCGGAGTGGCGTTTGGTGCCCCACGACAACAATATCGCGCAGCGTAGCGAGGTCGCGGTTGCTGCGAGCGGGGCGAAAACCCTTGTCGCCGGTTTTGCCGGAATGCGCATTGCCGTCGGAAACCCTCATGCGGCGCGTGCGCGAATGGTCATCAACGCCGCTCTGCCGCCTTTCCTCGCCAAGCGCGGCTGGCGGCTCCATGTCACCAGCCCTGGCGGACAAGCCTTCTGGCTCAAAGCCGGCGCTAGCCGCGATGTCGTCATGAGGCTAAAGGCCGGTAAGAGGTTTGCGGCGAGAAATGTGAAAGGGAAACAAAACCACAGCATCCATGTCGATGTCCTCGCCGACGGCATCCTTGTCGGCGGCATGACTTATGTGCTGGACGCGAAAGCGGTTTGACGAGGCACAAGGTCGGATCAAACCGCTCTATTTTCGATTTAGCGAAGGCACCGATACTGCCGACCTTACTAGGCGTGCGCGCGACGTTCGGATCGCTCTGAACTGACACCGCGCGGCTCGTTCGATATCTCCTTTGCCCATCACTGAGCGGGCGCTGGGTCAGGCGCCATGCCCGGTGCTGGCTATTCCAATCAGCAGCCGATAGGCTGAAGACCGCGACCTGTCCCGAGAAATAACGACGCGAACTTCGTCATCGTTGCCCGCCGCAACAAGTTCTGCAGGGACGCTGATTGCCTGTCGGCGTCTTCCGTCCTGTAAGGAACGTTTCGCAAATCCAAACTCATCTACCACCCTCAGCTAGTACATTCGGCCGATCGCCATCGTGCATGGCGCACCAAAGCCGCATGATCTCCATCCTGAGATCGACAATTTGTCGAAGTTCCGGTTTTTATTTTCCAGGCCTAGTTCTGATATGCCAAGCCCTCGCGTTTGCAACAGAATGATCGCCTGCGCCGTTTGCCAACCGAAGCCGAGAGCCTTGCACACGACGAGCACGGGATCACTGCTTTTCTTCTCCATTATCCGATGCATGCTTTCCATCGGGATCCCGCACAGTCTCGACAAACCGAGTATCGTCTCTTCGTGCTTTCCTTCGCCGGCAAATCTCGCAAGTTTCATTTCATCGAGCTTAAACTCAGGCTGAGCCGGCAGAATTGCGATCTGATCATCGACTCCGGCGCTCAGAGAAACGCTGATTCCATGCCCATTTGAGATTACCTCAAGTATATGTAGGATTTTGGCCCGGGTTTCTCGCGTCGCCGTCGCAAAGAGGCGCTTCTGCACCACATGCGTTGCTTGTGTAAACAGTATTCGCAGTAACGGCTGCGGGATATCCGCACGCTGACCTACTTTTTCAGCCAAAATGCCGTCCTTTTCGGCTTTTCGAACTAGAGTGGAGAAACCGCTTAGCGACAATCGCGCTCCCGAATTACCGGCAACGTTACGCACCACATCCCGATCGCCGCGTCGAACGAGAACGTCGGTAATCGACTCGTTGATTTGACTGCGATCGGAAATGGCAAGTAGATGCTGTTGGCTCTTGCTCTCGGCCACATCGAGGAGGTCGGAGTCCTCCAAACATAGCGAAAGCTGAAGCACCGGACGGGCAACAGAAATGTCTCCGTCATTCGCCAACTGCCTCACGACACTGGATGGTGCATTGCTGAGCCCAGCAAGGCTGACGGAAAGCTCAAACCGCGCCTTGGCTTCAATCTCGACGAGGAGCCTATTGAAAACCTCGCCGAAAAACGCGACCTGTTCTTCGGTGAAGCTGCCAGCACCTTCGATAAACAGGCCCGTGATGCGCTCGAGCATCTCGGCGCGACGCTGGCGAGTGCCGTGCTTGGCAATTTGGTCAAGCGTGGAAAATAGTGGAGTATCGGCACGCACGCGAACCTGCAGATTTGAACGGTGGTAAAGGGCGGTCCGAGTATATTAGCGATTTCGCCTGAACGAATTGTGATTGTGATGGGTAAAAAGAACCCACACGGAACGGGTTGGCCTTAGTCGAAACTGAGGCGCAGGAAACCGCTTTCCGACTCCGCAATGTATTGAGACTACGACGGTCTTACTGCCCGCTAAGAAACGATTTACTGATCGAATCGAGCCGATGAACGGTGCCCGTAGGAACTGGAACACCGTGGGCATCAAGCGCAACATTGCCATGGCAACTCTTGGACTCGTTGATGGTTCGGCCGCTATCATTATCAAATTTCAGCAAGTCGCATTGATCTTGACCGGTTTGGACCTCAATAGTGCCGATCCGCATTTCTTGTCCGTCAGCGGGTTGCGGCTGCTCGCTTGAAACGACGTTTGCAAGCCATGGCAATGTCGTATTCTCAGTCACGCCCAACGCTATGATCAGTGCGCAAACGCAGGCCGAACTGATGAACACATGCCGACGTCCCCGCGAGGAGCGTCGCCAGCTTGCCCCTTTCAGACTTTGCGTTTGGCCGACGCGATTGTAATTTTTGATCATCGAAATGCCAGCCCTGGTCAAAACTCCAGCTGGGTCGCCGTTCGACCCCGACGAGCGGCTAGGCAGTCAGTACCGCGGTCCTTGCTATGAAGACCGATTCAATCTTGGTCTTGAGCGTCTGCGCATTGAATGGCTTGACGATATAATTGTTGACGCCAGCACGCCGCGCGGCGATGACATGCTCGGTCTTGGCTTCGCCCGTGATCATGATGAACAGCGTTCGTTTCAGACTCTCATCGCGCCGCACTTCGCGAAGAAAGTCGTAGCCAGACATGGGCTCCATATTCCAATCCGAGATCACCAGGCCGTAGCGCTTGCGCCGCATCTGCTCCAAGGCAATGGCGCCGTCTTGGGCATCGTCGACGTCGGCGAAGCCAATCTGTCGCAACAACGTCCGCACGATGTTGATCATCGTCGCGGAATCGTCGACCACGAGTACTGGTATTGACGTGTCCAAAAGTGTCGGCTCTTTTTCCGTACAACCGAAACGGTACATTTCACATATTTCAGTTGTGTAAACGTGCCGTTTAACGAATGGAGAAGAAATTCGGGTGGCGAGCAATCATGCCGCAAAATCGTTGCGTTAAGGGAAATCGCCTCACAAAAATAAAATATCTCCAAACCGCCTTATCGACGGCCGGAGATAGCAAAGCAGTAAACGAAGCGTCGGCGTTTCCGACGCCTCGTTAAACTGCAATCAGTGCGAAAATGACGGGAGTTAGGCTGCTACGCCCGGGCAAGTATCGAGGCCCGAGCAGAAAGCGACCGTGAGGGCCCCTGCCTTCTCTTTGACAGTGCCCGCCGCGGCTTCCAGCGCCTCGTCGGATACGTCGAAGGTGAGAATCTCTTCTTCCCTCTGAAGTTCGTTCATAGCCTGTTCCTTTGGTTCGCCGGCGACACAAATCGGTCGTGGGCTAACTTAAGCCGCCACGCCGGGGCAAGTATCGAGGCCCGAGCAGAAAGCAAGCGTGAAGGCCCCAGCCTTCTCAACGGTGCCCGCCGCGGCTTCCAGCGCCTCGTCGGATACGTCGAAGGTGAGAATCTCTTCTTCCCTCTGAAGTTCGTTCATAGCCTTGTTCCTTTCGTTCGCCAGCGGCGCCGGCAATCACCAGGCAGGACGAGAAATTCGTTTAACCCCCCCGCCACGTTGCCCATTAAATCATCGGCGGCGGATACTGTAAAGTCTATCCGGCTATTGTGACAGGTCGCTGATTTATGAGGGTAAATCGGATGAATTCGACAGCGGCGGGAGACGATAAATGACCTCTTTAGGAGCACTCGTGTGCACTGCGGCATAGCGACTGATAGCCGCTACGATTGAGGCTGGCGCCGACGACGGCCCGAACTTGGTCGGCTATAGAATGCTGCCTTCCGCGGCGCCCGGGCCGCCATAGGCTGTGAAAGTAGATCGGAGAAGTCGCGGTGGACGCCCTTTATGACCGCTTAAGGCTGCGTGCGGCGACTATCGACGAGCTCCTGTCCGACGCCTTTACGGCATTGCCCGGTGCCACCGCCGATGCCGACCTGACCGGCCGGCGTGTCGCTGCGTGGTGCCGGGCAAGCGCTGCGGACGACGAGGCGCTGTTTGCCCGGCGATTAGCCCGCGACGGCTTGACCATCGACCGGCTGCGCCAGCGGCTCGCTGCCACCCGGCCGAACCCGGCCGCTCCACCTCCGGCGTGGATCGGCGACGCCGCTTGGGTCCAGGCTGCGCTGCAAGACCGGGCACCGACACCGATAACGCAGCCGCGAGTCGAACCGGTTGCGTTCGAAGAGCTGTTCCTCCCCCTCGTCGCCCGGGCCGACCAGCGGCTTTGGTCGGGGCTTGACGAAGCGGCGTCGCACAATCTGACCCCAGCCGCGCGCGCCTGCCTTTCACTCGGCCTGCTCCGCGACCTATCCGCCCTTTCCGCCCCGGCCCTCTACGAACGCTTCGCCAAAGCGCGCAGTGCCGGCGCAAGCTCGTACGCACAATTCGTCGCCGGCATGCAATCCGACGGGTTTTGCCGCCTGTTCGAAGACAAGCCGGTCCTGCTGCGTCTTTTGGCGACGCTGGCGCGGCAGTGGCTCGATACATCCCGTGAATTCGTTAACCGTCTTGCCGCGGATCTGCCGGCGATCCGCCGCGATTTGCTGCCCGCTGGCGCCGACAACCGCGTTGTCGCGATGGAACGGGACCTTTCCGATCCGCACAACGGCGGCAGGTCGGTTCATATCGTTCGCTTCGGCGACGGCGCGAGCATCGTCTACAAGCCGAAGGATCTGCGGCTCGACGTCGCCTGGCACCGTTTGATCGAGCGATTGAACCGCGCCGACCCACCGGTCGCGCTGAAAGCCGTTCCCACGATTGCGCGGGACGGCTATGGCTGGAGCGAATTCATCGATCACGCGGCATGCGCGGATGAACGGGGCTTTCCGCTTTTTTTCCGGCGCGCCGGCGCGTGGCTAGCGCTATTTCACGTCTTTGCCGCCACCGACCTGCACCAGGAAAATATGATCGCCTGCGGCGATCATCCGGTGCCGATCGATCTGGAGACGATCCTCCAGCCATCCGCCGACGAGCACAAGATTGCCGACGCCGAAGGCGAGGCTTTCAACGCCGCCATGGACATCATCGCCAATTCGGTGATGACGGTCGGCTTGCTGCCGGCCTACGGCCGATCGGTCGATAACAACGTCTTTGTCATGGGCGGCATGACGGCCGATTGGGGGGCCCGCACCGTCATAAAATGGAACGCGATCAACTCCGACGGCATGCGGCCGAGCAAAGCGCAGGAGCCCGGCGAGACGAATACCAACCTGCCGCATCACGGCGGCCGTCACGCCAAATTCGCCGACCATGTCGAGAGCTTTGTTTCGGGCTTTGCCGACTATGCAAGCTTTCTGCGGCGGCTGTCTCGCAACACAGGCCCAACGCTTTTGTTCGACGGCTTTGCCGGCGTTCCGGTGCGCAAGGTCGTTCGTCCGACGCGGTTCTATTATATGCTGCTGCAACGCCTGAAGGACCATCGCACCATGGACGACGGTGCGGGGTGGTCGGCGCAGGCGGACTTCATCGCCAGGCTTTCAGAATGGGACAAGGATTCCGATCCGCTGTGGCCGCTGTTGCGCGCCGAGCGCGCCGCGCTCCTGACATTGAACGTGCCGCATTTTGTTGCGCCCAGCGACGGCGACGAGATCGCCGACGCCTACGGTGCGTCGGCGCAGACACAAGCCGTCTCCGGTCTGGCGCGGGCGCGCGAACGGTTGCAGAAATTCGACGACCGCGAGATCGCCTGGCAGATCGACGTGATCCGGGAGAACACCAATTCGATCTTGCCGGCGGATGCGAGGTCGCAGGCAGCCGCGAGCGAAAAGCTTGCGTTCGAGCCCATCGATGCCGCGCCGGCCAAAGCGAGTTTCATCGCCGAAGCCGACCGGATCGCAGCGGAGCTTGCCCGCTACGCCATTCGCCGCGGGCCGGCAGCCGCCTGGATCGGGCTCGACTGGCTCGGCGACTCCGAGGTCTTCCAGCTGGTTTGTCTCGGCCCCGATCTCTACAACGGCTCCACCGGCATTGCCTTCTTTCTCGCCGCGCACGCCGCGGCGACCAGGCACCAGCCTTCCCGCGAACTGGCGCTGGCAGCGCTCGCGCAGCTGCGCAAGAACCTGACCAGCCGCAACGTGCCGCGGTTGGCGCGCGCACTCGGCATCGGCGCGGCCACCGGGCTGGGTTCGATCGTCTATGCGCTCGCCGTGACAGCGAAGTGCCTCGATGATGGCGACCTGCTCGCTGACGCCGAGATGGCGGCGACGCTCGTCACCGACGAGCTCATCGCCGCGGATAAGCAACTCGACGTCATGGGCGGCAGCGCCGGGGCGATATTGGGACTGTTACGCCTGCATCGCGATACCGGATCGAGGATGGTGCTCAACCGCGCGATCAGGTGCGCTGAGCATCTTCTGGCGCAGCCCCGTATCGGAGCGGAGGACCGTCGGAGTTGGATGGGACAGGAGTTTCGCGCACAAGCGCATGCGACAAGTGGTTCTGGCGCCGATCCCGTGACACGCGGATTGAACGGCATGTCGCATGGCGCTGCCGGCTTCGCTTACGCCCTTTCGTCCTTGGCGGCGGCGACCGGCCGCGAGGATTTTGCCAAGGCCGCGTCGGAATGCATTGCGTATGAGGATTCGACCTATGACGACACGCATCACAACTGGCCCGATTGGCGGGGCCCAAATGCGCCGACGTGGCCCTGCCAGTGGTGTCACGGCGCGCCCGGCGTCGGTCTTGCGCGGTTGGGCATGCAAAGATTTGGCGGCAAAGCTGCAAAGCTCTCAGCCGAGCCGCTGGCGACGGATATTCGCAATGCCGCTATCGGCGTCGAGCGAGCGTCGTCCGGCGCGGTGGACACGCTTTGCTGCGGCGCGCTCGGCCGGATCGAATTTATTTGCGAGGCGGCTGGCGCGCTCGATCGCGCCGATCTTCGCGAGCTTGCCGCACAGCGGCTATCGGCAGTGCTGCAACAAGCGGCCAAGGCAGGCGATTACCGCTGGAACAGCGGCAAGCGGCAATTCAATCTCGGTCTGTTTCGCGGCCTGTCCGGCGTCGGCTACACGCTGCTGCGGCAAGCCACGACGCTCGACAGCGGCGCATCGTTGCCGAACGTGCTGATCTGGGAATAGCGGTGCTTCGCCGCACTCACTGTTGCTGTGCCGGTTTGCACGAGGCGACCAGCACCGCTTTGAACATGTCGAAGGACTGCACCTGCACCTGACATTTGGTCGAGGCGTCGGGCGCTACATCGATGACCTGACCCGCATTCACCTGCTGTTGCTTGCCGTTGATGTCCAGCGTGACGTTCTCATTGTTCGGCGAGCCGACCAAGCCGACGGTCAAGCGGCCGTCGCCGACGACGACCGCTTGATTGGGCTGGACGTTGAAGGTGTTCTGCGAAGGCATGATGGCGCTGAGCGCAGCCTGTGCCTTGTCGAGCTTGGTCTGCAGTTCGGTCGCTTCCGCGCTCTTGGCGTCAAGCTCCCTTTTTGTTTTTTGATCTTGGGCGCGGAGCTCCGCGATGGCGTTATCCCGACCGCCCATATCGAGTGACGACAAATAGCGACCGTAGAGATGACCGCCGACCAGGATACAAACTACTGTGATAACGCAGGCGGCGGCGATGACGAAGCGATTATCGTCGGTCGGAATCAGCCGCCGCCGGGGAGGCGTCGAAGCTGAGCGGCTCATATTCGTTCGGTCGCTCACGTCGCAGTCCCCCTCACGGTTTCGGCTTTGCGGCGGCTGCGGAACCGGCGCCCGATCCGGGCGGCAGCAAGACGCCCGAGATTCGCGAAATGATGGATTGGACGTCGGGCAAAGTGAGCGGACTGGTCGATGCCTCCTGTCCCTCGTTATTCGTAGGCGTGGCCGGTGATCCGGCGGCGGCGGCCTTGCCCGATGGCGGTGGCGTCGCCTCGCCTGACGATCCCGCCGGCGCCTTGTTTCCGTTCGACCCGCCAGCGGCGGGCGGCACCGCATTCGGCGCCGGCGTTGGCGGCGTATTGGCCGGAAACGCCGACGTGCCAGCTGGCGGCGCCCCAGCCGGAGGTGCCCCCGGCACCGTCGGAACGTCGTTGCCGAGAATGATCGGCAGCCCGTCTTTGCCGGAGCCGATGATCACGATCTTGGTGTTGGGCGACTGCGCCAATGCCAGTGTCGCCTCGATGCCGCGCCAGCGCAGATACGAGTCGGATATCCCCTGGCTGACCGTTTTCTGGAACGCGGCAATGCCGTCCGCCTCGATCTGCTTGCGTTTCGATTCCTCGGCTTCGCGTTGCACCCGGAATTTATATTCATTGATCATGTAATATTGTTCGGTCTGGCGATTGATCGCCGCCACGATTTCCGGCGGCAATTCGATCGACAGCACGAGCGTGTCGAGAATTTGGATCGCGTTCTGCAGAAACTCGTTGTAGTGTCTCGGGTCGGGCTGCTCCATCGCCTCCGGCTGCACCAGTTTGTTGAGATTGGCGGCGAGGCTCCTTTGCGCGTTATCGCGAATTTCTTTCTGGATCGCCTCGCGCGACGTATAAACCTCTTCCGCGGTGTATTGCGCAATGACTTCTCGTGCCTGGCTGCCGATCTCAGGCTCGATAACCGAGCTCAGATAATCCGGACCGATGAATTTGTGCAGCACGGCGACTGAATTGTGCAGGAGCTGATAGCGCACGCTGATCTCCGCGCCGACGCTGACACCGTCCTTGGAAATCGCGTTGTAAGTCTGCGTGTTGGATTGGAGCCGCAAGTCGTAGAGGTACAGCCTGTCCCAAGGCCAGATGATGTGCAGGCCTTCTTCCCGTAATTCGCGCGGATCGAGCACCGTGCCGCGGCCGACCCAGCACCAGCAATAGATGTCGATGCCGTTGAAGCGCTTCCACAGCACGCCGACTTTGCCGCTCGGGACCGTGATCACCACGTAGGGCCACAGCACGACGACGACGAGCAAACACATCATCACGATGACGGAGAGGCTCGGCAGGTGCTGCCAGACATGACGCCACCATCCCCGCCGCCGCGGCGGAGGTGGCAGGTCATCAAGCGACTCTGGGTAGCTCGCCATCCGGTTCTCTCCAGCCCACCCTATCATCAGCCCATCGTACGTTCTTCGACAATACGGCCTTCGTCCATCCGAATCCGGCGCGCCGGCAAATGCAGCTCGTCGAGATAGCGGTCGTCGTGGGTAATGACCACGATGGTGGCGCCCGCCCGCATCATGTCCGGCAGCAGTTCGTCATAGAATTTGCGGCGAAATTCGGGGTCCTGCTCGGCGGTCCATTCGTCGAGAATCATGATAGGGCGTTTCTCCAGCATGCTGACGATCAGCGCCAGGCGGCGGCGCTGGCCACCGGACAGATCGAGCGTGCGGAACTCGCCGTTGGTGAGCGAGGTCTTGTCGGTGAGGCGAAACTGCGCCAGCAGGCGCTCGATGTCGCCGGGGGTGGCGTCGGGCAGTCCGTAGAGCCGCTGGAATAGATGGTAATCGAAGAATATCGCCGACATCAGTCCGCGATATTCGTCGCGCGTGGCGTTGGTGATCGGTCGGCCGTCGAGCAGAACTTCGCCGGAATCCGGCGGGTAGAGTCCGGACAGCACCCGCAGAAACGTCGACTTGCCCGAGCCGTTGCCGCCGGTGATGAAAATCAGCTCCCCGGCGCGCATGCTGAAATCGATCGGACCGATCTTGAACACGGTATCGGAGAACTTGTCGACGTAGCGGAAGGTGATGTTGTGCATCTCGATCCGCTCGAACCGCTTCGGCGGGACTATCACCGCACGTTCGGTGGGGATGACAGTAGCGTGCAGCGCGGCCTCGAGACGCTCGATGCGGTCGGCCGCGGCATTGGCATTGAGTAGGATCGGAATCGACTGCACCAGACCGAAGCAGGCGCCGACGATAAACAGCAGCGCCGTCGTGGTCTTGGCGATCGATGAGGCGCCGAGTGTGTCGCTCAGATTGGGCGCCACGAAGACGACGGCGCCGAGCAGGATGTACATCGAAATCTGCGACGTCACGATCATCTTGAAGGTTTCGGCCTGGGTGCGGATCTTGATGTTGGCCGCGGTCTTCGAAACCTCCAACGCGTCGTCGAACAGATCCTCGCTGCGCGCCGCGTTGAGCCTGACCTCCTTGAAGCCGTCGAGGAAATCGACTAGCCGGTCGAACAGCCGGCGCTCCCAAGCCGCCGACTCGCCCTTCTGCGCGGCCAGCCGTTTGTTCTTGTGATGGAAAATAAAGCCCGCGCCGGTGACGATGACGAAGGTCAAGGCAAAGGCGGTGAGCGACAGATAGGCGACATAAAGCCCGACGAAGAATACCAGCACCGCCCCCTGCACCGTGAAGCACAG
Source organism: Xanthobacteraceae bacterium (assembly GCA_049285535.1). GTDB lineage: Bacteria > Pseudomonadota > Alphaproteobacteria > Rhizobiales > Xanthobacteraceae > BOG-931. The sequence continues at coordinate 32,519 of JBAQAB010000052.1, forward strand.
CATATTGCTGGCTTGGGTCAGCACCGCGGTATCGCTGGTCACCGCGGCGACGATGCGCGAGCGGCCGATCCGCTCCAGTTCCAGAAGCTCCGAATGCCGGATCATGTCCATCAGCCGCACCCGCAGCTTGTGAATGATGGCCTCGATCTCGGCGGTGGCGGTGATGGTGACGAACTGCTGCGACTTGAAGAACAGAAACAGGGCGATCAGAAAAAGCGAGGCGGCCCACAGCCCGGGCTTTTGCCCGCCGCCGGCGTCCTGCACGCCGGCATTGATGGCGGCAAGGATCGATGCGTTGCTGACGCCGCCAACGCCGGACATGAAGACCAGCTTCGGCAGCGAGCCGTGCATTTCGCGGCGAACGAGCTGGATAAAGGACATTAGCGCGCAGTCGTCCGTCTATATTCAACACGCGCCGCCGATGGCCGAAAGACGGATGCGCTTGCCGACAGTTAATCCACGTTGCGGCGACGCCACTCGACTCGCCACGATGGGCCGGTGATGAACAGCACAGGCAGTACCACCAGCGGAGTGATGAAAAGTGCGAGGAAGAACGTCCCCCAGAATCCCATGCGACGGTGCGTACCGGCGAATCCCGTGAGCAGGCAGACGGTTATGTAGGCCAGGATGGCAGCGGCCATGGGACTCGAATCCGAACTCGGTCGCGTCGCTCGATGATAGTCGCGTTTGAAGAGGACCTGCTCCTCATCCGCTGGCAGAAACCCGCGCGTGTCAGGGGGTCGTCGTCGCCGCCCCGCTGGTGTCGGAGCGCTTGGCGCGTCGGGATTCCCACATCTCCTTCTGCGCCTTGACGAAGTCGCGATAGTCCGGCGGATTGAAATCCAGCAGCGTGCCGCCCGATTCAAAATGCTGGATGAACGCCTTGCCGATGGCGAAGGTAGCGCCGGCCGAAAGCACCGGCATCACGAAGCCCGCCGCCAGGATATTGACGACTGGGATCGCTTTCATGGCGCTCGCCGCGCCCATGCCGCTGGTCGCCGGGATCATGGTCCCTGCCAGCGCTGCGATCAGCGCTTTGCCGCGGTTCTCGGAAAACTGCACGTCATAGATTTGCGACAGCCGGCGCAGCATCTGAATCTGCAGACCGCCGACCGCCAGCACGTCGACCACCGGGATCGGGATCAGACCGGCCACGCCGGACCAGAGCGCGAAACGATCGACCAGCTTGTTGGCCACTTCCCCGCGCTCCGCGGTCGAGCTCGGCGCCGTCGTTGCGTCCATTGCAGGACTCTCGGAAGCACTGGTTGTCTCGGCCATGGCGTATCCTTTCTCGACGTTCCCGGTGGTGGCTTGATAGGCGATCGAACCGGTTTGAACTTCTTCGTGGGCTCAATCCGGTCGAGCTTTAAAAAAGGCTATCACGGTGGGGTGCCGGTGCCAAGCGCCCGTGCCCCCCGAGTCAATGGCGGCCCGGCGTGACTTTTCATTGGAATGTCATGCGATTAGACCGGCTGTCCAACCGTGCGCGATTTGAACGCGGCGGACCGAAAATTGCGCCGGCCCACGGCTCTGCAACTAGAATTCCTGAGAGGTGCAGAGATAGCACACCAGACGAGATGCTTGTTCGTGGCAATGCCGCGGGCGAGCAAGCGGCGCCTCTGGGAAGATGAGGATCAAATACGAAGTTTGGATACGGCCCGGAACGTGGCTGCATGGCGCGCCCGAAGAGATTCGAACTCCTGACCCCCAGATTCGTAGTCTGGTGCTCTATCCAGCTGAGCTACGGGCGCGGCGCGTCGTAGCTATAGGCTTCGGCGCGTGATGGCAAGATTTGTCGGCCCTTCCTGCCCGGCGGCGCCGGATGGATGAGGCCGGAAATTAACCCTGCGCCCGTGCCCCGCGATGGGTGGCAAGCTCGACGGCGCGGTCGGGAATGGTCAGCCGCAGCGTGGCGCCGATGGTGCCCTCGACCAGGCGGATGTCGCCGCCATGGGCGCGCACCAGTTCAGCGGCGATGGCAAGGCCCAAGCCGGTGCCGCCGGTGCGGGTCGAGCCCTGGAACGCCTCGAACAAATGGGCGCGCGCCTTGTCCGAGAAGCCCGGGCCGGTGTCGGACACTTCGATCACCACCACCGCGCCCTCGCGGCGGCCGGTGATGCGGATCTGGTCGCGGCCGGGATCGCGGGTCTCGCGGCTCTCCATGGCGCCGACCGCATTGCGCGACAGGTTCAGGAGGATGCGGAACAGCTGGTCGTAGTCGGCCTCGACGACAAGGCCGCGCTCGACCGCGCTGATCCAGCGGATCGGCGCATCGGGGCCGAGCCCCAGCGTTTCGTGCACCTCCTCGACCAGCGGCTCGAGCAAAATCGGCCGGCGTTCCGGCGGCGGCTCCTGCAAGCGGCCATAGGATAGCGTCGACTGACAGAAGGCGATGGCGCGCTCCAGCGCATGCACCAGCTTCGGCGCGAAACGCTGCACGCCGGGATCGGGGATTTTGGCGAGCCGTTCGGAGAACAGCTGCGCCGAAGCGAGCAGATTGCGCAAATCGTGATTGATCTTCGACACCGCCAGCCCGAGGCTTGCCAGCCGGTTCTTCTGATGCAGCATCGAGGCGAGCTCGATCTGCATGGTGGCGAGCTCGCGCTCGGCGGTGCCGATCTCGTCGTTGCGCGCCGAGGGTGCGATGACGCGGTCGCTGTTTTCCGGATCGGCGCGGAACGCGATCATATTGGCGGTGACGCGCCGCATCGGCCGCACGAACAAATAGAGGAGCGCCAGATAAACCAGCGCCGCGGTGATGCAGGAGATGACCAGCGACAGAAACAGGATGTCGGTGGAATAGCGCAGCATCGCCTTGCGCAATGGCTGCTCGTCCATCACCAGATCGATATATTCGCCGCCCATCGGCGCCGGACCGACCACGCGGATCACGTCGTTCTTGGCATCGAGCATGGTGGTGAAGGCATCGACGATGGCGTCGAACACATAGACCGTGCGCATGTCGTAGGTGGCGGCGACGGTCGGTGGCATGTCGTCGACCGCCAGCATGCGCCGGCTGTTGCCCATCTTCATGGCCACCGCGCGAGCGCCGATGGAATCGAGAATCTTTTTGGCCAGCGCGTCGGACACGACGCCGTTCGGCGCGGCGTCGAGCACCAGCGCCGCGGTATAAGCGGTGGCGAGGCGGTCTTTGAGCCAGACCACGCGGAAATTGGCGACCGACGGCACGTAGATCAGTACTTCCGCGATCATCACGAACAGGATCGTGAGGACGAGGAGCTTGCCGGAAAGGCCGAAGCGCGGCGTCCGGACCGGTTCCGGCCGCGCGGCGGTTTCATCAGTCATGGTCGAGCCTGCGGCTTGCGGCTAACGCTAATCAGCCAAAACGACGCAGCCACCCTATGATGCGACGCACCAGAGGACTCGTCAAACCTCGAGTGAAATAGGTCATCGCGGCGCGTTTGCCCACCTCGGCATAGGTCGGATACGGCACGATAACACCGGCAAAGGCCTCGATATTCAGCTTTTGGTTTATGCCGAGCGTCCAGGCCGCGATATTTTCCGATGCCCCCGCCCCGACGATGGTGGCGCCGAGGATAGTTCCCTTGCGGTCGGTGACGATCTTGATGTGGCCATGGGTCGCCCCGGTCGCACGCGCCCGGTCGTTTTCGCGATAGGGCGCGCGCAACACCCGGATGACCCCGACCTGCGCCCGCGCTTCGTCCTCGGTCGGGCCGACCTGAGCCAGTTCGGGATCGGTATAGGTCACGACCGGCACCGCATAGCGGTCGGCATCGACCGGGGTGCGGAACAGCGCGTTGCGGATCACCAGACCCGCCTGATGGTGCGCCAGATGGCTGAGCTGCGGCGCGCCGGTGACGTCGCCGATGGCATAGACCTGCTTGTTGGTGGTGCGCAGCCCGCTGTCGACCACGATGCCGCCAGGCTGGTAGCGGATGCCGGCGGCGTCGAGATCGAGATTTTCCAGGTTCGGCCGCCGTCCTACGGCGACGAGCAGATGACTGCCTTCGATGGTCTGCGTTTTTTGCTCGGCATCGTCGCCGGCAACGATATCGACCTGCACGCGCGCCAGCGCCGGGCGCACCCGCCGGATGTCGACGCCGGAGCGCAGCACGACGCCCTCGCGCGCGAGCGCGTCGAAGACGACGGTGGCGCATTCCAAATCGGCGCCGGCCAAGGGCGCCGCCGGCTCAAGCACGGTGACTTCGGCGCCGAAGCGGCGGAACGACTGCGCCAGCTCCAGTCCGATCGAGTCGGCACCGATCACGATGAGATGGCGCGGGCACTCGGCGAGATCGAAGATCGTCTCGTTGGTCAGATGCGGCGTCTCGGCAAGTCCGGGAATGGCGGGCAGCGCTGCCGAGGAGCCGGTGGCGATGACGAAGCGGCGCGCTTTGACGTCGAAGCCGTTGACGGCGACGGTTTCAGCGTCGGTGAAGCGGCCCTCGCCGGCAAAGACGCGTACGCCGAGCCCATTGAAGCGCTCGCGCGAATCCTGCGGCTCGACCGCGGCGACGACGTCGCGCACATGGGCGCGCACCGCGGCGAAATCGACGCCGAAGCGCGGACTCTTGATACCGAACCGCGCGGCGTCGCGGCACGCATTGGCGCGCGCGGCCGCCGCAAGCAGCGCCTTCGACGGCAACGCGCCGCTGTTGAGGGCTTCGCCGCCCATCTTGGCTTTTTCGATCAGCACCACATTGACGCCGAAGGCGGCCGCCGCCGATGCCGCCGCAAGCCCGCCGGCGCCGGCGCCGACGACGCAGATGTCCGGTTTGATCTGTTGCCGCTGTTCCACTGTCATTTTTGCCGTTTCGGCTCGCCGCAATGCCGAGGCTTGCAAATCCGCGCGCGTCTAAGACCTGTCACACCTATTCTACAGTAAACGGCGCCTGACAATGCCGCCTGCGACGGCGGTTTTGGCGCGGGGCGGACAAGCCCTAAAATGCCGGAATCGCCGACAAATCGCGGGGAAGTCACGTTGACGAGCCGGGAGGGCTTGCGTATAAGCCGCGCCAATCGCGGCGCTTAGAGCATGATCCGGAAAAGTGGATACCGGTTTTCCGAAAAGATCATGCTCCAGCGAAGAATCCTAGGCCATGATCCGATTCAATCTGATTGGACCATAGTCTAGGGCCGCATCAAGCCCCCAGCGGAGATCCTTCGGTGAAACGGACCTACCAGCCGAGCAAATTGGTGCGCAAGCGCCGCCACGGCTTTCGCGCCCGCATGGCGACCAAGGGCGGCCGCAGGGTTTTGTCGTTGCGGCGCGGGCAAGGGCGCAAGAAGCTGAGTGCCTAGAGCATGGTCCCGAAAAGTGGGAACCGGTTTTCGGATAAGATCATGCTCAAAGTAACAATCTAGCGCTTCAGTTGGGCGCGAGTCCTCGTTCCACACGCCGATTTCGAGGTCGAGCCCGCAGTGGTCGAGCCCAAAATCGCATCCAAAGCCAAACCCATGGAACGGTTGAAGCGCCGCACGGACTTTAAGGCTGCCGCGAAGGGCGCAAGAGCGCCGTCCGGCGCCTTCGTCGTGCAGGCGCGGCAGCGCGCTGAGGACGACCGCGATGGTGGGCCTGTCCGGGTCGGATTCACCGTATCGCGCCAGGTCGGCAATGCGGTCGAACGCAACCGCGTGCGCCGGCGGCTGCGCGAAGTGGTGCGGCTGGCCCCCGCTGCGGCGCTTCGCCCCGGCCACGATTATGTGCTGATCGGCCGGCGCGCCGCGCTCGCGGCCGATTTCGCCGACATGACCCGGCAATTCGATGCGGCGATACGCCGAGTTCATGCCGCCCCGCGGAGCGGGCAAGAGACCGGCCCCGCAACTGGTGGCGGCGCGGACGCCCCCCTACATAGAGCGGGCTCGCCCGAAAAACGGCGCGAGGCCCGCCAAGACGACCGGCGCCCCGATCCGGACCCCGCAACGATGAGCACAAGAGTAGGTAATGGGCGAGTATAAGAACACCATCATTGCCATCGTGCTGTCGCTGGTCGTCGTCATCGGCTGGCAATATTTCATCGGCTACCCGCAGATGCAGCGCCAGCAAGAACAGGCGCAGCTCAAGAAACAGGAGCAGGCTCAAGTTCAGCCCGGTGCGGCGCAGCCCAATGCGGCGCAACCGAGCCCGTCCACCGCTAGCGCCCCGCCGGTGCCGAATGCGCCCACCACCGAGCCGCCGGCCGCCAGCCGGGCAGCGGTGATCGCCGCCTCCCCGCACGTCACCATCGACACTCCGCGGCTCCAGGGCAGCATCGATCTCAAGGGCGGCCGCATCGACGATCTGTCGCTCACGCAATACCGCGAAGACGTCGATCCGAACTCGACACCGATCGTGCTGTTCTCACCGTCGGGCGCGCCGGACGCCTATTACGCCGAATTCGGCTGGGTGCCGGCCGCCGGCACCACCACAGCCATGCCGGGCCCCGATACGGTGTGGAAGCAGGACGGCTCCGGCACGCTCGGCGTCGATCATCCGGTCACGCTCTCCTACGACAACGG
>JBAQAB010000053.1:0-10086 GCA_049285535.1 Xanthobacteraceae bacterium
GTGGTGGGCGCGACCTGGACCGCGGTGGCGGCGCCGGCGGGCACGCCGAAGGACATCGTCGCCAAGCTTAACAGCCTGATCGTCGCCGGCTTGGCGCAGCCGGACGTCAAAGCGAAACTGGCGGCGATGGCCTATGTGGGCATCGGCAACTCGCCCGAACAATGTGAGGCGTTCTTCAAATCGGAAATGGCGACCTGGTCGAAGGTGATTCAGGACGCCGGCTTGCACGCCGAGTGATCGTCTCCCTCTCCCCGCACGCGGGGAGAGGGACGGGGTGAGGGGGCCTCTCCGCCGGGCGCAGAATTTCGGCGCTCAGACTCACTGAGAGGCCCCCTCACCCTCGCTTCGCTCGACCTCTCCCCGCGCGCGGGGAGAGGTGAAATTATTTCTTCAACAACGCATCGCGCTCCTTGACCAGCCGCTCCAGCTCTTCGTTCTGCTCCGCCAGACGATCGGCGTTACGGTCTTCATCCGCGGCGCCGGAGAACGCGGCGGCCTGCTCGATCAGCTGCCGGATATTGTCGCGCACAATGGCGATGCGATCTTCGAGTTCGGAGAGCGAAAGCGTACTGCCGTTCGTCATCGTGGTCTCTTCCTGGTCGGCGAATAGGCCGCGCAGTGCGGCGGCACAACAAAGGTACCGCAGATCGGCCGCTGTGAACATCGTGGTCGCTTGCCCATGGCGCGGACTCATTGAACACGCCGCCACTGCTGCTTTCGGGCGCACAACGGACATGGCCCTGGGTTTCGGTCCGTTCGGCGCGGTCATGATTGACCCTAAAAGGACTCTAATCGTGTTCTCCGGCCTTCGCCCGTCAGGAAAATTTAGCGCGTCGGGGTGCACGTGCGCCAGCGCAGCGGCATAGTTCGCGCCCATATCAGTAGCCTCGAATTGCCCCGGAAAATCAATCGTAGCACATCGCCGTAGCGCGCGACGTGAAGGCTGCTTTTCGTGAAAACCGCGTCTCCCGCGATAGCGACGAATCCTGGCTGAGTCGCAAGTCCATTCTCGGAGCGTCCGCGCCCCGAAGGCCTGCGTCCCTGGCGCAAGTTTTTGCGGTTCTCAACCCTGCGTCGCCCGGCTATGGTTGTTTAGCACAAAGAATGACGCATCACCTTCAGTCGGGAAAACCGATGTCCAACCTCATCGAACTCGCGGCCGACAGGTTGCAGAAGCTCGAAACAAATATCAGTGGGGCGCTCGCCGCAGGACCGAATGAGAGCGATACACGGCTAAAGGTGCTCGACCGCTTCCTGTTTGAGGTGCTGGACTGGCACAAAGACAGCTCGGTACAAACCGAGCCACTTACGGATTCCGGGTACATCGACTACCTGCTGATGATCGGCGAGAACCACGGCGCTATGGTGATTGAGGCCAAGCGCAAGGGGAAGCTTCAGCCGGCGACGAAGACTAGCGACGTCATGCACGTCAGCCTTTCCGGTCCGGTTGTCAAACCGATGCTACCCGGCATTAGGCAAGCGATGACTTACGCCATGGAGCAGGGTGTTGCGGTCGCGTGCGTGACCGATGGTAATACCTGGCTGTTTTTCAAGGCTTCAAGGACGGACGGCAAGAAGCCGATGCAGGGCAAGGGCATCCTCTTCACTGATCTCGCTGCTGTCACCGCCAACTTGGGCAAGTTCGTGGAGCTGCTTGGTCGCGGCTCTTCATAAGCCGACTCCACCTAGCTCACCTCAATGAGGCAGAGGGCCTGAGGATTCCAGACGCAGAGCAACAGTTCTACGTCCTGGACCCGGCGGACGCCCGCATGCGCAAACGTGATGAACTGGCAAGCGATGCCGCCCTGCTGTTCTCGCAATTCTTCTCCCAATTATCGGACGAGAAGGATCGTGAAATGCTGCGCGATTGCTTCGTCGAAACACAAGAGAGTCGGAAGGCCGATTTCGAGTTGGAGAAGATCGTGCAACGAGTGTTGAACAACATTACCTCGATCAACACCAGTGAGGGCGGCGCGCTTCAACAGGAATTGGAGCGCACGATCCGTGCCAAGCGTTCCGAGACTGTGCTCATCGTTGGCAACAAGGGGTCGGGGAAGTCAACCTTCATCGACAGGTTCTTCGAACAGGTGTTGCCGCTGAGCATGCGGGAAAAGTGCATAGTCGCCCGCGTCAATCTGGAGGACTACCATGGCGATCCCCGGCTAATCGTCGGGTGGGCAATGGACCAGTTGCGAGCGATCCTTGAGAAGAAAATCTGCGCGAACGATCCTCCATCGTATGATGATCTGATGGGGATCTTCTTCAGCGAATACAAACGGCTATCCGAAGGCTCGCAACACCATCTCTATCTGAAGGACAAGGAGGCGTTCAAAATCTACTTCGGCAGTCATATGGAGGATCGGCGCGAGAAGCATCCCGATGAATATGTGCGGAGATTGCTTGAGCGGGCATGCTACGGCCTGGAGAAGCTTCCGTGCCTCGTCTTCGACAACACTGACCAGTTTGCCCCAGGCATTCAGGACATGGTCTACCAGCTCGCACACTCCTTTGAGAGCGCCGGGGTGGTCTTCAACATCGTTCCAATCACTGATCGGACAGTGTGGCGTCTGTCGAAGGATGGGGCGCTGCAGAGCTATTCGTCGCGTAGCTTCTACCTTCCTGTGCCGGACGCCAAGGAGATCATTTCCAAGCGAGTGAATTTCTTGAAAGCGAAGGTTCAAGCACCCGCCGACGCCGCACAGTCGTATTTTTCCCGGCTAGGCTTTCAGGTCCACGTTAACGACCTTGCCATACTGGCTGAAGCGGTCGGCAAAGTCTTCCTCGAAAACGATTACGTGTCAGGCCTGCTCGGAAGGCTCGGAAACTTTAACATCCGTGTCATGCTGCGGCTGGCGGAAAGGATCTTCCTCTCGCCGGAAATCAAGATCGACGAAATCATCAGGTCCAAGATCGGTGGTCCCAGCGTCACCGCCGACCGGAACCGAACGCATCGTGCCCTCTTGAAGGGCGAATACGACCGCTTCAGCGAGGCCGAGAACGAGTTCGTCTCGAACATATTCTACACCAATCGCATGCGGCCGGAATCTCCCCTGCTGGCGTTTTATCTTCTCTGGGTTTTGCGTCAGCGGCTGAACAGCGTCCATGACGAAGGCGTGGAAAGCAGGCACTGGCAGGTATCCGAGCTGTGCTCACTCTTCGAGGGATGCGCCGTACCGGATGAACTGGTGATGCAGGTCCTCAATCGCCTATATGAGCGCCGGCTGATCGAGGCCTTGGACCCAAACGTGAAGACCATCGGCATCGCCGACAAGGTCTCGATCAAGGAGAGTGGGATCGCGCATATCGAGCTGGTGCTCACGTCACCGATCTACATTGAGCAGATGGCTGTCACGACGGGCGTCAACGAGCTGTTCACGCGGGATGAGATGCGCAAGAACGACTATCCCCAGAGGATGCGAGACGTGCGCGAAGCGTTTTTGCGCTACATCCTAAAGATCGATGCAGGCCGCGTCGCGATCCCCAAAAGCGGCGTCTATGACCAAATCAATACGGCCCGTCGACAATTTGAGAGGATGGTCTCGCGCGCTCGGCAGAAAGCAGAGGCGAGTTCGGCGTCCTAACCTATTGGCGTCGGGGATTTGCCCGCTTGCGACGCTTCGCAACCCGAGCTCTGCAGACCGCGCCGATGCGCTATTGGCCCTTCGCTGCGCTAATCGGCCTTGCATCTAAGTCGGCTTAGACCGGAAGTGCGTCGGCAGTCTTCGTTGACGGGTCATGGCGCGATTGACCCGAAGCGAACATTCACAGTTGTCCGCTCCGCCTTTCGTTCAGATCAATCCGTCAGGTGCACATCCCCAACTTCGCCGTGCACGGGCATTTATGCGACTCGGCTACCGGCTTTGAGAACGTCGTGTGAGTGGCCGATACAGTCGTACCTCTAACTCCCGATACGGTCTTGACGTTGGCGTTGAGACTTTGCGCAAGCGCCTTGACGATGCCCGTGACAAAGCCGGTTTTTGGGTGGGCAAAGACGCTATTTTTTCTGCCATGAGGACGCGCCCTCAAAGGTCTCCAATTCTGTCACTCAAATAGTGTCTATGGGCCTTGACATTCGTCCCCATTACAGTTACATGAGCCCGCTGATCCTCGCCCGTAAGGACGCCGCCGGGTGACATCGGCGGACAGGGGCGAGGCGGTTCCCGCGGGCGGGGTTGTCAGCCCCGCTTCCGGGCGGCTCCGGGCCAAAACGCCCGGCCGGCACTATGACCGGCCTGCGGGCTACATCGCCCGCTGTACTGGGACGGCAGGGAGCGGATAACGCCCGCTCCTAACTCGTTCCGTCCCAGGAAGTGCGTGAACTGGAGCTGAGCGGTGGCGTTCAGTCGCCGCCGCAAGTGCCGTGGTGGAACGCCGACAGGCGAGCGCGCGACGCATCGCGCGCGGCCGCATCCGCTGATGCGGTTTCATGCAGTATGCGTCTATCGGCGTTCCGCTTCCTTTCTTTTTTGCCGGAGGCGAGCCGCAAAGAGTGTCGGAGCGTGATCGAGCCGAAAACCGGTCCCACCGCCGGTTTGAGGCATGACGCGATCGGGCTCCGGAGGATTTTTTACAGTGGCGTCGGCAAAACTCGGGCGCGGTGGCGCCGCGGGAACGGAAGCGCTTGTCCGCTCTGCGCCAACCGGGGAGCAAGATTGACAGGCCGAGGAAGACCAGCGCAAAACGCGTGCTTAATTCACCGGGATTATCAATGAGCACAGAACGAAAGCCGGTTGCGTTTGGCGATTTGCGCGGCTGGATGAAGGCGCTCGAGGGCGCCGGCGAATTGCAGCAGATCGACGCCGAGGTCGATTGGAATATCGAGCTCGGCACCATCGCACGGCTGGCGCAAGGCGCCGGCACCGGGCCGGCGCTCTTGTTCAACAATATCCGCGACTACGGCGCCAATGCCCGCTGCCGCCAGGTGTTCACCGGCGGGCTGTCGAGCGCGCGCCGCATCGCCATGATGCTGGGGCTGCCGCCCGACACGCATGAACGCGAGCTCGTCAAGATCGGCCGCACCTTGCTCACCCGCAGCGTGCCGCCGAACGTGGTCAAGACCGGGCCGGTCAAGGAGAACATCGTCAAGGGCGATGACATCGATCTCCTCGAACTGCCGGTGCCGCAATGGAATCGCGCCGACGGCGGCCGCTACATCATGACGTATGGCGGCGTCGTCACCAAGGATCCGGATTCCGGCGTGATGAATGTCGGCATCTATCGCGGCATGGTCGGCGGCAAGAATCTGATTCCGATCCTGATGTGGCGCGCCCAGCATATCGGCCATCACGTCACCGCCTGGCAGCAGAAGGGTCACAAGGAAATGCCGATTGCGGTCGCGATCGGCTGGGAAGACTCGCTCGGTTTTGTCGCCGGCTCGCCGGTGCCCAAGGGCCTGTGCGAATACGACGTCATCGGCGCCGTGCGCGGCGCGCCGGTCGATCTCGTGCAATGCGAGACGGTCGATCTGCAGGTGCCGGCCAGCGCCGAGATCGTCATCGAAGGCTATCTCGGGCTCGATCCCGAAAGCTACGTGATGGAAGGCCCGTTCGCCGAGGTCACCGGCTACATCGCTGGCGATCGCTCGCCGAAGCCCGCCATCCGCGTCACTTGCATCACCCATCGCAACAAGCCGATCTTTCGCGGCACCATCGAAGGCTCGATGCCCGGCTGCTTCTCCGAGAACGGCACCTGTTCCTCGATCATGCGCGCGGCGACCGCCTGGAACGTGCTCGACCGCGCCGGTGTGCCCGGCATCACCGACGTGTGGTGTCCGCCGGTGCAGGCCGGCGTTAACATCGTGGTGCAGATCAAGCAGAGCTATCGCGGCCAGGCCAAGCAGGTCGCCAATGCGCTGTGGGGCTCGTCCGCCGGCCACGTGCGCTACAAGCACGTTACCGTGGTCGACGACGACATCGACATCCACGATTACGCCGCGGTCGATTGGGCCATCGCCTATCGCGTCAATGCCGGCGAGGACGACATCGTCATCATGCCGGCGACGTTCGGGCTCGGGCTTGATCCGTCGACCCGCAAGCGCGACCGCAATACGTCGCTCTACGGCACCGGCAAATGGAATCGGGTTTTGATCGATGCCACCATGAATCTCGATTACGACCCCGATCCGGATTTCGGCGGCGCGCGTTTCCCGCCGATGGTATGGCCGTCGCCGGAAGACATCGCCGCCGCCAAAGCGCGGTGGAGCGAGCTCGGGCTCGATAAGAAGAAGAAATGATTACTCCACCGGCAACAGCGGCCGGCCTTCCGCAACCTGCATGTCAAAAGCCGCGAGCAGGATTGCGGTGCCGGCGTAATTGCCCATCAGCAGAACGAGATCGACCAGCTTGTTCGGCGCGAACAAAGCTTTCAGCCGCGCGAAGGCTCCGGACGTCACCTTGTGCTTGCCGACCGCCTGACGGCCGAATTCGATGATCGCGGCGTCGAGTTCGCTCAAACCTGCCGTGCTCTTGCGATACTTGATCACGTCGACGACGTTCTGCGGAACGCCGACCTGCAGCGCTTCGGGCTCGTGCGCCGCCCATTCGAACCGGCTGTCCATCTCGCGCGCCACCGTGAGGATCGCGACCTCGCGCACCTTTGGATCGAAGCCGGCCTCGTGGCGCAGATAGTGGTTCATGGTGGTGTGCGCCTCGACGGTCTTGGTGCTGTAGAGGTGAATGCCCGCCGGGCCGCGCAGGCCGACGATGGTCTTGCCCGGCGTATTGGCGCGGTCGTAGGCGCGCTGGCCGATCTGGTCCAAATCCTCGCGCTTGGGCAGCGGCAGGCGGAAGCCGGATTGCGGATCGATGTCTGACGGCATTTCACTCCCCATTTTGCGCGCCATGCGTTGGCGATATTGCGAGCGTCGTGACTTTACTGGATCATCCGCTGTTCACGAATAATAGGATAGAGGAAAAGCTCGATGTTCGAAAATTTCACGCGCAGCGAAATCAAAACGTCCGGCGCACGCATCGTGACGATGCGCGGCGGCAAAGGGCCGCCGCTGTTGCTGCTGCACGGTAATCCGTTCAGCCATCTGTCATGGCAAAAATTCGTGCCGCGGCTGGCGGAGGAATTTACGGTGATCGCCACCGATTTGCGCGGCTATGGCGATTCCGAGAAGCCGCCCGGCGGGGACGATCATTCCAACTATTCGTTCCGCGCCATGGCGCAGGACCAGATCGAGGTGATGGCCGCGCTCGGCTACGAGCGTTTCTACGCCGCCGGCCACGATCGCGGCGCCCGTGTGCTGCACCGGATGTGCCTCGACCATCCGGACAAGGTCGCCCGCGCCGCGATCCTCGACATCATTCCGCAGCATCATTTGTTCAATAACATGACCAAAGCCTGGGCGACGTTCTCATGGCATTGGTTCTTCATGATCCAGCCGTACGATTTTCCCGAGCACCTGATGAGCGCGGATCCGGATTTCTTCATCGAGAAGAAACTCGCCAAGACCGCGCAGGGCTTGAGCTTCTTCGATCCGCGGGCGCTCGCCGAATACAAGCGCTATATGCGCAATCCGGCGACCGTGCACGCCATGTGCGAGGACTACCGCGCCACCGCCACCATCGACTTCGCCATGGACACCAAGGACTTCGAAGCCGGGCGCAAGATCACCTGCCCGGTGCTCTTGCTGTGGGGCGCGACCGGCGGTGTCGGCCGCAATCACAAGCCGGGTCCGGGCGAAATCTGGCAGCGCTACGCGACCGACATCCGCGGCGCCAAGGCGCTGCCCTGCGGCCATTACCTTACCGAGGAGGCGCCGGAGGAAACCTACCGGGAGCTTAGAGAGTTCTTTACATCAGGAGAGTTGGATAAACCCGGACGGTGATTTGCGAATAGGGAATAGAAAACAATGTTTTCGCCGCTGTTGACCACCGGCCATTTCGCGCTTGCCGGCTGCCCGGGGGTGAGACCCTTCTGCACTCGCGCTGGCTTATGACATCTGCTAGTGGGGGCCGGTTCGGGCTGGTGGGCTGGTGGTTCGCGGGCTGTTAGGCGAAACGGGATTCGCTATGGATGCGCAAACAACCGGTCCGGAACGCGGCATGATGACGCGGTTGCGCCGCGGCATGCGCTTCCTCGAACGCAAGATCGGTTGGAGCCGGATCGGCGTTGCGCTGAGCGTGACCATCATCGTGGTCGCGATCGTGGTGCTCTATCACATCCTGCGCGACCTCGATGTCGACGAGCTCCTGCGCGCGCTGAAAGCAACCGACTGGCGGACGCTCATTATCGCCGGCCTGTTCGTCGCCGCCGGTTACGTGACTTTGACGTTTTACGATCTGTTCGCGCTGCGCACGATCGGCCGCAACGAGATACCGTATCGCATTGCCGCGCTTGGCGGCTTCACGAGCTATGCCATCGGGCACAATGTCGGCGCCAGCGTGTTTTCCGGCGGTGCGGTGCGCTATCGCATCTATTCCGGCTGCGGTCTGTCGGTCATCGAGGTTACCAAAATCTGCTTCGTCGCCGGGCTGACGTTTTGGCTCGGCAATGCCACCGTGCTCGGCTTGGGCATTCTCGACGCGCCGCAGGCCGCCCGCGCGCTCGATCAGCTGCCGCTCTGGGCCAATCGCGTCATCGCACTGGTCATTCTGGCGCTGTTGGCCGCCTATGTTGCCTGGGTCTGGGTCAAGCCGCGGGTCATCGGCCGCGACGGCTGGCAGGTGCAGCTACCCGGCGGCCCGCTGACGCTCGTCCAGATCGCCATCGGCATCGTCGATCTCGCCTGCTGCGCGGCCGCCATGTACATGCTGGTGCCGGACGATCCACACGTCGGCTTCGTTACGGTCGCGGTGATTTTCGTCGCTGCAACGCTGCTAGGATTTGCCAGCCACGCGCCCGGCGGCCTCGGCGTGTTCGACGCCGCGATGCTGGTCGCGCTGTGGCAGTTCGACAAGGGTGATCTGCTGGCCGGCCTACTGTTGTTTCGGCTCTTGTATTACATCGTTCCGTTCGTGCTCGCGCTCGGCCTGTTGGCCGCCCGCGAAACTCTGCTCGGCCGCACTGCGCGGCGCATATCGTACGCGTCGCCGCAGCCGATGGCGAGGGCGCGGCTTCGGGAAAAGCCCGACGCATCGCAAAGCGGATAAAAAAGAGGCCGGATTTTCATCCGGCCTCAAAGCAAACTTGAAGGGAACGCTCCGCGCTTGTGCGCGGCGACGTATCCTTACTTCTCTGCGGTTTTCCAGGCGGAAGGGATTTCCTTGGCCCAGTGCACCTCGATCTGCTTGACCACGTCGTCAGGCAGCGGGACGTAATCGAGCGCCTTGGCCTGGTCCTGGCCCTTCTTCAGAGCCCAGTCGAGGAACTTCAGAGCCAGATGGTTCTGGTCCGGCGCGCTGTCCTTGCGCAGCAGCATGTAGGTCGCCGCGGTGATCGGCCAGCTCTTGTCGCCGGGTTGGTCGGTCAGGATCAGATAAAAATCCTTCACCTTGGTGAAGTCGGCATTCGCCGCCGCGGCCTGGAATGCTCCCATGGTCGGCGCCAGACGCTTGCCGGACTTGTTGACCATCTCCGTGTAGGTCAGCTTGTTCTCCATCACATAGGCGTATTCGACATAGCCGATGGCGCCGTCGACTTGCTGAACGTAGGAGGCGACGCCGGGATTGCCTTTGCCGCCGACGCCGTTCGGCCAGTTGACCGCGGTGCCTTCGCCGACCTGGCTCTTCCACTCCGGGCTGACCTTCGACAAATAGTCGGTGAAGTTGAAGGTGGTGCCGGAGCCGTCGGAACGATGCACCGTGGTGATCGCCTGATGCGGCAGCGTGACATTCGGATTGAGCTTTTTGATCGCCGGATCGTCCCAATCCTTGATCTTGCCGAGATAGACGTCGGCCAGCGTCGGACCGTCGAATACGAGCTCGCCCGGCTTGATGCCCGCGAGGTGCACGACCGGCGTGATCGAAATGATCACTTGCGGAAACTGCACCAGATTGTTCTTGGCAACGTCATCCGGCATCAGCGGCATGTCGGTATTGGCGAACAGAACCGTGCCCGATTCGATCTGCTTGATGCCACCGCCGGAACCGATGGCTTGATAATTGACGGTGTCGCCCTCTTCCTTGGCGTAGGTGTCGGCCC
>JBAQAB010000054.1:0-1828 GCA_049285535.1 Xanthobacteraceae bacterium
CCCCAATCCCGCCACGGGCCCGCCTGACTCCGGTCCGCGAATCGGTTTTCATGGTGGACATCGCGGCCGGCGCGGTCGCTTCTCGTTTCGATTCCGGCTATGACGAATCGCGCCGCCTGACACCGAAAGCATGATCGGCCGAGTCTTACATAGTGGCATCGACTGGAAAGGGACCCGCCCATGACCGGCTGGGTCATCCTGGTCGATCAGCCTCGCGACCTGCCCAACGCGGAAACCCCGCACAAGGTCATCACCACCAGCGAATACCTGGCGCGGCCCCGCCTGTTCGACATGGCGCGCCCCAAGCTGGTCAATCTCGCCCGCTCCTACGCCTACCAGTCGAAGGGCTATTACGCCTCGCTCTTGGCTGAGGCGCGCGGCCACCGGGTGGTACCGACCGTCGAGACCATGCTGGAGCTGCGCGAGCAGAAGCTTTACGAGCATGCGCTGCCGGAGCTTGAGGAAGAGCTCAACCGCTGCGCCCGGCGCGCCGATTTCCAGCCCAACGGCGAGTTCAAGCTCCTGGTTTGTTTCGGGCTGGCGCGCGACGAGCGCTTTGAGCCGTTCGGCCGGTTGTTGTTCGATTGGTTCCGCTGCCCCGCGCTCGAAATCATCGTCGACACCGGCGGCACGTGGCTGTCGATCGATCGTATCCGCCCGCGCACCATCACGCGGCTTGCCAACGGCGAAGCGGAGTTCTTCCGCGATTCGCTGCACAACCACACCAAGCGGGAATGGCGCGATCCCAAGGCGCGCTCGATCGCCAAATACGATCTCGCGGTGCTCTACGATCCGAACGAGAAAACCGCGCCGTCTTCGCCCGACTCGATCAAGCATTTCGCCCGCATCGCCGAGAAAATGTCGGTCGACGTCGAGCGCATCACCAAACGTCAGCTCGCCGAGCTTGCCGAATTCGACGGACTGTTTATCCGCGAAACCACCTCGATCGACAATCATACCTACCGCTTCGCGCGGCGCGCCTGGCAGGAGGGTATGCCGGTCATCGACGATCCGATCTCGATGATCCGCTGCACCAACAAGGTGTTCCTGGTGGAGCTCTTGCAGCAGAACCAAGTGCCAACGCCGCCGACGATCATCATCAGCGAGGACACCGAGCCGGCCAAGGTGATCGACGAACTCGGCCTGCCGCTGGTGGTGAAAATCCCCGACGGATCGTTTTCGCGCGGCGTGCACAAAATTGAATCGGCGGCCGAATTCAAACGTATTTGCGACGAGCTGTTCGAAGAGACCGACCTGGTGTTGGCGCAGAAATTCCTGCCGACCGATTTCGATTGGCGCGTCGGCGTGCTGGCCGGCGAACCCTTGTTCGTTTGCCAATACCGCATGGCGCGCGGCCATTGGCAGGTGGTGAAATACCGGCCCGACGGCTCCTCGCACGAGGGCGGTTTTCGCGCCTTCGGTCTCGACCAGGCTCCGCCCGAGGTCATCGACATCGCGGTGCGCGCAGCGCGGCCGATCGGCGACGGGTTTTACGGCGTCGATCTCAAGCAGACCGACCATGGCATCGTTGTCATGGAGGTCAACGACAATCCCAGCCTCGAGCACGGCATCGAGGACACCGTCGGCAAGGACGAGATCTGGACGCGCCTGCTGCGCTGGTTCATCGACCGTTTCGAGCAGTAGCCGCCACCGCATCCAGCGGCCATCGCGCCCGCGGCGCCACGTCGAGCGGATCGGTCAGGCCGAGCGCCAGCCGTTCCGCGCCGGCCCAGGCGATCATGGCGCCGTTGTCGGTGCATAGCGCCGGCGGCGGCGCCACCAGCTCGGCGCCGATTTCGAAAGCGACGCGATGCAGAACCTTGCGGAT
>JBAQAB010000055.1:0-4757 GCA_049285535.1 Xanthobacteraceae bacterium
CCGCCATCGATGCCGGCATCGCCGCCGGCCAGACCAAAGTGATCAACCTGCCGCACAAGATCCCGGTGGCCTGGGTCTATCTTACCGGCTGGGTGACGCGCGACGGCACCGTCGAATTCCGCGACGATGTCTATAAGCACGATGAACAGCTCGACCGGAACGGCCTCGCCGAGGCGGCCGCCGGCGGCTTCGTCGCGCCGCTGCCGACGACAAACCTCAAGCAGGTTTCCATCGACAATCAGTGAGGCGCCGTCATTGCGAGCATCAGTGCGCGCCTCGCCATTGCAACGCGAGCCCTTGGGTCGTTTCAGGCGATCGTTGCTATTGGCGCGGCGGACGGACCACGATCGCTTCGGTATTCCTCGATCGCACGCATGATCAGCTTTTTGACATTCTCGATCGTAACGTCATCGCGGCGCTGTATACCGATCTCTTCGCTCACGTTTTTGGCTTGTTTCGGCTGGCCTGTCACGTCGAAACCGTCGCCGCAAGTGACGGTGACCGTCCCACCGCGCGGAACGATCAAATAGACCCGGCTTTGGTGGCCCATTCCGGAGCCCGGATGATCTTGCTGATCATTCTGATCGGATATGCGGAAAGCAACGGACGCGGGCCGCAAGGTTTTTCCGGTGCGCCCATACTGCCGAATTTCCACTTTGCCGCCAAGCGGGTGCAATTTCTGACCGGCAGCCTGCAATTGGGGCAGCACCACATCGCTCAACACGGCGATGTCTGCATCGGCTTCCCCTTGCAAACGCCTGGCCTCTGTGGGGGCGTTCAATTGTTCGTCGTGTTCAAGCTTTGCTTTCTTGAACGCATCAGCATAGTCGTCATCACTGCCCGCCATGTTAAAGCCTTTCCTCGTTGCTCACGTCTGCAACAGGCCGCCTAACGCGCATCCCCGCCTTCCGGCGGCCTTTAATCGGAAGGCCGCCGGCGTAGCAGGGAATGGCGCCAAGATCCTCAGTCTTCGATCGGGACCACCCACGATCCAGACCCGCAGCGGGGCGCGCGCGGGGCGCCCCCCACGCGGTTCACTTCACCTTGAGGTTTTCCGCCGAGGTCTTTCCCTTGTTCGCAACCTCTTCGTACTCGACCTGCTGGCCCTCGTTGAGGGTTGACAGGCCGGCCCTCTCTACCGCCGAGATATGGACGAAAACGTCTTTGCCGCCGCCATGCGGCTGAATAAACCCATAACCTTTGGTCGGATTGAACCACTTCACGATACCGGTCGCCATCGCACGCTGTCTCCATTTTGGGATATCGATGATAGCGCCCCATCACACCGAATCCAAGACGTTACTGGCCGTTCAAAGCTGCATTGCCTTCTGGCGATTACAAGGAAATTCGATCAATTAAAGTTGGATCATCGTCCCGCGTTCCCTTGCTGTGCAGCAGTTAGGAACGCCGGCTCGTTTGGCCTGGATGCTGATCTATCGCCTAGCCTTCCGGTGTGGCGTGTTGGCCACGGACGAAGACGCTAACCGATGAAGGGAGGAGGAAAATGCTGCCTTATGGCTTAACGTAAATGCTCGAATACATTCCTGTATAGGCCTCTTTCCAACCCCTCTTGTCCACGAGAAACCGCCTTAGCTCTTCATGGGCCCTTATCCACAGCACCGTGTCGATTTGATATTTCTTAAGCACCGTGTCCCAAGCGGCCTCATTGACCTCCGATTGGCCCAGCTTGAAATAATCACGGAGCAAAGTGTCGGGATAAGCGGTAGACGCTCGACCATCCACGAAAACAGGTATGGCGCCTCGATCGCGAAAGATCAAAATTCCACCGAAGTTCCAGTGGTTGAGAAGCCGCGCATGCGGAAAGTGAGTTTCAAGATAAAGAACATCCTGCTCCGAAAGCATTTGCGGAAGTCCAAGAGCCGGATCGATTTGCATATAAACCAACGGCAGAGCGCATGCCGTAACGATCCCGGCAACCAATAATGATCTTTGGAGCGCAAAATTATCCGGCCGTTTCGGCAGCAGCCGATCAAGGTGAAGAGCCAATGGGATTGTTGAGAATATAAAGAAGAAGGACATATATCGGAATTGATATAGTCCTAGAAACAAAAAGAGCCATGAAAGCAGCCGTGGCTCTACGGGCTCGAAATCTCGGTAGCGGAGTTCGAGCGCGACAAACATCAAAATGTATACGATGCCGGGAATGCTTCCTGGTATTTTTATGTTCCGATAATAAGGCCACCACTCGGTGATGTACGCTTGTACAAAGCTGCCTAATGTGCTCGTCAGGCCTTCATAGATGTGCCAGCCGAGGGGATTTATAAACGTTGCGATAAAGCAGCCGGCTCCCACCAAACTATAGACTCTGAAATTTGCCAAATCCCGTCTGAGCAATGCCACGCCGCCAAAAATACCGATAATAAAAAGGCCCAGCAAAAAGCCGCCATGCAGATTGGCCCACAGCAGCATAATTGCAGGCAGCAAAAAGACACGCCTCGTTCGTTTCAAGCATTCGCCGTAGAATATGACGCAAAACAGCATCGTGGACATGTTGGGCGAAGCGGCGAGATAAATATTCGGGAAGGCCACGAAAGCGGGGTAAAGCAAACACGCGGATAAAACGGAAATACAAACGGCAATCGGTGAGGCCCCGCTGCTAAGGCAGTTGGACGTAAGATAGCCGACGATAACTGCGCCGCAGGCAACCGCAAATAACATGAGGCCGGTAAAATTCGTATATTGAAATAGCACGCTGGCAAACACGTCCCAAAGCCAGGAAAGATTAAACCATTGCTTGCCCCCGGAAGTGAATGACCATGGATCGTGGAAGGGAATGCTGCCGCGTTCTCTGACTAGGTCGCCGGCGGCCAGGTGCCATCCCAAATCATAGTGGCCGACCAGAAGCGGTGCGTTGAGCAGGTAGTACGCGCATGCGGATGAAATAAGGAAGACATAAATCCCAGACCTCTGAAAGTAAGAGTAAGGGCCGATCGCGTTTAGCCCACTATCGAACTTGGGTTCTGGACGTTCCAGCACAGGGATGCGCTCGCAAGTTCTAAGGAGGTTCGCACTGCGAGCTTAGGCTGTGGCTGGTTAAATAGACCTTGCCAGGTTCGGGTTGGACGCTGTCTTTAGCGTCCTTTGCTGGGCGCATCGCATCATTTCGCTGCGACGGAATTGACTTGAGGCGGCGCCGGGGAGCCTCACTTCGCCGTCTCCGGCGCCAACATCGACCGTATGCCAACACTGTCGGCCTTGTCGTAATCCGCGGTCGCGTGCGCCATATCGCCCTTATCCTGATACAGGGCGCGGCGCTTTCTGTAGGCGTCAGCATATTGCGGGTCGAGCTCGATGGCCTTGTCGTAATCAGCGAGCGCGCCGTCAAGATCACCCTTGGCTTTGTAGGCGTCGGCGCGAAATATGTAGGCCTCGGCATCGGTCGGGATGATTTCAATCGCCTTGCTGTAATCGGAAATCGCCAGGTCGAATTTGCCGTACCTTTGTAGACGCTGGCGCGGTCGGAATAGGCGCTGGCATCGGTCGGATCGATCTCGACGACCCTCGTGAAATCGGCCAGCGCGCGGTCAAGATCGGCTTTGGCCTTATAGACGCTACCGCGGCCGTCATAGGGCAACGAGTTGTCGGGATTGATCCCGATCGATGCGTTGTAGTCGGCAAGCGCCTGATCGAACTCGCCCCGCTCCCGGTAGATGTCGCCGCGGACATCGTAGGCAATCCAGTCTTTCGGATTTATCGCGATCGCCTTGCTGTAGTCGGCGAGCGCGTGGTCGCTATCGCCTTTCTGGAAATAGACATGGCCGCGGCCAGTGTAGAAAAGGGAATGGTTGGCGCTGAGCCCGATCGCGGCGGTGTAGTCGGCAAGCGAGAGGTCGAGGTCGCCCTTGGCGAAGTATTCCATGGCGCGGAAGTCATAGGCCGCAGCGATCTTGGGATCGATCCCGATGGCCGCCGTGTAGTCGGCGATCGCGCGATCAACGTTCTTTTCGGCAGCATAGACATTGCCGCGGTTGATGTAGGCGTTGTCATAGTCGGGCTTGAGCCGGATCGCCTCGTCATAGTCGGCGATGGCGCGGTCGAAATTCTGATGACGGGCGTAGAGTAAGCCGCGATTGTTGAAAGCGAGAGCATAGCTTGGCGCAAGCCGGATCGCCTCGGTGAAGTCGGCGAGCGCGTGGTCGAAATCGTTCTTGGCCGCGTAAGCGATGCCGCGGCCGTTGTGAGGCACGGCGCTATCGGGAGCGAGGCTGATTGCCCGGTCGAAGTCGGCGAGCGCGTGGTCCAGATCGCCCGTGCCCATATAAGCGTTGCCGCGGTTATTGAGGAGCTGCGCTAGGCCGGTTCCGCTAAAACGTCCCGACCCGATCGCCTGGGTGCATCCGGCGACCTGCTCGGCCCACGGAACATCCGGATTGCCGGTGCATTTCAAATCGCGCAAGGACTGTGCCCGAGCCGGCATCTTCAGCGAAACCCACGCCAGGGCTGCCGCTGCAAGCGTCACTGCGCACCATCGCAGGGATAGGGCCAAGATCATCCGAGAAGCTTTACGATCGAATGTGAATTGGTCGCCCGCTATGAACGACAGGTTCACGCGTCTCGACTGAGCGACCCTTCATCTATTGCAGGAGCGGCGTCGGATTGGCGGCCGGCGGCTCGATGCCGAACGTTGCGGCGGTCATGCAGGTCATCGAGAAGCTGCCTATGGAGGCGACCAGAGCCACCAGGCTTTCGAGCCCCATGGTCTTTTCCGCGGCGGCATAGGTTGCGTCGTTCAGGCC
>JBAQAB010000056.1:0-2362 GCA_049285535.1 Xanthobacteraceae bacterium
ATGGCTGCCCGGCTCAGCGAGGACAAAGGCACGCGGGTGCTGCTGCTCGAGGCCGGCGGCTGGGACCGCGATCCCTGGATCAAGATCCCGCTCGGCTGGCCGCATCTGCTGCTCAATCGCAAGCACGACTGGATGTATTTCGCCGAAGCCGAGGCGACCACCGGCGGGCGCGGCCTCGAATGCGCGCGCGGCCGCGTCATCGGCGGCTCCTCGTCGATCAACGCCATGGCCTATGTGCGCGGGCATCCCGGCGATTACGACCGCTGGGCGGCATCGGGGCTCAACGGCTGGTCCTACGCGCATGTGCTTCCCTATTTCCGCCGCCAGGAATCCTGGCGGGGCGGGCCGAGCTTTTATCGCGGCGGCGACGGTCCGCTGGCGACGCAAACCGCGGCCTTTGACGATCCGCTGGTCGATGCCTTCGCCGCCGCCGGCTACAAGACGACGGCCGACTATAACGGCGCGCAGCAGGAAGGTTTTTGCACCTGGCAAATGACGGTGAGGGACGGCCGCCGCTGCAGCGCTGCCGACGCCTATCTGCACCCCGCTTTGCAACGGCAAAACCTCAAGGTCGAGATCGAGGCGCTGGCGACGAGAATCGTTTTCGACGGCCGCCGCGCCGCGGCGGTCGAATATGTCCAGCGCGGCGAAACCGTAACCGCGCATGCGGAGCGAGAAGTCATCCTGTGCGGCGGTGTCATCAACTCGCCGCAGCTTTTGATGCTCTCGGGCATCGGCGATCCGATCGAGCTCGCCGCGCACGACATCGCCGTCAAAGCGGCGCTGCCGGGCGTCGGCAAAAATCTACAGGACCATATTTCGGCGAGCGTCGCCTATGCGCGCAAGGAGTCCGGGCCGTTTCACAGGGCGATGCGGCTCGACCGCATCGTGCCCGCGCTCGCCCGCGCCTATCTGCGCGGCGAAGGCATCGCCACGGGCCTGCCGACCGGCCGCATGGCGTTCCTGAAAAGCCGGCCCGACGCCGCCTTGCCCGACGTGCAGTTCATCTTCAACGCCGCGCCGATGACGGCTAGCCCCTATCTGTGGCCGTTCCGCCGCGCCTACGCCGATGCCTACGCCTGCCGCGCCGTGGTGCTGCGGCCGGAGAGCCGGGGCCGGCTCGAGCTCGTCTCCGCCGACCCGCGCCAAGCGCCGCGCATCCGGCAGAACTTTCTCGCCACCGACAACGACTGGAAAACGCTGCGCGCGGGCTTGCGCATGGCGCGCGAGGTCTGCCGGCAGGCTCCGATGGCCCCGTTCATGGCGCGCGAGATCGCGCCCGGCGACAACGCCGCAGCAGACGCCGATCTCGACGCGCACATCCACGCCGATTCCATCACGGTTCATCACCCGCTCGGCACCTGCAAAATGGGCACCGCCTCCGATCCGCTGGCGGTGGTCGATGCCGCGCTTCGCGTGTTCGGCACCGAAGGCCTGCGCGTGGTCGACGGCTCGGTGATGCCGGATCTGGTCGGCGGCAATATCAATGCGCCGATCATAATGATCGCGGAGAAGGCCGCGGACCTTGTGCGCGGGCGGTTGCCACTCGACCCTGTACAGCTCGCCGGCGCCAGCGAATATTCGCGGCAGTGATTTTTCCGCCCCGACACCGGCTGGCGGAGGCCGGAAAAGGGCATGGCTCGTAAGCCCCGGGCCGGGCTTCACAATCCTGTCACGCCTGCCTATAAACTACGGCCCATCGCCGCACTGCGGCATTGAGTCGAGGTTGGAGCGTCGCTTTGAACGCTCATGTTTCGCAATCGGGCTTTCCGGCCCTGGTCCTCAACGCGGACTTCCGGCCGCTGAGCTATTACCCGCTGTCGCTGTGGTCGTGGCAAGACGCGATCAAGGCGGTGTTTCTCGAGCGGGTGAACATCGTCGCCAATTACGACCGTTCGGTGCACTCACCGAGCTTCGAGATGAAGCTGCCGAGCGTGGTGTCGCTGAAAACTTTCGTAAAACCCGCGACGCATCCGGCCTTCACGCGGTTCAACGTCTTCCTGCGCGACCGTTTCGTCTGCCAATATTGCGGTGCGCGCGACGATCTGACCTTCGATCATCTGATCCCGCGGTCGCGCGGCGGCCACACTTTATGGGACAACGTCGTCGCCGCCTGCTCGCCGTGCAATCTGCGCAAGGGCAATCTGACGCCGGACGAAGCCAAGATGTTTCCGTCGCAACGGCCGTTCCAGCCGACGGTGCAGCACCTGCACCGCAACGGCCGGCTGTTCCCGCCCAATTACCTGCACGACAGCTGGCTCGATTATCTCTATTGGGATACCGAGCTCGATCCGTAAGAGCTAGGATTTCAACCCTGGAAAGCGTATCTCTAGCTTAGCCCATATCGAACGCGAGCCTGCCC
>JBAQAB010000057.1:0-7971 GCA_049285535.1 Xanthobacteraceae bacterium
GTCTTGCGCGATCGGGCTGCCGAGCTTTGCCGCCTTGAGGAAGATTTGCGCAGCAGTGTCCTCGTCGCGTGGCACGCCGTCGCCGTTATAGAGCGCGATGGCGTATTCGACCTGCGCGTCCGTGTCGTCGCCGAGCGATGCCGCCGCCCACAGCTTGACCGCTTCGGCCATGTCCTTTGGCACGCCGCGGCCGTCCTTGTAGAAGGTGCCGAGCGCGTATTGCGCCTGCGGGCTGCCGGCGTCGGCGGCCTGGCGCAACAATTCGGCGGCGCGCTTGAAATCCTGCGGGAACAACTGGCCCTCGATGTAGAGCAGCGCCAGATCGTAGGCGGCTTCGGGATGACCGAGCTTGGCGGCGGCGGCGAGCCATTTGGCGGCCAGTTCGCGGTCGCGCGGGCCGGCGCGGCCGTTGATGGCGAACATGGCGAGCGCGAACATGGCGTTGCGGTCGCCGCGCGCGGCGGCGAGCTTGTACCAGTCGGCGGCCTTCTTGTCGTCGCGCGGCACGCCGAGCCCGTTGGCGTAGAGCTCGCCGAGGAGCGTCATCGCCGGCGCATTGCCCTTCTCGGCGTCGTCGGTGGCGTATTGCAGCGCGGTGAGGAAATAGCCGCGCTGATAGGCGCCGAAGGCGAGGTCGGGTTTTTCCGCGCCGGTGGTGGGGGCGGGGAGCGCGGTTTCCGGCATGTATTGCACCGGCGGGGCGACGCGGGCGGACGGCTTGGGCTGCGCCATCGCTGGGTGGGCGAGGGCAAGAGCGATGAGCGCGAGCAAGATGCCTCCCGCCCCGCGATAGCGGGGAGGGGGGACCGCGCTCTTGCGCGGTGGGCGGGGCGCGGGCCGCGACGATCGTTCTGCGACGACAACGGAGCTCCGAGTCAGAGGCCCCCTCCACCGCGCAAACGCGCGGTCCCCCTCCCCCGCTTCACGGGGGCGGATCATTGCGCCGGCGCGACGAGGAGGGCGGCGGCCGCGGCGATGGTTGCGGCTGTGTTTTGCGGCTCGGTCCATATCCACTCACCCAGCGCGATGAAGTCGGCGCCGGTTTGCGCCAGCGGGGCGATCTCGTCGCGGCTTGCCGCATAGCCCACGCAGGGGATTTCGAACAGCTCCGCCCACCAGACGAGGCGCTCCAAAACTTCGTCGAAGGAAAGGCCGCCGCCCCCTCTTTGACCCTCTCCCGCTTGCGGGGGAGGGTACGGTGGGGGCCTGCCGAACATCACGTAATCGGCGCCAGTCTCGGCGGCGAGCATGGCATCATGACGGCTCACCAGCGCGCCAGCGCCGGCGATGCGGTCGGGTTTGAGCAGCGCCAGCGCCGCGGCAAAGGCCTCGATGCCGGAAAGATGCGCGCCATCGGCGCCGGCGCGCGCCACGATGCCGGGGCGGTTGTCGAGGAGCAGTGCGACATCGCGCCGCTGCACGGTCTCGGCCAAAATTTTGGTGCGGTTGATCAGCGCGCGCTCGTCGGCCTCGGCAAGGCGCAGCAGCACCGCGGCAACATCGCCGGCCGCAAGCGCGGCCGTAAGCTGCGGCGCGAAGGCTGCCGGGTCGGCGACCGGCGCGGTGATGAGATAGAGGCGGGGGGGCGTAGTTATCCGCCCCCGCGAAAGCGGGGGAGGGGGACCGCCCCGAAGGGGCGGTGGAGGGGGCTTCTGACTCAAAGCCGCTCCGCCGCCGATCGAACGATCGCGTCCGCCGCTTCATCAACGCCGTGCATCAACTCGGCTGCAGGAATCCGCACCACTGTCACACCATGTTGCTTGAGCCAGGCCTCGCAGCGTTCATCGCGTCGCGGGCGGTCAGCCATATCATGGCTTACGCCGTCGATCTCGATGGCCAGATTTGCTCTCGCGCAATAGAAATCGAGCACGTAAGGTCCGATCGGATGTTGGCGGCGGAACACCGGTTTGCCGGGAAGGCGCTCACGCAAGCGGTTCCATAAGCGGGCTTCGGGAACGGACAACGCGCGCCGCAGATTACGGGCTTTGCTGAGAATTTTTTTCGGCACTCTCATTGGCGGCGAGTCAGAGGCCCCCTCCACCGCGCTTCGTGCGGTCCCCCTCCCCCGCTTGCGCGGGGGCGGAGATTGGTCACGCCGCCTTGCGCTCCAGATCGGCTTTCCATTGGCCGCCGGTGGCGAGCCCGTTCATCATGGCGCGGTGGGTGAAGGCGCGTTGCGCGGCTGCGGTGTTTTCCGATTTGCCCGACCATGTGGTCTGCGGCGCGTGCTGCAGCGCGCGGCCGTAGGAGAAGGTCACGCGCCACGGCAGCGGACCCATCTTGTTCATGGCGTCGAGATGCGCGGTTGCCTCCTCGTCGGACTGGCCGCCGGAGAGAAAGGCGATGCCGGGCACCGCGGCGGGCACGCATTCCTTGAGCACGCGCAGCGTCTTGTCGGCGACTTCTTCCACCGACG
Organism: Xanthobacteraceae bacterium; assembly: GCA_049285535.1. Taxonomy (GTDB): domain Bacteria; phylum Pseudomonadota; class Alphaproteobacteria; order Rhizobiales; family Xanthobacteraceae; genus BOG-931. Next base: position 2,417 of record JBAQAB010000057.1, read on the forward strand.
CGCGCTTGCCCGATTTTTTCCCGGGCACCGCCATGTTGGGCTTGAGCACCATGCCTTCGAGCGCGACGCGGTTATAGAACAATTGCTGGAACGTCTCCTTGAGCACCCAGGTGGTGACCTCGACGCAGCGGTCGATGTCGTGGTCGCCGTCCATCAGCACTTCCGGCTCGACGATCGGCACGATGCCTTCGTCCTGGCACAGCGCGGCATAGCGGGCCAGCGCATGCGTGTTGGCGGCGACCGCCGTGTAGCTCGGCATTTCGTGCAGTTGGCCGATATCGATCACCGCGCGCCATTTGGCGAATTTGGCGCCGAGCGTGCGATATTCGGCGAGCCGCTCGCGCAGGCCGTCGAGCCCCTCGGTGACGACTTCGCCGGGGCAGTTGGGCAGCGGCTTTGTGCCTTTGTCGACCTTGATGCCCGGCAGCGAGCCGGCTTTCTCGATCAGCTTGAGGAGCGGCGTGCCGTCCTTGGCGTTCTGGCGGATGGTCTCGTCATAGAGGATGACGCCGGAAATGTATTTCGCCATCGCGTCGCTGGAGCGGAACAGCATTTCGCGATAGTCGCGCCGGGTGTCGGGCGTGGATTCCACGCCGAGCGCGTCGAAGCGCTTCTTGATGGTGCCGGTGGATTCGTCGGCGGCCAGAATGCCCCGGCCCGGGGCGACCATGGCCAAAGCGACCTTGTTCAATTCGGACAGATTCATCGCGCCCTCCTGTTCGCGCCGGCGTCCCGGCTGCGCCTGAATTTCAGGCCTCCAACGTGGCGGAAGCCCGTGCCGCTTTCAACACCTCGACGCCCGGCAGCGTCTTGCCTTCGAGCCACTCCAGAAACGCGCCGCCGGCGGTCGATACATAGGTGAAGCGGCCGGTGACGCCGGCGAGATTGAGCGCGGCCATGGTATCGCCGCCGCCGGCAATGCTGACAAGCCGGCCGTCGGCGGTGAGTTCCGCCGCGGCCTCGGCAACGGCCACGGTTCCGGCATCAAACGGCTCGTGCTCGAAGGCGCCGAACGGTCCGTTCCACACCAGCGTCTTCGATCGCGCCAAGACCGAGATCGCCTGTTCGACGCTGCGCGGCCCGATGTCGAGGATCATGTCGGTTGCGCCGACATCGTCGACCGCAACGACGCGCGTCGCGACGCCGGAGGCGAGCTTCGGCGCCACGACGACATCGACCGGCAGCACGATGCGCCGCCCGCCGGCTTTGGCCTTGGCGAGAATGTCGCCGGCAGTCGCCATTAGGTCCGGCTCGACCAGCGACTTGCCGACCGATTTACCGAGCGCGAGCAGGAACGTGTTGGCCATGGCGCCGCCAATGATCAGCGTGTCGACATGAGTCATCAGGTTGCCGAGCAGATCGAGCTTGGTCGAAATCTTGGCGCCGCCGACGATGGCCGTGACCGGTCGCTCCGGCGCGTGCAAAGCCATATTCAGCGCTTCGAGCTCCTCCTGCATGGCGCGTCCGGCATAGGCCGGCAACAGATGCGCGATCGCCTCGACCGAGGCATGCGCGCGATGCGCCACCGAGAAAGCATCGTCGACGAAAATATCGCCAAGCCGCGCCAGCCGTTTGGCGAAGTCGGGATCGTTGTTCTCCTCGCCGGGATGAAAGCGGGTGTTCTCCAGGCAGAGGATGTCGCCGGGCTTGAGCGCGGCGACCGCGCGCTCGGCGACCTCGCCGACGCAATCGTCGGCGAAGCCGATCGGCCTGCCGATGATGGCCGCGACCGCGGCGGCAACGGGCTTGAGCGATTCCTTGGGGTCGCGGCCTTTGGGCCGGCCGTAATGCGACAGCAGCACGACCCTGCCGCCCTTGTCGGCGATCTCGGTGATGGTCGGCGCGTTGCGCTCGATGCGGGAGACATCCGCCACTTTGCCATCGTGCATGGGCACGTTGAAGTCGACGCGAACAAGGACGCGTTTGCCTTTGACGTCGGCGTCTTCGAGGGTCGGAAAGGACTGCATGGAGGCGCGCGGATCGGTAAAGGCACTCAACCGAGCTTGCCCATCGCCACCGCGGTGTCGATCATGCGATTGGAAAAGCCCCACTCATTGTCATACCACGACATCACCCGCACCAGCGTGCCGTCGATCACCTTGGTCTGGTCCATGTGGAAAACGCTTGAATGCGGGTCGTGGTTGAAATCGCTCGAGACATTCGGCGCGTCGGTATAGCCGAGGATGCCCTTGAGCTGCTGCTCTGCGGCGCGCTTGACCGCGCCGTTGATCTCCTCCTTCGAGGTCGCGCGCTTGGCGACGAACTTGAAATCGATCACCGAGACGTTCGGCGTCGGCACGCGGATTGAAACGCCGTCGAGCCGCCCGGCGAGCTCGGGCAGCACCAGGCCGACCGCTTTGGCGGCGCCGGTCGAGGTCGGGATCATGTTGAGCGCCGCGGCGCGCGACCGATAAAGATCCTTGTGCACCTGATCGAGCGACGGCTGGTCGTTGGTGTAGGAGTGGATCGTGGTCATAAAACCCTTGTCGATGCCGACGGCGTCGTTGAGCACCTTGGCGACAGGCGCCAGGCAATTGGTGGTGCAGGAGGCGTTGGAGACCACGGTGTGGGATTTGTTGAGCTTGTCGTGATTGACGCCATAGACCACGGTGAGATCGGCACCGTCCGCCGGCGCCGAGATCAGGACGCGCTTGGCGCCGGCGGTCAGATGCGCCGAGGCCTTGTCCTTCGAGGTGAAGATGCCGGTGCATTCCAGCGCCACGTCGATGCCGAGTTCTTGCCACGGCAGTTGCGCCGGGTCCTTCATCGCGGTGACTTTGATGGCGCCGTTGCCGACGCTGATCGTGTCGCCCTTGACCGTGACCTCGCCGGGAAAGCGGCCGTGGATGGAATCGAAGCGCAACAGATGCGCGTTGGTTTCGACTGGCGCTAAATCGTTGATGGCGATCACTTCGATGTCGTGACGGTCCGCTTCGACGATGGCGCGCAGAATGTTGCGGCCGATGCGGCCAAACCCGTTGATGGCGACGCGAACCGACATTCCTATCTCCCGGTCTCCCTTTGCCGCCGGCCCGAAATGCGCGGCGGCACGTCTTATGGAGCTATTCTTATGTAGCTATTCTCTATGACTTTCCTAACCGAACCAATGCCGCTTCGGCCACCTTTTCTGCCGTAATCCCGAAATGACGGTAAAGGTCCTTGGCCGGCGCACTGGCGCCAAACCCGGTCATGCCGACGAAAGTTCCGTCCGAGCCGATAATGGCGTCCCAACCCTGGCGGATGCCGGCCTCGACGGCGACGTTAACTTTGGCGTCGCCGACGACGGCCGCGCGCCGGCCCTCCGGCAGCGCCGCTAAGAGCTCGAAGCACGGCACCGACACCACCCGCGCCGAGATTTTGCGTGCGGCGAGGAGCTTTGTGGCTTCGACCGCGATGGCGACTTCCGAGCCGGTGGCGAACAGCGAGACCGCGGCATCGTCGTCGTCCGCGGCGCGCAACTCGTAAGCGCCGGCGGCGCAGCGGTTGCTCTCGTCAAAGCCGTCGCGCAATTGCGGCAGGTTCTGCCGCGTCAGCGCCAGGATGCTCGGGCTGTCTTGGCTTTGCAGCGCGAGCTGCCAGCATTCGATGGTTTCGACCACGTCGGCCGGCCGAAACACCTTTAGGTTCGGAATGGCGCGCAGCGCGGCGAGATGCTCGACCGGCTGATGCGTCGGGCCATCCTCGCCGAGCCCGATCGAGTCATGCGTCATGACATGGATGACGCGCTGACTCATCAATGCCGCGAGCCGGATCGCCGGCCGGCAATAATCCGAGAAAACCAGAAACGTCCCGGAATAAGGAATGATGCCGCCGTGCAGCGCCATGCCGTTCATGGCGGCGGCCATGCCGTGCTCGCGCACGCCGTAATGGATGAAGGTGCCGGCATAGTCGCCGGGCTTCATCGCCTTCATCGCCTTGGTGCGGGTGTTGTTGGAGCCGGTGAGATCGGCCGAGCCGCCGATCATTTCCTGCAGCGCTACCGTCAAAGCTTCGAGCGCGAATTCGGATGCGGCGCGGGTGGCGATCTCCTTCGGCGCGGCGGCAAGCTTTTGCTTCACGTCCTTGACGGCGCTCGCGAGTTTGCCGGACAGCTCGCCATGGAGGCGGCGCTCGAACTCGGCGCGCTGTGTGGCGTCGAGCGCAGCGAGGCGCTTTTCCCAGGCGAGCCGCGCCGGGCGGCCGCGCTCTCCGGCGGCGCGCCATGGCGCCAGAATGTCTGCCGGGATCTCGAACGGCGGATAGCTCCAGCCGAGCTGTTGCCGGGCGGCGGCGATCTCATCGGCGCCGAGCGGCGCCCCATGAGCCTTTTCGGTGCCGCCCTTGTTCGGCGCGCCGAACCCGATGGTGGTGCGGCAGGCGATCAGCGATGGCCGGTCGGATTTTTTCGCCGCCTCGATCGCGGCGGCAATCGCCGCGGGATCGTGGCCGTCGATGCGGGTCGCGGCCCAGCCGGCCGATTGGAAGCGCTCGACCTGGTCGACGTTATCCGACAGCGACGTCGGTCCGTCGATCGAAATGCCGTTGTCGTCGTAGAGCACGATGAGCTTGTCGAGTTGTAGGTGGCCGGCAAGCGCGATCGCCTCCTGGCTGATGCCTTCCATCAGGTCGCCGTCGGAAGCCAGCACATAAGTCGTATGATCGACGATGGCGTCACCGAAGATCGCGGCGAGATGGCGCTCGGCGATCGCCATACCGACGGCATTGGCGAGCCCCTGGCCGAGCGGGCCGGTGGTGGTCTCGACGCCGGGCGTATGGCCGTGCTCGGGATGGCCGGGGGTGAGCGAGCCGAGCTGGCGGAAGCGCTTGATCTCCTCGATCGTCATCGACTCGTAGCCGAGCAGATAAAACAGTGCATAAAGCAGCATCGAGCCGTGGCCGGCGGACAGCACGAAGCGGTCGCGGTCGGGCCACGCCGGATCGGCCGGATCGAACTTGAGAAACTGGGTGAACAGTACGGTGGCGACATCGGCCGCGCCCATCGGCAGGCCGGGATGGCCGGCCTTGGCCTGTTCGACGGCATCCATCGCCAGCGCGCGGATGGCATTGGCCATGCGGTCGTGCGCGGCACGCGAGAGCGGAGCGGCGGTCGACGTCGTGTTCGGATTCATGGCGCTCGGAAAACGGGTGGATTGGGCGAGAGTGACGCTCGCCGCGGTGAGACGGTCCGGCTTGGTCATCGGAAGAGCCAAACGCGGCGCAAGACGCTTTGCCGCGGTCACGGAACAGGCCGGGCACAGATAACATGGAGGGCGCGCCAGTCAATTCCGCGGCGATGGGCTTTACGCGTCATGCACAGGTCACAATCCGCGCCGTTGACGCTTTCCCGCGATACGACGTAAGCTTCCCGCGATAAATAGTTGCCTGCACACAATTTTTGCGTAGGGGGCGGACGCCATGGCCGCTACCGATGGCCTGCCGAGCGAGACCGAAGCGATCGCGGCTGCGGCAGCGCGGCTTTCCCACGCGCTTGAGGCGCTGGATTCCGCGGCGGAGCGCCGCCGCGAGGCCGATCGCGCGGCGCAAGCGCTCGCCGACCGGGTCCATGCGCTCGACAG
>JBAQAB010000058.1:0-1629 GCA_049285535.1 Xanthobacteraceae bacterium
GAAGTCCGCCGTCGTCAGGGCCGGGCGGAGCAGGAAGAACAGGCCGAAGCCGATGGCCACGCCGCCGACGGCGACCAGGGAGGCTTCGACGGCGGCGATCACGGAGACCTGCCGTGGGGTCGCGCCCACCAGACGCATCGCGGCGAAGCGCTGCTCGCGGCGCGCCGCGGCGAGCCGGGTCGCGGTGCCGATGAAGGTGAGAACCGGGAAGAGCAGTGCGCATGCCGCGGCGATGAATATGTACTTGAGCGTCGCGGAGTTCTCGACGCCTGCGGTCCCGCCGGCCGCCCTGGCCGGGGTCTCGATGCTGGTGACCTCCGCGGCGTAATGGGCATGCGAGAGCTGGCTGGCGCTGTGCCCGATGACGATGACCAGCGCATCCGGGCCGGTGAGCGCCGAGTCGCCGATCGTGCCGATCTGCTTTCCCGGGGATCGGTCGCCGAGCTGGTTGGCCGGGGTGTCGCGGATCAGCTTGCTGAGCACCGGCGAGGCGTAGTACTGGCCCGGCCCCGGCAGGTGCGCGATGCCAGGCGGGACCGGTGAGTCCGGGCCGGTGGCGGCGAGATCCACCCGGTCGATGGTCTGGTTGCCGAACTGGTCGGCGGTGAGAATCCACCACAGCGGATCCGACGCTGACTTGCTGCCGCTCGGGCTGCTGGTGCTCTGTTCCCCGGAGTCGAGCCATTTGGCGCGGCCGTTCTGGGCATTGAGGGCGTTCAGGCACGCCAGGGCCGCTAGCAGCATGCCCACGCCGAGCGCGACGGCGATCGCGGTGACGACCAGGCGCGCGGCGGCTTCCCTGCCGCCGCCCAGGGTGAGGCGCAGGCCGAGGCGGATCATCAGACGGCGCTCCTGTGTGCGAGCGAGATCACCTTGCCGACGCGGACGATGACCTCGCGGTCGGCGTAGGCGGCGACCCGGGGGTCGTGGGTGACCAGGATGACGGTGGTGCCCTGATCACGTGAGGCGGCCACCATCAGTCCCATGACGTGCTCGCCGGCCAGGGAGTCGAGCGACCCGGTCGGCTCGTCGGCGAACAGGACCTCAGGCCGCGCGACAAGACCGCGGGCCAGGGCGACGCGCTGGGCCTGCCCGCCTGACAGTTCGCCGGATCTGCGCTGCTCCAGGCCGTCCAGGCCGAGGCGCTCGAACCAGGTCCTGGCTTCTTTCAGTGCTTGCGTGCGGCGGGTGCCGCCGAGCAGCAGGGGGAGGGCGACGTTCTCCGCGGCGGTCAGCTCGGGGACGAGCTGGCCAAACTGGAACACGAACCCGAAGCGGTCCCTGCGCAGGGCGCTGCGCTCTTGCTCGCGCAGGCGATCGACCCGGCGCCCCTCGAACCAGACCTCTCCGGAGTCGGGAGTGAGGATGCCGGCCAGGCAGTGCATGAGGGTCGACTTGCCCGAGCCGCTCGGGCCCATGACGGCAAGGATCTCGTCGGCGACCGCCGAAAGGCTAGCGCCCCTGAGTGCCGGAGTCTGGTCGAACGACAGCACGATGTCGCACGCCTCGATGAGGGAATCCTGGGCACCGCGTGCCGCGGTAGTGCCGGGCGCGGCCGGCAGGCTTACGGCGTTCATTTGCGCACCTCCTTCGCGGTGAAGTCGAAGCCGACGGCGGCCTCACCATGAA
>JBAQAB010000059.1:0-3031 GCA_049285535.1 Xanthobacteraceae bacterium
GCAGAAGGGCACCGGCTCCGCCCGTCACGGCTCGGCGCGCGTCAACCTGTTTCGCGGCGGTGGCCGCTCGTTCGGTCCGCACACGCGCAGTCACGAGATCGGCCTGCCGAAGAAGGTTCGCGCGCTGGCGCTGCGTCATGCGCTCTCGGCCAAAGCCAAGGACGGCGGCATTATCGTGATCGAAGCGCTCGCGGCGAAGGAAGGCAAGACCAAGGCGTTGCGCGGCCACTTCGACAAGCTCGGCGTCGCCAACGCCCTGTTCGTCGACGGCGCCGAGGTCGCGGCCGAGGTGCGTACCGCGGCGCGCAATATTCCGAATATCGACGTACTGCCCGTCGCCGGCATCAACGTCTACGACATCATGCGGCGGCGAAAGCTCGTACTAACCCGTGCCGCCGTCGACGCATTGGAGGCGCGATTCAAATGACCACCACCGATCCGCGCCACTACGACGTCATCATCGCGCCGCTCATCACCGAGAAGGCGACCAACGCATCCGAGTTCAACAAGGTCGTGTTCAAGGTCGCCATGACTGCAACCAAGCCGCAGATCAAGGAAGCGGTCGAGAAGCTGTTCGACGTCAAGGTCAAAAGCGTCAACACGCTGCGTCGCCGCGGCAAATGGAAAATATTCAAGGGCCGCTACGGCCAGACCTCCGACACCAAGCGTGCGATCGTGACCCTCGAAGAGGGCCAGAAGATCGACGTCACCACGGGGCTGTAGGAGCGGGCGATGGCACTAAGAACATACAATCCGGTTACCCCGGGCCAGCGCCAGCTCGTTCTGGTCGATCGCGCCGGCTTGCATACCGGCAAGCCCGTCAAGGCGCTGACCGAAGGCAAGAATTCGACCGGCGGCCGCAATAACAACGGCCATATCACGTCGCGCTATCGCGGCGGCGGTCATAAGCAGGCCTATCGCAAGATCGATTTCCGGCGTCGCAAGTTCGACATGCCGGCCAAGGTCGAGCGGCTCGAATACGATCCGAATCGCACCAGCTTCATCGCGCTGGTCAAATACGATGACGGCGAACTCGCCTACATCCTGGCGCCGCAGCGGCTTGGGGTCGGTGACAGTATCGTTGCCGGCGAGCATGTCGACGTAAAGCCGGGCAATGCCATGCCGATCGCCAACATTCCGGTCGGCACCATCGTCCACAATATCGAGCTGAAGATCGGCAAGGGCGGTCAAGTCGCGCGTTCGGCCGGCACCTATGCCCAGATCGTCGGCCGCGACGGCGAATACGTGATCATGCGGCTTAATTCGGGCGAGCAGCGCTTGGTGCACGGCCGCTGCCTCGCCACCGTCGGCGCGGTGTCGAATCCCGACAACATGAACGTCTCCATTGGCAAGGCGGGGCGTAATCGCTGGATGGGCTGGCGCGGCCATGTGCGCGGCGAAACCATGAATCCGGTCGATCATCCGCTCGGCGGCCGCACCCGCGGCGGCCGGCATCCGGTGACGCCGTGGGGCAAGCCGACCAGGGGTAAGAAGACGCGCAAGAATAAGTCGACGGCGAAGTTCATCATGATGAGCCGCCACACGCGCAAGAAGCAGAAGTAGGAGCGATCATGACGCGTTCGGTCTGGAAGGGTCCGTTTGTCGACGGTTATCTGCTGAAGAAGGCGGATGCCGCGCGCTCGTCCGGACGTCACGAAATGATCCGTATCTGGTCGCGGCGCTCGACAATCCTGCCGCAATTCGTCGGGCTCACGTTCGGCGTCTATAACGGCCAGAAACACGTTCCGGTTATCGTCACCGAGGAAATGGTCGGGCACAAATTCGGGGAATTCGCCCCGACCCGCTCGTTCTACGGCCACTCTTCGGATCGCAAAGCCAAGCGCGCCTCGGGGCCGAGTGCCGGTTCGGGCGACGGCGGCGGGGCTGCGCCAGCGGTGAGCGCGTCGTGAGGCTGGGAGAGGATCGATGAGCAAGAAGAAGCGCGAGCGGGCGCTCTCCGACAACGAGGCCAAAGCGGTCGCCCGCATGCTGCGGATCAGTCCGCAGAAGCTCAATCTGTTGGCGCAGCTCATCCGCGGCAAGAAAGTGGCGACCGCGCTCGCCGATCTCGAATTCTCGCGCAAACGCATCGCCCGCGACGTGCGCAAGTGTCTGGAATCGGCGATCGCCAATGCGGAGAACAATCACGACCTCGACGTCGACGATCTCGTCGTTGCCGAGGCGCATGTCGGCAAGGCGCTGGTGATCAAGCGGCACGAGGTCCGTGCGCGCGGCCGCGTCGGAGCAATTACCAAGCCGTTCTCGCACCTTACCATCGTGGTGCGCGAAGTCGAAGCGCAGGCGTAGCGGGTAGAGAGCGGTCAGGAGAACATTATGGGTCAAAAGGTCAATCCGATCGGGCTTCGGCTCGGCATCAACCGCACCTGGGATTCGCGCTGGTATGCCGGCAAGGCAAGCTATGGCTCGCTGCTGCACGAGGACATGGCGATCCGCAAGGCGCTGATGGCGGAGCTCAAGCAGGCCGCGGTGTCCAAGATCGTGATTGAACGGCCGCATAAAAAGTGCCGCGTTACCATCCACTCGGCACGGCCGGGCGTCGTCATCGGCAAGAAGGGCGCCGACATCGAGAAATTGCGCAAAAAGGTCGCCGCGCTCACCGACAGCGACGTCGTGATCAACATTATCGAGATTCGCAAGCCCGAGCTCGACGCTCAACTGGTCGCCGAATCGATCGCTCAGCAGCTCGAGCGCAGAGTGGCGTTTCGCCGTGCGATGAAGCGCGCCGTGCAATCGGCGATGCGGCTCGGCGCCGGCGGTATCCGCATTAATTGCTCGGGGCGGCTGGGCGGCGCGGAAATCGCGCGCATGGAATGGTATCGCGAAGGCCGCGTGCCGCTGCATACGCTGCGCGCCGATGTCGATTACGGCGTCGCCACGGCGTTTACCACCTACGGCACCTGCGGCGTGAAAGTGTGGATCTTCAAGGGCGAGATCATGGAGCACGATCCGATGGCGCAGGACAAGAAGATGGCCGAGGGCGAAGCCGGCCGGCCGCGCCGGGACGCGGCCT
>JBAQAB010000060.1:0-3181 GCA_049285535.1 Xanthobacteraceae bacterium
CGACAAGCTTCTGATCAATGTGGTGCGCTCGTTCGGCGCCGGCGAATGGGACATCGCGCGGCTCGTCGTGGTGCCGAATGCGCTGCCGTTCATCGTCGTGGGGTTGCGGCTCGCCATCGGCCGCGCCGTGCTCGGCGTTGTGGTGGCGGAATTCTTCGGCGCCCAGGACGGTCTCGGCGTGGTCATGGTCCGCGCCGCGAGCGAGTTCAAGGTCGACGTGGTGTTCTCGGGCCTGATCGTATTCGCGGCGCTGTCGCTTTTCATGACCGGGCTGGTCAAGCTCCTCGAAGACCACATGAGCCGCTGGCGCCCGCAGCGGGAGAGTGGGGATTGAGATGTTTCCCGGACGCGGTGCAGCGCGTTAGCGGTGCACCCGCTGATCCGGGATCGTACCAAGCTCTGAACTCGCGACGGTCCCGGGTCTGCAGCGCACCACTTCGTGCTGCGCTGCGCCCGGGAAACGCGCGTCAATTCGATTTCGTCGGCGCGGCGAGATTGGCCGGCACGTAGTTCATGTCCTTCAGCGTCGGGTCGAGAAGATTGCGCGCCAGAAACGTTTCCGGATCGGGCAACGGCTTGTCGGCCGGCCATTGCCGCGCGGCGATCATGGTCTGGCGGCGCGACTCGAGAATGTCCGCGAACAGATCCTTCGGCACTTCGGCGCCGTAGGAATCGTGCAGTTGATCCCAGATGGCGCCGGCCTCGGCATCGCTCTTGATGCTGCCGATATGGTGCTCCAGCACCTTGATCGAGCCCTCCTTGTTGGTGCGGAAGTACATGACCGCCTTGGCGATGGCGCGGTCGATCTTCTTGACCGTATCGGGGTGCTGCTCGACAAAACTTTGCATGCACCAGATGGTGCCGCCGGCGCGCGGGATATAGTCACCGGTGCGCAGCAACACCTTCAGGTCGCTTTGCTCGGCCACGACGGCGAGCGGAACCGACAGCGCGGCGCCCTGGATGTCGTTATTGACCATGGCGGCGATGCGCTCGGCCTCGCCTTGGAACGAGATCACCTTGTAGTCCTTGCCGGCGTCCATGTGGAAGAAGCGGTGAAGCACCGCCTGCGCCTCGTCGTAGTCGGCGCCGCCGGGCCGGCCGAAACCCAGCGTCTTGCCTTTGAGATCTTCCGGCTTGGCGATGTCCTGCCGCGTGGTGATGGTCCACTGCGATTTGAGCGACTCGCCGACGATGTATTCGATCTTGGCGCCGCTCAGCGCCGCTTGCGCGCCGCCTGACGGGATCGGCGCACAGTCGAGATTGCCCGACAGCACGGCGGTCACCTGGGCGCTGGCCTGCAATTCGACCAGCGAGACGTCGAGCCCTTCGGCTTTGAAGAAGCCCTCGTCGAGCGCGACATAGGTCGGCACGTGGAAGCCGTCGCCGCCGATCACCTTGCCGATGGTGACTTTGGTCTGCGCGTCGGCGCTGCCGGCGGAAGCTAACGCGAGCGCGATCGCCGCGATCGTTGCGGCGCAGGCGAGCGCTATTCGGGGCATTGGCATGTCGATCCTCCCAGTCTTTTTTGATGAGCCGCGGCAACCGCGGCGGAGCGAAAACGCAACTATGGTAAAGGCGCAGGCGGTGCGCGATCGATGAAAAGCTTAGCACAGGAACCAAGCCCGGTTGCCGCGCCACGCGAGATTTTGTCGCGGTGACAGCGCCGCCCGCGGCCGTCATCGTGGCCCCGGAGGTCGTACCGGATGGACCTTTATCTTCCGATTATGTAATGCTTCCGGTGACGTGGGGGCTACCGGGGGGACCCGGCCGAACAACGCTTGGGCCGGGTAGCTATGCGTGACCGCGATCCCATCGAGGGGCCGCACCAGGGAGGAACATATGAAACGGCTTTGCCTATTGGCCGCCGCCGCAACGCTATTTGCCGCGCCGGCATTCGCCGAAGACACCATCACCGTCGGCTTCACCGACTCGCAGACCGGGCCGCTCAATGTCGATTCATTGGGCCAGCAGCGCGGCTACGAATATTGGCGCGACGAGGTCAATGCCGCCGGCGGTATCAAGGTCGGCGACAAGAAATACATGGTCAAATTCGTCAGCTATGACGACCAGTCGGTCGGCGGCCGCGTCCAGCAGCTGTACACCAGGCTGATCAACCAGGACCATGCCCAATTTTTGTTCAGTCCCTATTCGTCCGGGCTGACCGCGCCGGCAGCCGTGATCTCCGAGCAGTACGGCAAGATCATGATCGATAGCGGCGGTGCCGAGGAAAAGCCGTTCGAGCTCGGCAACAAATATCTGTTCATGGTGATCACCTCGGCGAGTCATTATCTCTCCGGCGCGGTCGAAGCGCTCAAGTCCAAGGATCCGAACGCCAAGATCGCCATGGTCTATTCCGACGATCCGTTCTCCAAGGCGGTGCTGACCGCGGCCAAGCAGCAGGCGATAGCGGCCGGGCTCCAGGTCGTGATGGATGAATCCTACTCACCCTCGACCACGGACTTCGGTCCGATCGTCAACAAGATTATCTCGTCGAACGCCGACGCCTTCATGGGCGGCGGCCATTATTCCGACGGCGCGACGCTCGCCCGCCAGATGCACGACCAGAAAGCCGGGATGAAGTGGATCTCGATCCTGGTGGCGCCGGCCGACGACAAGTTCGGCGAGCTCGGCCCCTCGGCTCTCGGCGTGAGCGTGCCGTCGCAATGGGAGCAGCAAGTCAATTACAAGCCGCAGTTCGGGCCGACCACCGCGGAATTCGCCAAGGCGTTCCAGGATAAATTCCACGCCAAGGCGGATTATCACGCGGCGTCCGGCTATACGAGCGGCGTGGTGCTGCAGCATGCCATCGAGCAGGCCGGCTCGATCGATCCGGTAAAGGTCACTGCGGCGCTCAACGCAACCGACATCACCACCTTCTTCGGTCACGTCAAATTCATGACCGATCCGGGCCATCACGGCTTGCAGGAGGCGCACAAGATGGTGCTGGCGCAATGGCAGAATACCGACGGCAAGCTCGGCCGCCAGGTGGTCTGGCCGCTGGAGGCAAAATCCGCCGACCTGCTTTATCCGATCGCGGCCGGGCAGTAATCGGCAAATAGCATCAGGAACCGGGCCGGCGCAGGTGGCGCCGGCCGCGACCCCTTAAATCTATGCTCGGCATCCTCGCTTCGATCATCGACGGCGTGCTGGTCGGCTTGGTCTACGGCCTCGCCGCCATGGG
>JBAQAB010000061.1:0-5960 GCA_049285535.1 Xanthobacteraceae bacterium
TGGGCAAAGGCTATCGGTTCTTCTCGCAGGGCGACACCGAAGTCATCCTCAAAGCCTATAAGGAATGGGGACCGCGTTGCGTCGAGCGATTTTACGGGATGTTCGCGTTTGCGATCTGGGAGCGCGATAGCGGGCGCGTCGTGCTGGCGCGCGACCGGCTCGGCATCAAGCCGTTGTACTACGCGGAGCGGCCCGGCCGCTTCCGCTTTGCCTCGACGCTGCCGGCGCTGCTGGCTGCGGGCGACGTGGATACCGCCATCGACCCGGCGGCGTTGCATCATTATTTGAGCTGGCACGCCGTGGTGCCAGCGTCGATGACGATCCTCAAAGGCGTGCGAAAGCTCGCCCCGGCGACGATCTGCACCATCGAGCCCGACGGCCGCCGCCGCGAGGAAACCTATTGGCAGCTCGAAGTCGGTCCGCGCGCTGCAGATCGTGCGCTCAGCGAAGCGGAATGGCGCGAGTCGGTGCGTGACGCAATGCGTAAAGCCGTCGATCGCCGCCGCGTCGCCGACGTGCCGGTCGGCGTGCTGCTTTCGGGAGGTCTCGATTCGTCGCTTCTGGTCGCCATCCTCGCCGGGCTCGGACAGAAGGACCTAAAAACCTTCTCCGTCGGCTTTGAGACGATCGGCGACGTCGAGGGCGACGAGTTCCGCTATTCCGATTTGATCGCCAGCCGTTTCGCCACCGACCATCACCGCATCCGCGTCGACGGCTCCCGGGCCATAGAATCCTTGCCCGGCATGGTCGCGGCGATGTCGGAGCCGATGATGAGCCACGACGCCATCGGCTTTTATCTGCTGTCGCAGGAGGTATCGAAATACGTCAAGGTCGCGCAGAGCGGGCAGGGCGCCGACGAGATCTTTGGTGGCTATCATTGGTATCCGGTGCTGATGCGGTCCAACAACGCTACGGAAGATTATGCCCGCGTCTATTTCGATCGCGACCACGCCGAGATGGCCGATCTGGTTGCGCCGGCGCTGATGAACGGCGACTACAGCCGCGACTTCGTCGACGCTTATTTCCGCAATTGCCGCGGCACGAGCCCGATCGACCAGACGCTGCAGCTCGATGCCGAGATCATGATGGTCGACGATCCGGTCAAACGCGTCGACAACATGGCGATGGCATGGGGCCTGGAGACGCGGGTGCCGTTCCTGGATCATGAGGTCGTGGAGCTTGCCGCGCGCATCCCGGCTGAGCTCAAAGTGCGCGGCGGCGGCAAACACATTCTCAAGGAAGCCTCGCGGGGGCTCGTTCCCGACGAGGTGATCGACCGGCCGAAGGGTTATTTTCCGGTGCCGGCGCTCAAATATATCCGCGGCGCGTTTCTCGATTTTGTCCGCGACGTGCTCGATGCGCCGCAAGCGCGTCAGCGCGGGCTGTTCAACCGACCTTATATCGAGCGCTTGCTCGCCGACCCCGAAGGCGAGTTGACGCCGAAGGGCCATTCGAAGCTTTGGCAAGTTGCGTTGTTGGAGTGCTGGTTGCAGACGCAGGGTATCTGAGAAGCAGACACATCGCGCAAGCAACGGACCAGATCATGGAATTTCGATTCGACCCGAACGAGCGGCGACTTCACATTCGGACGCTGGTGCCTCCCGGCGAGCAAGCGCGCGTTTTTGCGTCCGACGATAATTTCCAGTTCGGCATCGAGGAAGAATACTTTCTTGCCGACTCGGAAAGCGGTGAAGTTCCCGCGGAAACGCCCGACTCGCTGTTCCAGGCCGCCGCATTTGGCGCGCCGGGAAATATCGGCCGGGAGTTTTTGCAGGCCCAGATCGAGGTGGCGACCGAGCCCCATCGCAGCGCCGACGACGCGCGGATCGAACTGCGCCAGCTGCGGCTCAATGCGGCGTCTGCCGCTGCCGAGCATGGGCTTGCGATCCTGGCCTGCGGCACCCATCCGCTGGCGTCGTGGCGCGAATCGGTGCAGTCGCCGAAGGACCGCTACAACAAGGTCATGGACGATCTGCAGATGATCGGCCAGCGCAATATGTTGTGTGGGATGCATGTGCATGTGGAGTTTCCCGATCCGGCGCGCCGCATCGACGTGATGATGCGCATGTTGCCGTACCTGCCGCTGTTCATCGCGCTGTCGACTTCGTCGCCGTTCTGGCAGCGCCGCGCCACCGGCCTGAAAGGCTATCGTCTCGCCGCTTATGACGAATTGCCGCGCACTGGCTTGCCGGAATTATTCCGCACCCCGGAGGAATACGACGCCTATGTCGATGCCATGGTGCGATCGGAGGCGATGGCGGATGCCAGTCACTTGTGGTGGTCGATCCGTCCCTCGCTCAAATATCCGACCCTGGAGCTGCGGGCACCAGATTGCTGCACCCGTCTGGACGAGACCGTCGCGATCGCGGCGCTTTATCGGTCCTTGGCCCGCTTCCTTTACGGCCATCCCGAGCACAATGCCGGGCTCGACGTCGTCGACCGCGCGATTGCGGTCGAGAATAAATGGCGCGCCCAGCGTTACGGCGTGCAGGGCACGTTCGTGACGCGTTCGGGCGGTATCCGCGTTGGCGAAATGCTCGCCCGCGTCCTCGGCCTCGTGGCGCCGGATGCCGAGGCGCTCGGCTGCGCCGGGCAGGTGGGGAATTGCCGCGACATCGTCGTGGAGGGAACTTCGGCCGATGCGCAGCTCCGGATATTTACAGAAAATCAACACGAAGGTGCCGAAATTGCCTTGCACAAGGTGACACGGTGGATTCGCGACGCCACATTGGTGGCGTAACCCTTCGAGAAAAAGGCTGAATGATGTGCCGCTGGATCGCCTATCGCGGGATAACCACGGCGCTCGAGCATTACGTGACCGAGCCGTCGCATTCCTTGATCTCGCAGAGCATTCACGCGCTTGAATCGACCGCCGGCACCAATGGCGACGGCTTCGGGCTCGGCTGGTATGGCAATCACCCGGAGCCGGGTCTTTATCGCGAGGTTCGCCCGGCCTGGTCGGACGAGAATCTGCGCTATTTGTGCCGGCACTTGCAGTCGCATTTGTTTTTCGCTCACGTCCGAGCCGCCACCGGAACTCCTATCACCAGGCCGAACTGCCATCCGTTTGCCTGCGGCAAATGGATGTTCATGCACAACGGTTTTGTCGGCAGCTGGAGTCGGCTGCGTCGTCAGGTCGAGGGCTTGATCCCCGACGAGCTCTATCCGGCGCGCATCGGCACGACCGATTCCGAAGCGATCTTCCTCGCCATTCTCGGCGCCGGCATCGACGACCCGGTCGGCGCCGCGGAAACGGTCTTGGCCCGGCTGACGGTGTTGGTGAACGAGACATCGCCGCCGGACCGGCTGCGCTTTACCGCCGCGCTGTCGAACGGCCGCGATCTATACGCCTTCCGCTACGCGGTAAACGATCACGCCAACACGCTCTATTACCGGGAATCGGATGCAGGCATTGTCATTGTTTCCGAGCCGCTCGACCGCGACAAGAATTGGATCGCGGTGCCGGAGAATAGTGTCGTGGTCGCCTGCGCCGGCGAGCGGGCACACATCGTGCCGTTGTTCCACCGTCACCGGGAAGCGGCGGAGTAGTCCCGCGCCGCCGCCTTACGGTTCCCAGCCCTGCTTCCAGGCCGGCGGCGTCTTCCCGTCGATGAGGATGAAGGCGATGCGGCACGGCTTTGTGCCATTATTGACCCAGGCGTGATTGGTGGCTTGCTGCACCAACACGTCGCCCGCCTTGACGTGAACCTCGGTGTCGTCGAGCAGCATATCGATCTCGCCGTCCAGCACGATGGCGTAGTCGATGGTCCTAGTCCGGTGCGTATTGTCGTGCCGCGCATAACCTTGCGTCGCCGGATCGATGCCCATCGAAACGAGGATTTGATGATGATCGACCGGCGCCGCGTTCGCCGGCAGCGGCGCAAAATCGACAATGCGAAAGACCGTGCCGTTGGCGGGCGGCGGCACGCCGACTTGCGTTTGCGCCCGGTCGGCGGCGCCGCCGACGTCGGCCGGCGATTCGCCCGTCACCCATAACAGCGTCATGCCGTTGCCGCCGGTGCTGCGCTGTTTCGCCGGTAGCGCAGCGTCGAACAGCACCACCGCTTTGCCCTGCGCGTCATGCCCGGTCACGATCCGGCGCGTCGCTTTCAATTCCATCGTCAAGTCCTCCCGTATTTCGCATCGACATGTGATCTTACGTAGTAGCAAATTTACAAGATCGAGACAGCCCAAAGCTTATCGCTAGATACGATGCCGGTCGGTTGCAGGCCGGCGGGAGGACGCGTCGTCGCGCGCGGCCGCAAAGGCGCTGGAGCAGGAAGCCGTTCGCGCGCTGGAAGCGACGACATTCAAGGACGACGCTGAGTTCCAGCCCCAACGCTCGCAACGCTTCCATTACAATGAAACCACATTCCCGCAGCTTGCTTGCCAAGCCGCGGCGCATTGACGATTATCATCTCGCCGGTCGAATGCAGCATGGACAATTGCAATTGAATACGCGCGGACGATGCGTGTCGGGGAGGGTTGAGTGAGCGTCGAGGGGTCGCGTCACAGATCGTCGTTAGAATTATTGCCGTCGGCTGACAATCCGGGACCGAGTTACGACCGCGAACCGACTTTCTCATCGATCGCCCGCGACATCGACGTCATGGTGCCGATGCGCGACGGCGTCAAAATCTGCGTCGACGTCTACCGGCCGGAGGCAAGCGGAAAATTTCCTGCACTGTTGGCGTTTGCTATCTACAATAAGGACTTTCAGGGCCCGGACATGGCGGCGGCGCTGCCGCCGCAGCCGGCCTGGTCGCCGCTGTGGACCGGCCCGCTGGAGGCCGGCGACACTAAGTTCCTGGTGTCGCGCGGCTATGTCCATGTCATCGGCTCGCCGCGCGGCGTCGGCAAATCGGAGGGCGGCGGCTCGCGCGAATGGGATTGCTACGATCTCATCGAGTGGATCGCGGCGCAGGACTGGTGCGACGGCAATGTCGGGATGGTGGGCATTTCCGGCTTCGGCGCCGAGCAGCTTGCGGTCGCTAAGAAGCAGCCGCCGCATCTTAAAGCAATCTTCCCGTTCGATTCGCGCGGCGCCTATGGCGAATTCGGCGGCTTCCGCGACGAATATCCCGGCGGCGTCATTCATCTGTTCCGCTATCTGGTCGGCCATTTCTCGGCGATGCATCAGCACAAGGGGTCGCCCGGCGCCTTGCCGGCGGAACGGGAATCGCTCTGGCGCGACGCCATGAACAATCCAGACTACAAAATGTACCCGCACGTCTACAATCTGATCGCGCAAAAAGGCCAGCACATGCCGCCTTATTACAATGTGCTGGTCGATCCTTTCGATTCCGAAGCGGCGGTGCAGAAAAGCGAGGCGGAGTTCGAGCAGATCAAGGTGCCGACCTATACCGGTTCCGGCTGGTACGGCTACACCTATAAGACGCATCTCAACGGCTGCCAGCACTGGTACCGCAACATCGAGGCGCTGAAAAAATTGTTGCTCGCCGGGCCGGCCCATCTGGAGCGGCCGTATCACACGTTCCATAGCGAAGTTTTGCGCTGGCACGATCATTGGCTCAAAGGCCTCGACACCGGCGTCATGGACGAGGCGCCGGTGCGATTTTGGGTGATGGGAGCCGATGAGTGGCGCAGCGCCGGCGACTGGCCGCTCCCGGAAACGCAATGGACCAAGCTCTATCTGAAAAGCTGGGAACGGCTGACGACCGACACGATCGCGCCGTCGAGCGCGACCGAGACGCAGCCGCCCGACGCTTTCGTACAAATGCCGCCATCGCAGACCAACGCCATCCAGCGCCTGCGCTACATGACCGATCCGCTGCCGCACGACGTGCTGGTGGCCGGCCCGATCGCGCTTACGCTTTATGCCTCGATCGATCAGGACGACACCAACTGGATCGTCATTCTCAAGGACGTCGGTCCCGACGTCTCGGTCTTGAGCGTGCGCGAGGGCGAGCGCGAAGTGCCGAAAAATCTGCCCGAGCGCG
>JBAQAB010000062.1:0-2731 GCA_049285535.1 Xanthobacteraceae bacterium
CCGAGCGCGAGTGCGGCCGCCGGCTTGTTGTCGCCAGCCCCCCTCCCTAATCCTCCCCCGCTTGCGGGGGAGGGAAGGGTGGGGGCAAGCATGTAAGAGCGGTCCGACGCGAACGGCAGCTCGGCGAGCGTGCCGGCAAAGCACGAGCCCGGCTCGATCAGCGTCACCAGCGAGCGCGAGGTGAGATCGACGCGCTTGAGCGTGCGCTTCCACAACAGCCGGATTTCGCGCGCCAGCCAGTGCGATTGATTGGCGTCGAGGAAACGGTCGTAGGCCAGAACCTGGGCCGGATCGCCGGACGATTTAAAGACGATCGCCGCGACCTCAAGCTCGTTGAGGCGGATGTGGAGGATGGCGTCGTCAAGCTCGCGCGCGAGCTGGAGCGGCCAGAAATTGGCGCCAAGCGCCACCATGGCGTCGGCCGAAACCGGTGGCGGCGCAGCGGGGCCGCGCAATGTCACCGTCGCGATCCGTTCGCCGCGCTGAAACGCGACCGACAGCACGCCATAGTCGACGCTGTCGGCTGCGAACTTCCGCGTCAGCGGCGTCAGTTTGATTCCGTCGCTCGCGCCGTTGCGCGACGACATGGCGGCCAATTCCTTGGCGCGCGCGGCAACCGCCTCTTCGAATTTCGAGCCGGGCACCACGTCGTCGACCAGCCGCCACTCGGCCGCGCGCTTGCCTTTGACGCCTTCCTCGGTGGTGCAGAACACGTCGGCATGATCGCGGCGCACCTTGCGCTTGTCGGACACGCGCGTGAGGCCGCCGGTGCCGGGCAGCACCGCGAGCAGCGGCAATTCCGGCAGCGACACCGCCGCCGAGCCGTCGTCGATCAGCATGATGCAGTCGGTGGCAAGCGCCAGCTCATAACCGCCGCCGGCTGCGGTGCCGTTGATGGCGCAGATCGATTTGACGCCGGAGTTTTTGCTTAAATCTTCGATGCCGTTGCGCGTCTCGTTGGTGAACTTGCAGAAGTTGACCTTGTGGGCGTGGCTCGCGCCGGCCAGCATGCGGATATTGGCGCCGGCGCAGAACACGCGCGGCTTCCCCGAGCGCAGCACGACGACGCGTGCTTGCGGATATTCGAAACGCAGCCGGTCGATGGCGTCGGCCAGCTCGATGTCGACGCCAAGATCGTAGGAATTGAGTTTCAGCTCGTAGCCTTCGAACAGCCCGGCCTTTTCGTCGACGTCCATGATGAGCGTCGCCACGTCGCCGTCGACCGTGAGCTGCCAATGCCGATAGCGCGACGGCTCGGTTTGGAAGTCGATCCGTTTTTGGCCGTTCGCTAAAGGATGCAGCGTGGCAAGATCGGCATCGCCCATAACGGTCGTCCCGGCCCTAGTCGCGATAATGAATTATAATGCACGCCTGCAATGCAGCGGTCATTTTTATGCACTATAATTCATGAGACTGCAACTCCGGAATTGGCCTGCCGCTCGCCTTCGCCGTGGTCACGCAGCAGCCGGTTGATGAAGCCGGTCACTGCTTTGAGCGTCAGCTCGGGTGCTTCGCGCTGCGGCACGTGGCGGATGCCAGGTAGCACCAGCGTCTCGACCGGGCAGTAGCATTCGCGCTGCGCCACCTCGACTTGCTTGATCGTGCCGAATTGATCGTCCTCGCCCTGGACGATGAGGATCGGCACGCGGATATAGCCGAGCGCTTCGGTGATATCCCACTGGCGCATGTCCGGCTGCAGCCACGGCTCGTTCCAGGAATAGAAGGCGCAATCGACGTCGGCGTGCCAGGGCTTGAGCCGTTCGCGCAAAGCCCCGGATTCGAATGACTTGCGCGCGCGGCGGATCTCCGCGATCCCGATCTCCTCGGTGAAGAAATGCGGTGCGATCAAAACCAGGCCGCGCACGCGATGGTCCTGCACGCTGCCGGCATAGATGGTGGCGATCGAGGCGCCGTCGCTGTGGCCGAGCAACAGCCCGCGGTGGAAGCCGATGGCGTCGAGGACGCGCGGCAGCACCTCGATCGCTTCTTCCTCCATGAAAGAGATCGAGCGTGGCATCGCGCCGGGACTGGACTGGCCATAGCCGGCGCGCGAATAGACGAACACGCCGGCGCCGGTCGCGGCGGCAATTTGATCGGGAAACGATCCCCACGCCGCGGCGCTGCCGAGGCCCTCGTGCAGCATCACGACGGTCGGCGCCGCACCGGGCCGCGGCCCGATCATGCGGTATTCGAGCCGCAACGGCGGAAGATCGAGAAACCCTTGATCGGCAAGCGTCATGGTCGCTCGTTCTTACCTCGCCCCGCTGCGCGGGGAGAGGTCGAGCGAGCGGAGCGAGCGAGGGTGAGGGGGCGTTGCCGCGATTCTGAGCCCGGCGGAGAGGCTCCCTCATCCCGGCCTTCTCCCCGCACGCGGGGAGAAGGAGCCCCGACGTCACGCCCGAGCATTTTTGTCACGACCTGGACGAGCTCCACAAAACTCTGCTCGACGGCCTCGCCGGAGGTGTCGACCTCGGCTTCGGCGCGGGCATAGTCGGCGCGGCGCGCTTCGAGGATCGCGAGGAGATCGGCCATGGCCGCGCGGTTCGCCGCCATCGGGCGAAAGTCGCCCTGCGCCATCACCCGGCTCATGTGATCGTCCGGCCGCGCCTTGATCCAGATGGTGTGGCTGCGGCGAAGCAGGAGCGCGTAGGTTTCGTGATCGGAAACGATGCCGCCGGCGGTGGTGATGACGGCGGCCTCGTGCGCGCCGACGACGCGCTCGAGTGCGCTC
>JBAQAB010000063.1:0-4900 GCA_049285535.1 Xanthobacteraceae bacterium
GCTTCACGCTCGAAGACATCGATTATCGCACCGGGGGCCCTGCCCGCTACGTTCGCGTCGGCGAAACCGGCGGCCGGCTCGGCTTCATCACGCCGCTGACGCACAATTTCTGCGAATCCTGCAATCGCGTACGCGTCACCTGCACCGGCACGCTTTATATGTGTCTCGGCCAAGAAGACGCCGCCGATTTGCGCAAACCGCTGCGCGCTTCTGAAGGCAACGCTCTGTTGTTCTCCGCCATCGATGAAGCGATCGCGCGCAAGCCCAAAGGCCACGATTTCATCATCGATCGCCGCCATAAGCGGCCGGCGCTGGCGCGGCATATGAGCGTGACCGGCGGGTAGGCTGACGGCTCATTCCGCAAGCTCGCGCAAAACGGCTGCCGCCGCCGCAAACTCGGCGTATCGAAACGCGCGGCGCTGCATCGCCATCTCGTCCTTGCCCCATTGCTCCATATTCCAATCTTCGTCGACATGCGCCGCCTGCCAGGCCGAATCGGCGGATAGCGCGCCGCGCGCCACGGCCAGCGCGATCATCGCCGAACCGGTCAGCGTCGTGATGACGTGGACTGCGCCGAGCCGCCACGGATCGGTCGGGATCGCGGCTACGGCAGCATTCAGCGCGGCCTCGGGCTGGGCGACGTGAACAATGCCTTCGCCGAGCTTGAAATGTGCGCCGAGCGTATCGCGCGCCCAGGCGAGGGCCGAATCCCACTGCGCCGCTTGGCGGTCGCGTAATTGTTGGGGACTGCTGGCGCGATAGAACAGCAGATCGGACGCGAGATATTTTTCAATTTCCGCCGCCACCGGCCCTGGTTTCTCCGCAACGCCGTCGATGATCGCGTTGGCAAGCCGCGTCAGCGGCATCGCCGCCGGGTCGATCACCTCGCGTTGCGCGTCCCATTCCGCGGCTATCGCCCCTGCGAGCGCGGGAGTAGGGGCGGCAAGCGGGCGCCGAGCGGGGGTGCGGACGGGTTTGCCGTCGAGGGTCACGGCATAGGCCTCCGCGGTCTCCTGCACCCCGGTTGCGGCGTAGAAACGCTGCGCTAATGCCGGCCGGCCGCCACGGCGGGCGGCCGTGACCGGGTCAACGAGCGGAATGGTCTCGAACAGGTCACGCATCGCAGGAAATTATCCCATAATTTCAATTGCTTCCGGCGAAAACCGAGAGCGGAACCGCACCGCCCAGACGGGTCCGCCAGCTGCTGCGTTCAGTCGCGCCTTTGTTAACAGCCATAGGCGGGAAATCGTCGCTATAACAAGGGAGAAGCGGTAGAAATTCCCTCATCCGTCGACTAGTATCCGGCGCCGGATTCGGCTACGGGACCGCCGGAAGAGGAAATCCACGCAGCAGAGTTCCTACCGCCGCGTTTTAAAGAGCGGGTCGCTGCGTGCGCGAGGAGTCGATGAAACTTACCGATATTTCGGTCCCGGACTATTTCCACAAGGTGGTGGATTGTCAGTGGGCCTGTCCGGCGCACACGCCGGTCCCTGAATATATCCGTTTGATCGCCGCAGGCCGCTACAGCGACGCCTACATGATCAATTGGGAATCCAACGTGTTTCCGGGCATCCTCGGACGCACCTGCGATCGCCCCTGTGAGCCGGCCTGCCGGCGCGGCCGCGTCGAAAAAGAGCCGGTCGCGATCTGCCGGCTAAAGCGCGTCGCTGCCGATTTCAAGGACGACATCCGCGACCGGCTGCCGAAAGCACCGGAAAAGAAGAACGGCAAGCGCATCGCGCTCATCGGCGGCGGTCCGGCTTCCCTCGCCGTCGCGCGCGACCTCGCTCCAATGGGCTACACCTGCGTGGTGTTCGACCAGGACCCGAAATCCGGCGGCATGATGCGGACGCAAATTCCGAAATTCCGCTTGCCGGAATCGGTCATCGACGAGGAATGCGATTACATCCTCAATCTCGGCATCGAATTCAACGGCGGCCAACGCATCGACAGCCTCAAGGCGCTACTCGCACAAGATTTTGACGCCGTGTTTGTCGGCTGCGGCGCGCCGCGTGGCCGCGACCTCGAAATTCCCGGCCGCACCGAAGCGGCCAAGAACATCCATATCGGCATCGATTGGCTGTCCAGCGTCTCGTTCGGGCACATAGACAAGATCGGCAAGCGCGTCATCGTGCTCGGCGGCGGCAATACCGCGATGGATTGTTGCCGCTCCTCGCGCCGGCTCGGCGGCGAGGACGTCAAAGTCATCGTGCGCTCCGGCTTCGAGGAGATGAAAGCGTCCCCCTGGGAAAAGGAGGACGCCATGCACGAGGATATTCCGATCTTCAATTATCTGGTGCCCAAGGATTTCACCCAAAACAACGGCAAGCTTACCGGCGTGCTGTTCGAAAAAGTGAAAGCCGTGCGCGACGCCAATGGCCGCCGCGAGCTTGTCTCGACCGGCGAGCCCGACGAGCTTTTTCCGTGCGACGATGTCCTGGTCGCGGTCGGCCAGGAGAACGCGTTCCCCTGGATCGAGCGCGACTGCGGCATCGAGTTCGACAAATGGGACATGCCCAAAGTCGACCCGAAAACCATGGCCTCGACGCATCCCAAGGTGTTCTTCGGCGGCGACGCTGCGTTCGGGCCGAAGAATATCATCTGGGCCGTGGCGCATGGCCATGAGGCTGCGATCTCGATCGACCGTTTCTGCCGTGGCGAAGACATCAATGTCCGTCCGGCGCCGCAGGTCGCGATATCGAGCCAGAAGATGGGCATCCACGAGTGGTCCTACGACAACGAGATCACGCTCGATAAGCGCTTTCGGGTGCCGCATCGCGAGAAAGTCGCGGCGCTGCGCGACATCAAGGCCGAAGTCGAGCTCGGCTACGACCTCGAACTGGCGCTCAAAGAGTCGGAGCGTTGCCTCAACTGCGATGTGCAGACCGTGTTCACCGGGCAGCTTTGCATCGAATGCGACGCCTGCGTCGATATCTGCCCGATGGACTGCATCACCTTCACCGCCAACGGCGACGAGACCGAGCTGCGGCAGCGGCTGCAGGCGCCGGCGAAAAATCTAAGCCAGGATCTCTACGTCGCAGACAATCTCAAGACCGGCCGCGTCATGGTGAAGGACGAGGACGTCTGCCTGCATTGCGGCTTGTGCGCCGAGCGCTGCCCCACCGGCGCGTGGGACATGCAGAAATACCTGATCGACATGACTCACGCGGAACAAGCATGCCTATCCAAAGCGTAAACGACTTCGTCGTCCGGTTCGCC
Organism: Xanthobacteraceae bacterium; assembly: GCA_049285535.1. Taxonomy (GTDB): domain Bacteria; phylum Pseudomonadota; class Alphaproteobacteria; order Rhizobiales; family Xanthobacteraceae; genus BOG-931. Next base: position 3,220 of record JBAQAB010000063.1, read on the forward strand.
AACGTCAACGGCTCGGGTTCGGCAAGCGCCAATGAGCTGTTCGCCCGCGCCGTGCTGCGCATGGGCGTGCCGGTGAGCCCGCGCAACATCTTCCCGTCCAACATCCAGGGCCTGCCGACGTGGTACGAAGTGCGCGTCACCGAGGCTGGCCATCTCGGCGCCCGCGGCGGCATCGATCTGATGGTCGCGATGAACCCGCAGACCTGGGACAAGGACGTCGCCTCGATCGAGCCCGGCGGCTATCTGTTCTACGATTCGACGAAGCCGATGCCGGCCTCGAAATTCCGCGACGACATCACGGTGCTCGGCGTGCCGCTCACCGCCATCACCAATTCGACCTATACCGATCCGCGCCAGCGGCAACTGTTCAAGAACATCATCTATCTCGGCGCGCTGTCGGCACTGCTCGATATGGATCCGAAGGCGATCGAGACCCTGATCGGCGAGCAATATAAGGGCAAGGAAAAGCTCTTGTCGTCGAACGTTCATGCGCTGCATCTCGGCCGCGACTGGGCGCTGCAGAATCTGAAGTGTCCGATCGGGATACGGGTGCAAAAGTCCGACAAAGTCGGCGATCGCATTTTCATCGAGGGCAATTCGGCGGCGGCGCTCGGCGCGGTCTACGGTGGCGCCACCGTTTGCGCCTGGTATCCGATCACGCCGTCATCCTCGCTCGCCGACGCCTTTACCAGCCACTGCAAGAGGCTGCGCCACGATCCGGGAACCGACAAGGCGAAATACGCCATCGTCCAGGGTGAGGATGAACTCGCCTCAATCGGCATCGTGATCGGTGCATCGTGGAACGGCGCCCGCGCCTTTACCGCTACCTCCGGGCCGGGCATTTCGCTGATGCAGGAATTTATCGGCCTGTCCTACTTCGCCGAAATCCCCGCCGTCATCATGGACGTACAGCGCGCCGGGCCGTCGACCGGCATGCCGACCCGCACCCAGCAGTGCGATTTGATCTCCTGTGCCTATGCCTCGCACGGCGACACCAAACATATCCTACTGTTTCCCGAGGACCCGCACGAAGCGTTCGATTTCGCCGCGCAATCCTTCGATTTGGCGGAACGGCTGCAGACCACGATCTTTCTGATGCTCGACCTCGATATCGGCATGAATCACCGGCTCTGCCGGCCGCTGCATTGGGACGACAACAAACAGTATGACCGCGGTAAGGTCATGACCGCGGCGATGCTCGACGAAGGCCGCGACTTCGGCCGCTATCTCGACGTTGACGGCGACGGCATCGCCTACCGCACCTATCCGGGCACCCATCCGACCAAGGGCTCGTTCTTCACCCGCGGCACCTCGCGCGACCGTTACGCGCGTTATACCGAAGAAGGCCCAGCCTACGCCGACAACATGCAGCGGCTGTTGCGCAAGTTCGAGACCGCCAAGGACCTAGTGCCGCGGCCGCTCCAGGCCAACGCGCAAAAACCAACCAAATACGGAGTGATCTATTACGGCTCGACCTCGCCGGCGATGGACGAGGCGGCCGGCATCCTGGAGGCGGCGGAGCATCAGCTCGATCGGCTGCGTGTGCGCGCCTTTCCGTTCCACTCCAGCGTGACGAGCTTCGTCGCCGACCACGATTTCGTCTACGTCGTCGAACAAAACCGTGACGCGCAGCTTCGTTCCCTGATCGTCAATGAGATCGGCATCGATCCGGTGCGGCTCG
>JBAQAB010000064.1:0-2725 GCA_049285535.1 Xanthobacteraceae bacterium
GGCCCATGCCGTACATCTGGCCGGCCTTTTCCTCGAAGCGGCGGATCAGCAGCATTTGGCGGAGCGCCGCGAGCTCTTGCTCCTTGGAAAACTCGGGAGTCGCGCTGTCGTTCGCCGCCATGTCCGCAGCCGGCAGCAGTCCCTGGGTGTCTTGAGCCGTTTGCTTGGTTTGGGCGACGGCCATTATTGTCCTCAAAACGCCGTTGGCGGCGAAAAAGTCCGGCGGGGTTCAAGCCTTAGCCGAAAATGCCGGATTGCGAAAGCCGGGGGAATTCCCGTAGGCGATGAGTACCGGCGGCCAACTCCTTGTCGGAGAAATTAATTTCGTGGCCGGCGCAGGTAAGTTCAAGGGTTATGTTTATGGGTTGGGGACACCCGCGCGATAGGTTTTCGTATCGTACATCATGGTCAAATCATTGGGGTCGACATAATCGAGCAGCGCGCGGGCGCGCTCGTCGAGCATATCGGGGTCGATAGCGTCGGATTTGAGCAGCGCAATCCGCCGGTCCCATTGCGCGTGTTCGACCTTGAGGCGGTCGAGCTCCGCCGATAGCGCCGCCGACTGCCGGTCGATGACTTCCTTGGCCTTGAGGCCGCGATTGCCGCTATAGGCGTTGACCCCGAAATAGCCGATGAGCAATGCCGCCAAGGCATAGAGCGCAAGCGCATTGAGGATCGTGCGCAGCCGTTTGCGGGTGACCATGAAGCCACCATGGGAGAATCTCGCTTAAAGTGGGATTAATGCCGGGTCTACGGCAGCCGATTGCGGACTTCGCTCAAGACGAAGTTGCCGAATCGCTTGCCGCGGTTGCGCAGGACGCGCAGTGCACCGGCATCGACGAAATAGGTCAGCAGGATGCTGTCGCGCGTCTTGACCTCGGGACCGACGGCATCGGCGGAATGCCAGGTGTCGGTGCCGACCGCGAAGGCGTAGCCGCTGTTCGGCGCAAACGACATTTGCTTGCGTTTCGGCAGCGAGCCATCGGCGAGCTTTTCGTGAAAAATAGTGCCGATATTGGTGTGGGCGCGGTCGGACGGCAGATAGAGCTGCACGGTGATCCCCTTCCAGCGCGTGTCGGTGTGCGGCGTGATCAGATAGCCCGGAATGTCGCGGGTGAGGATCGGGATCGGATACATGCCGGTCCTGGCGTAGCCGGGACCGAACCGGCGCTGCAGCGGCGCCGCGAGCCGGCGTATGAACGCCTCTTTCACCGGACGGGAACAGAGTGCGCGGCCGACGACGTCCCACACCGCGCGCTTTTGCGGCGGCAGGTGACGGATGTATTCGGGAAATAGATCGATCTTCACCCGCGTATGGGTGCCGTCGGTGAGGTCGTGACCTTTGCTGCGGCCATGCATCGGCCGGTAGTCGGTGGCCTCCGGCATATTGGCCAGCATCAGAGCATAAATGTCGTCCGGAAAGACGCGGTCGAACACGAGGTGGGTGAACGGTGCATCGGATGATGCCGCGGCATCGACCGACCCGACGATGAAACCACTCAGACGTTCAACCGCGAGACCGCGGTTGCCCGGCTTCAAATCAAGCGCTTGGTCCATCGCCTACGATCTCCTACGACACTGAGTGTATAGCTCCGATTAGCCCCACCGGACAAGAACGGTAGACTAGAACCTACCAAGCGCTTTGAAGGCGGCGCGCCCGGCATAGGCCGCTTGTGCGCCAAGTTCCTCCTCGATGCGGAGCAACTGATTGTATTTCGCGGTGCGGTCGGAGCGCGCCACCGAGCCGGTCTTGATTTGCCCGCAATTGGTGGCAACCGCGAGATCGGCGATCGTGGAGTCTTCCGTTTCACCGGAGCGATGTGACATCACCGCGGTATAGCCGGCCTTGTGTGCGCATTCGACCGCAGCCAACGTCTCGGTGAGCGTGCCGATCTGGTTGACCTTGATCAGGATCGAGTTGGCGACGCCGTTTTTGATGCCGTCAGCCAGCCGCGCAACGTTAGTGACGAAAACATCGTCGCCGACGAGTTGGCATTTACCGCCGATTTTTTGCGTCAGCTTCTTCCAGCCCGCGGCATCGTCCTCGGCCATGCCGTCTTCGATCGACACGATGGGGTATTTGCTGACCAGCTCGGCAAGATAATCAACCTGCTGGTCGATCGAGCGGGTCTTGCCCTCGCCTTTGTAGCGATAGACGCCGTCTGCGAAAAATTCGCTGGCCGCCGGATCGAGGGCCAGCGCGACCTGCTCGCCCGGCCGATAGCCCGCCTTGCCGATTGCCGAAAGCACGAAGTCGAGGGCTGCTTCCGCCGACGGCAGGTTGGGCGCAAAGCCGCCCTCGTCGCCGACATTGGTATTGTGCCCAGCGGCCTTGAGCGCCGCGCGCAGCGTGTGAAAGATCTCCGCGCCGGCGCGCAGCGCCTCGGCAAAATTCGGCGCACCGAGCGGCACGATCATGAATTCCTGAAAGTCGATGGGGTTGTCGGCATGCACGCCGCCATTGACGATGTTTATCATCGGCACCGGCAGAAGCCGCGCCGACGTGCCGCCGACATAACGGTAGAGCGGCAGCTTGTTCGCCGACGCGGCGGCCTTGGCGGTCGCCAGCGAGACGCCGAGAATGGCATTGGCGCCGAGCCGGCCCTTGTTCGGCGTGCCGTCGAGCCCGATCATGGTCTCGTCGATCTTGACCTGCGCCTCGGCGTCCATGCCGGACAGCGCATCGAAAATCTCGCCGTTGACCGCTTCGATAGCGGTGTTCACC
>JBAQAB010000065.1:0-3784 GCA_049285535.1 Xanthobacteraceae bacterium
AGCTGCCGCAGGCCTGGACCTTCGACGCTCATCTCATCGACCAGGGCTGGGTGCAGACGCGCGGCCAGCAATCCTGCCCGACCGGCGCCATGCGCGCAGTCAAGGCCGAAGATAGCGAGATGGCGCGGCTCGCGGACGAGCAAAATCTCGAAGTGATGAAGCCCGAGCTCGGCGCCAAGCCGCGGGTCTATTACCGCAATCTGTGGCGCTATTCGAAATGCTTCATCGGCGGCACGCTGGCCGAGGAAAAGAACGGCGTCATCGACTGCGTCGAAGGCGCCAGCGTCCAGCTGGTCAAGGACGGTGCATCGATCGCGCTGACGACGAGCGATAATTACGGCGATTTCAAATTCGATAAACTCGACGAGAATTCGGGCCGCTACACCCTGCAGATCTTTTCGCGCGGTCGCTCCAAGAGCATCGAGGCCGATCTCGGCGCCAGCATCAACCTCGGCGAAATAAGACTGTAGCGGTCCTGATATGAAAAAATATCTCGTTGCCTCGTTGCTGTTGATTGCGTTCTGCGGCACGAGCCAAGCGCAGACGCCGGCCTATCCGTCGCGGCAAGTCACGCTCGTCGTCACCTCGGTGCCCGGCGGCGTCACCGACGTCGTCGGTCGTGCACTGGCGCAGGCTCTCAGCAAGGATTGGGGCCAGGAGGTCATTGTCGAGAATAAGGGCGGCGCCGCCCACATCATCGGCGCTGAATCCGTCGCTAAGGCGGCGCCTGACGGCTATACGCTCCTGGTCGGCGAGTCCGGCACGTTCACCGTCAATCCGACGCTGCTGCCGAAGGACAAGGTCCCGTACGACGTCGACAAGGACTTCACCCCGATCACCGGGCTAGTGCGCATCTATCAGTCGATCTTCGCCGCCAAATCGCTGCCGGTCTCGAACACCGCCGAGCTGATCGCCCTGGCCAAGCAGAAGCCGGGCCAGATCACCTATGGGACCGCGGGTGTCGGCTCGGCGCTGCACATGAACATGGCGCTATTCGACAGCATGGCCGGGGTCAAAATGGTCGCTGTGCACTATCGCGGTGCGACGCCGGCGCTCAACGATCTCATCGGCGATCATATCGATACTATGGTGGTCAGCGTCGCGTCAGGCCTGCCGGCCTACAAGTCCGGTCAGATCAAGATGCTCGGCGTCGGTGCGCCGAAACGGATGCCGCTGGTGCCGGAAGTGCCGACGGTGTCGGAGAGCGGATTGCCCGGCTACGAGGCGACCGCATGGTTCGGTTTGTTCGGTCCGGCCGGTATGCCCAAGGACATCGTCATGAAGATCGATCAGGAAGTGATCAAGATCTTCAGCGATCCGGCGTTCCGCGCGCGTTTTCTCGATCCGCAAATGTTCGAGTCAATGGCGGGTGCGCCGGACGCGTTCGCCGCCTACATCCAGGCCGAACGCGCCAAATGGGCGAAGGTCATTCACGACGACGATATCAAGATTCAATAACGTCGCGTCGAATATTGGGGGGGGTAAATGCGCAAACTGGCGCTAGCGCTGCTCATCGGTCTTGTGCCGGTCCTCGCCTACGGCGCCGATCGTCCCGACTGGGCGTTTCCCGTGACCGATAAAGTGCAGCCGCCGTCGCGGGATGACGGCCTGCCGAAGACCGCGCCCGGCAGCGACAAGTCCTATACGCGCAAGCAGATCGACGACCTGTTCAATCCGCCGGATTGGTATCCCGACATGCATCCGCCGATGCCGCGGGTGGTCGCGCATGGCAGTGGCACTACGGTTCGCGCTTGCGCTGCCTGCCATTTGCCGACCGGCACAGGCCACGATGAATCGGCCTATATCGCGGGGCTACCGGCGCCCTATTTGGTTCGCCAGATGGCCGACTACAAGAGCGGCGCGCGCAAGGGATCGGGGATGATGACGGCGATCGCCAAAGCCATCAGCGACGATGATGTCCGGGCCGCCGCTAATTACTTTGCCTCACTCAAACCGCGGCCTTGGATCCGGGTGGTCGAGACCGACACCGTGCCCAAGACATATGTGGGACCGGGCAACAAACGGTTGCGGCTGCCCGGCGGCGGTACCGAGCCGATCGGCAATCGCATCATCGAAATCCCCGAGGATGAAAATGTCGTGCTCAATCGCGATCCGCGATTGGGCTTCGTCGCCTTGGTGCCGAACGGTAGCGTCGAAAAGGGCGAGGCACTGGTCACGACCGGCGGCAATGGCAAGACGATCCCCTGCGGCATCTGCCACGGTGCGGTGCTGACCGGGCTCGGCGAGGTGCCCCCAATCGCGGGGCGACAGGCGACTTATGTCGTCCGCCAGCTATTGAGCATGCAGGACGGCAGCCGGGCCGGGGCGTGGCAGCCGCTGATGGCGCAGGTCGTGAGTAGCCTCTCCGTCAACGACATGCTGGCCATCGCTGCATATACGGCCTCGCGTAGCCCAAACTGATTCACTGCGGCGGCGTGCCGTTGAGCGCCAACACTTCGCCGGCGAGGTAGAGCGAGCCGGTAATCAGAATGCGCGGCGGTGGGTGCAGATCGAGCTTGCCGGCAATCGTGATGGCGCTTTCGATATCATCGCGCGCCAGCGCCGGAATGCCAATGGTGTCCGCGACGGCGGCAAGTTCGGCGGCAGGCACGGCCTTGTCCTGTTGGATCGGCACGGTAATGACTCGGCGGGCAAGCCCGGAAAAATTCTTCAGGAAACCGGCGCTGTCCTTGGTCGCCAGCATGCCGACGATGAGCACCAGTGGCCGCGACACGCGTTCCTCGAGGTCGGCAAGGGCTGCGGCAATGGCTTGCCCGCCGTCGGCATTGTGGCCGCCGTCGAGCCAGAGTTCGCTCTCCGGCGGCGCCAGAGCCGCAAGCCGGCCGTGCGACAGCCGCTGCATGCGTGCCGGCCAATCGACTTGCGTCATGCCCGCTTCGTAGGCCGCCGGCGGTAGTTTGAGACCGCTGGCGCGCAGCGCCGCAATCGCCGCGCCGGCATTTTCGAACTGATGCCGCCCGTAAAGCCTTGGCGCCGGCAGATCCAGAAGTCCGTCGCCGTCCTGGTAGACAAGCCGGCCGCGTTCTTCGGTGGCGGTCCAATGCTCGCCGGCGATGTGCAGCGGCGCCTTGAGCCGCGCCGCCTGGCGTTCGATCACGGCAAGCGCCTCGCGCGCCTGGCTGGCGATTACCGCCGGCACACCGCGCTTGATGATGCCGGCCTTTTCAGCGGCGATCTTTTCGAGCGTGTCGCCGAGAAATTCGTGGTGGTCGAACGACAGCCGGGTGATGATGCTGGCCAGCGGGTGTTCGATCACATTGGTGGCGTCGAGCCGGCCGCCGAGCCCGACTTCGAGCAGCAGCACGTCGGCCGGAGTGCGCGAGAACAACAGAAACGCCGCGGCGGTCTCGATCTCGAAGACCGTAATCGGCGCATCGCCGTTTTTGGCCTCGCATTCGGCGAGCGCCGCGGCGAGTTCGGCATCGCCGACCAGCTTGCCGCCGTCCTTATGTCCGATGCGGAAGCGCTCGTTGATGCGAACCAGGTTCGGCGACGTATAGACATGCACGCGTTGGCCCGCCGCTTCGAGGATGGCGCGCATGAACGCGATGGTCGAGCCCTTGCCGTTGGTGCCGGCGACATGAATCACCGGCGGTAAATGCCGTTCCGGATGATCGAGCGCGTCAAGGATGCGCGCCATGCGCTCGAGCCCGAGATCGATGCGCTTGGGATGCAGCGCGAGAAGCCGCGCCAGCATGGCGTCAATCGGCGCCGCCTTGGCCGCTCGGTCGCTCACGTGGTCGCGGGTTCGGGCGCCGGCAGG
>JBAQAB010000066.1:0-8903 GCA_049285535.1 Xanthobacteraceae bacterium
GCAATGCGCTTGAAATGCTCGACCGCCATGGCCGGCGACTGGCCGAGCGTGAAGGGCGCCGGCGGAAATACCAGGAGCGCCGAAGCGCCGCCCTCCTCCGCCATGCGGGCGATACGCGCGGCTTCCAGGCTGCCGTCGGCCCATATGCCGTTGACGATCGGCAGCCGTCCGCCGATCTCGCCCTGCGCGATGTCCAGCACGCGACGCTGTTCCTCGAAGCTGCAGGAGGCGACCTCGGTCGAATGGGCATTGATTGTAAGGGCGGAGAGCCCCTCGACCGCCGCGACGTCGGAGAGATGCTTGCGGAAGCCCTTTTCATCGATCGCCAGGTCTTCCGTGAACGGCAGGATAACGGCCGGAATCACACCGTGCGGCAAATAATGGGCGTGACGGGGCATTTTTCGGCTCTCCTAAGCGCTTTGGCGATGCTCTACCGATGACATATATCACGCCTGCCCCTGCCATTGCTAAGACCCCTCCGATGTCCGAAACGACCAAGACTTCCCCAGCCAACAATCCGTTTTTTGAGGCTTGGACCACCCCCGACGAGGTTCCGCCCTTCGGACGCATTGCGCCCGGGCACTTCCGGGAGGCCTATGCACGCGCGCTGGCCGAGCATGAGGCCGAGGTCGCCGCCATCGCGGCAGAGACCGCACCGCCGACCTTCGTCAATACAATCGTGCCCCTGGAATTAGGCGGCCGTGCGCTGGAGCGGGTCGGCAACGCATTTTGGCTGCTGGCCGGCGCGCATACCAACGACGCTTTGCTGGAAATCGAACGCCAACTTTCGCCGCAGATCGCCCGCCACTGGAACAAGATCCACAGCAATGCGGCATTGTTCCGCCGCATCGACGCGGTGATGCGGCAAGCCGACACCCTCGGGCTCGATGCCGAACAGAAGCGCGTCACCGAGCGCTATTATACGAGCTTCCGCCGCGCCGGCGCCGCTCTCGACGGCGAAGCCAAAAAACGCCTCGCCCAAATCATCGAGCGCCTCGCCGAGCTCGGCACCGCGTTCAGCCAGAACGTGCTCGCCGACGAGCAGGCCTTTACGCTGCGGCTTGACAGCGAAGCCGACCTGGCCGGCCTGCCGCAATTCATGCGCGAGGCGATGCGCGCGGAAGCAACCGACCGTGGGCTCGACGGCTATGCCGTGACGCTGTCACGCTCGAGCGTCGAGCCGTTCTTGCAATTCTCAGACCGGCGCGATCTGCGCGAAAAGCTCTTTCGCGGCTTCGTCCTGCGCGGCGACAATGGCGGAGCCGCCGACAACAAGGCGCTGATCGCCGAGATGGTACGATTGCGCGCCGAGCGCGCGCAGCTCCTCGGCTATGCCGATTTCGCTCACTACCGGCTTGACGACGCCATGGCGAAGACGCCGCAGGCGGCGCGGCAGCTCCTCGATGCGGTGTGGACCCCGGCGCGTTCGCGGGCGCTCGCCGACAGGGATGCCATGCAGGCTTTGATCCAGGAAGAAGGCGGCAATTTCAAGCTTGAGCCATGGGACTGGCGCTACTACGCCGAGAAACTCCGTCAGCGGCAATGCGAATTCGACGAAGCGGCGATCAAGCCCTACCTCAATCTCGGCCGCATGATCGAGGCCGCGTTCTATACGGCGCAGCGGCTGTTCGGCTTGACCTTCGCGCGCAGCGACGCCCCGGTCTGGCACCCCGATGTGCGGGTCTGGGAGGTGACAGGCGCCGACGGCAACAAGGTTGGGCTGTTCTTCGGCGACTATTTCGCGCGAGCCTCCAAGCGCAGCGGCGCCTGGATGACGTCGCTTCGCGATCAAGAGAAGCTCTCAGGCGATGTCCAACCGCTCATCGTCAATGTCTGCAATTTCACCAAGGCCCCAGGCGGCGAGCCGACGCTATTGAGCTTTGATGACGCGCGCACGCTGTTCCACGAATTCGGCCATGCGCTGCACGGGCTTCTGTCTTCCGTAACCTATCCGACGATTTCAGGCACCAACGTCGCCACCGATTTCGTCGAATTGCCGTCGCAGCTTTACGAGCACTGGCTGGAGCGGCCGGAAGTGCTGCGCCGCTTCGCCCGCCATTATCAGACCGGCGAACCGATGCCGGAAGCGTTGTTGCAACGGCTCATCGCCGCGCGCAATTTCAATAAAGGCTTCGCCACGGTCGAATACATCGCCTGCGCCTTGGTCGATCTCGACTTCCATTCCTTGTCGCAACCCGAGGACATCGATTCGACGACGTTCGAGGCCAAGGCGCTGTCGCGCATCGGCATGCCGGACGAGATCGCCATGCGGCACCGGCCGCCGCACTTTGCTCACATCTTCTCCGGCGGCGGCTACGCCGCAGCCTATTACAGCTACATGTGGTCGGAGGTGCTCGACGCCGACGCTTTTGCGGCGTTCGAAGAGACCGGCGACATATTCGATCCGGCGACGGCAAGACGGCTGCGCGATTCGATCTACGCGGCCGGCGGCGCGCAGGAACCGGCCGATGCCTATAAGGCGTTCCGCGGCCGGCTGCCCAGCGCCGACGCGCTTCTGCGCAAACGCGGCTTTGAAACCACTGGGGCGAATTGAGCCTCATGGATTCACACAGCGCCGGCCACCGCCGCGGCGTCGTCTGCGCGCCGCATTCCGCCGCCGTCGAAGCCGGCCGCGCCATCCTCGCCGAGGGCGGCAATGCGCTCGAAGCCATGGTGGCCATGGCCGCAGCCATCGCCGCCGTTTACCCGCATATGAACCACCTCGGCGGGGACGGGTTCTGGCTGACCCGCGAGCCGTCGGGCCGCGTGCGGGCCATCATGGCGGCGGGCCCCGCCAGCCAGCAGGCGAAGCCCGAGCTTTATCGCGACTACGGGACGATCCCGCCGCGCGGGCCCCTGGCGGCGCTGACTGTGCCTGGTGCCGTAGCCGGCTGGGTGCTGGCGTTGGAAGCAGCAAAAGCCAACGGCGGGAAATTGCCGCTCGACGTGCTGCTGGCGGCGGCGATCACTCACGGCCGTGCCGGCTATAAGGTCACGCGCAGCCAAGAAAGACTGACGTGCGAAAACATCGAAAACCTCAAGGACGTGCCGGGTTTTGCCGCGGCGTTTCTCGTCGACGGCAAGGTGCCGGCAACCGGCACGACGCTCAAGCAGCAGGCTTTTGCCGAAACGCTGTCCCATCTCGCCCATGCCGGGCTCAACGATTTCTATCGCGGCGACGTCGGCCGTGAGATCGCTGCCGATCTCGAACGCATTGCCAGCCCGGTCACGCGCCTCGATTTGGAGCGCTACAAAGCGACGCTTGCCGAACCGTTGCTTGTCACGCTACCGAGCGGCACCGTTTACAACACCGACGCGCCGACCCAGGGCGTGGTGTCGCTGATGATCCTGGCTTTGTTCGCGCGGCTGGGCGTACGGGAGGCGGAAGGCTTCGATCACATTCACGGCCTGGTGGAGGCGACCAAGCGCGGCTTACGCGTGCGCGACCGGGTCGTCACCGATCCGACTTATCTGCCCCATTCGCTCGAGCGCCTGCTCGACGACCGCTATATCGCCGGCGAAGCCATGAAGATCGACCGCAACAGGGCAGCGCGCTGGCCGCTTGCCGCCGGTGCCGGCGATACGATTTGGATGGGCGCCGCCGACGCCGGCGGTCTCGTCGTCTCCTACATTCAATCGCTTTATTGGGAATTCGGGTCTGGTTGCGTGCTGCCGGCGACCGGCGTGCTGATGCAGAACCGGGGTGCGAGCTTTTCGCTCGATGCCGGCGCGCTGAATTATCTGCGGCCCGGACGGCTGCCCTTCCACACCCTCAACCCGACCCTTGCCGTGCTCAACGACGGCCGCGTCATGGCCTATGGCTGCATGGGCGGCGACGGCCAGCCGCAGACGCAGAGCGCGCTGTTCACGCGCTACGTCGATTTCCGCGAGCCGCTTTTCGAGGCGATCGATCGGCCGCGCTGGGTGCTCGGCCGAACCTGGGGCGCGCCGCGCACCGCGCTTCGGCTCGAGCCGCGTTTCGATGGTAATCTTGTCGACCGACTCGCCGCGGCCGATCACGACGTCGAGGTGCTGTCGGAGCCTTACTCCGACGTCATGGGGCATGCCGGCGCTGTCGTGTTGTATCCGGACGGAATTCTCGAAGGCGCGCACGATCCGAGGGCGGATGGCGGCGCGGCCGGGGTGTAAGGTATGTAGCCCGGATGAGCGGAGTGAAATCCGGGATCAATTTTACCGTTGCACCCCGGATTTCACTCCGCTCGTCCGGGTTACAAATTCTACGCCGCTCGAAGCGCCTTGATGCGTTTGGCATCTTCGGGTTTTAGATTTCGTCGTGCCAGCTTTAGATCGTAATGCGCCTGCAGATTCAGCCAAAACTCCGGACTATTGCCGAAGTACAAGCTCAGCCGCAGCGCGGTATCTGCCGTGATGCGCCGTCGATTGTTGACGATCTCGGCAATCCGGTTCGGTGAGATCCCAATCGCTTTGGCGAGCTGATTCTGCGAGAGGCCATACTCCGCAAGAAATTCTTCCTTCAGCATTTCGCCGGGGGTGACCGGTGCAAATTCATTCTGCGCCATCGCCGTCTCTCCTCAATGATAGTCCACGATCCGAACCTCATGCGGCTCGCCGTTGATCCACTTGAAGATCGCTCGCCATTGGTCGTTGACTCGGATCGAGTGAAAATCCTTCAAATCGCCTTTGAGTTTCTCTAACCGGTTTGATGGCGGTATCGTCAAATCATCTGGTCGGCTTGCCGCGTTGATCGCTTCGAGCTTGCGCTTGGCTCTGCGTGCGATCCCCTCAAACTGACGAGCCCGCTCATCGTGGAACAGCGCCCGCGTCTGTTTGTCGCCGAATGACCGTATCACCGGTTCATTATACCGAATACCGGTATGCGGTCAATATGAGCGAAATAGCAACTCGACCGGCGCTCAAGCGGACTAAGATTTCCGCTTCTTCGCCCGCGCCCGGGCATCGGCGACGATTTGCTTGAACACCTTCATTTCCACAACCCCGGGCACCCGGAACGTGCCGACGATGAAGCCGGGCGTACCCTCAAAGCCAAAGGCCTCGGCTTGGGCTTCGTTACGGGCCAATAGATCATCGATCGTCTTTTGGTGCGCCTGAAGGTCCTTGATCGCCAAGTCGACGTCGACACCGGCTTTGGCAAGAAGGTCGGCGATGCTCGCCTTCGTGAGCTTGGCATCGGCACCGATCAGGGCGTCGTGGGCTTCGGCGTATTTGTTTTGATATTTTGCCGCCAGCGCTATTTCCGCAGCGGCGGTCGAAATCGGGCCGAAGATCGGCCAATCCTTCAAGACAAGCCTGATATGGCCGTCTTCTTGGACCAATTGCGCGAGTTCGGGCGCCATTTTTTTGCAGTACGGGCATTGATAGTCGAAATATTCGACGACCGTCAGATCGCCCGTGGAATTTCCCAAGGACGGGATTTCGGGATCGCGCAGTACGCTGTCTCTGCTGAGGAGATCGTCCGGTTGCTCACCGAAAGCGACTGCCGAAAGCGAACCAAACGCCATCGCGATTGCGCAAACATAGGCGAGCAAAGAGGCCCGCGTCCGGCTTGCGGGTATGTGCTGTGCGCTCATGAATGACCGACCTCGCTCATGCGTTCTTGTTGGCCCGCGCGGGGCGCCTTCTTCCACAACGCCGCGGCAACGCAGGAATTGACATAGCTTTAAGGCGAGATCACTCCATCGGGCTTAGGCCGAGCTTGTCCATCAGCTCGCGATCGCGGTCGCGGCCGGGATTGGGCGTCGTCAACAGTTTGGGCCCGTAGAAGATCGAATTGGCGCCGGCGAGGAAGCATAGGGCCTGGGTCTCCTCGCTCATGTCCTCGCGGCCGGCGGAGAGTCTTACCACCGAGCGCGGCATGCAAATACGCGCGACAGCGATCGTGCGCACGAAATCGATGGGGTCGAGCGCAGACTGCTCGCTCAGAGGCGTACCGGCAACGCGCACCAGCATGTTGATCGGCACCGATTCCGGATGCACCGGGAGAGACGCCAGCGTCGCGATCATGCCGACACGGTCGTCGCGGGTCTCACCCATGCCGACGATGCCGCCGCAGCAGACATGGATGCCGGCTTCGCGGACGTGATCGAGCGTCGTAAGGCGATCCCGGTAGGTGCGGGTGGTGATGATCTCGCCGTAGAACTCTGGCGACGTGTCGAGATTGTGATTGTAGTAATCGAGCCCCGCGTCCTTGAGCCGACGCGCCTGCGGCGCCGTGAGCATGCCGAGTGTCGCACAGGTCTCGAGGCCGAGCGCCCTGACGCCCTCGACCATGGCGCAAACGCCGTCGAGATCGCGGTCCTTCGGCTCGCGCCAGGCAGCGCCCATGCAGAAGCGGCTGGCGCCGGCAGCTTTTGCTGCGCGCGCCTCGGCGAGCACGGCGTCGAGCACCATCAATTTCTCGGCGCGCACCCCGGTATCGTAACGCGCGCTCTGCGGGCAATAGGCGCAATCCTCCGGACAGCCGCCGGTCTTGATCGACAGCAGCGTGGAAATCTGCACTTCGGTGGGCTCGAAATTTTGCCGGTGGACACATTGCGCGCGGAACATCAGTTCCGGGAAAGGCAGGTCAAACAGTGCGCGCACCTCGGCGCGCGTCCAGTCGTGACTTGGCAGGCCGGCAGCCGGAATGTGGGAGGGAGGGTCAGTGGCAAGAGACATGGTCTTGAGTGTAGCGCGCGGCGGCGGCTGGGAATAGCCGTTACGTGGACGGCCGACGGCACATATTACGCCGCCGTGGACTCCACCAGCCGCAGCAGCCGGCGATCGGGCTTGATCGTGCCCGCGCGCAGCAGCTCGGTCGCGCGCTCCGCATCGACCGGCCGGCTGAAGTAATAGCCTTGGCCGTATTCGCAGCCGGCGGACAGGAGAAACTTTTCCTGGCCTTCCGTCTCTACGCCTTCGGCGATGATTTCGATGCCGAGCTCGTGGGCGAGGCGAATGGCGGCGCGAACGACCGTCGCGCTACGCGAATCGGTATCGACGCCGAACACGAGTTCTTGCGCAATCTTCACCCGGTTGATCGGATAATTGACTAGATAGCTGAGAGATGAATACCCGGTGCCGAAATCATCGATCGCAATTCTGACGCCGAGCTTGCGAAGCCGCTCGAGCCGCTCATTGTGCTGCTGCGTGATGTCCATCAGCACGGATTCGGTCAGCTCGATCTCGATCATGCCGGGCGCGATACCCCATTTGTCCAAACTCGCCGCCACTTCGCGATCGAGATCGGTCGAGCCCTTGATTTGCAGAGCCGAAACATTCACGCCCAGCCGATCCGGCGCGAGCAAATTGTCTTGCCACGACCGCAATTGCCGACACGCGGCATCGAACACCCATTGTCCGAGCAATTGGATTTGTCCGGTCCGCTCCGCGATCGGAATGAATAGCGAGGGCGGAATCTGGCCCCGTTTGCGGTGGTTCCAGCGCAGCAAAGCTTCGAGACCGACAATCCGTCCCGAGCGCAACTCGACTTGCGGCTGATAGTAGAGCTCGAGCTCGTCGCGGTCGATGGCGCCGCGGAGTTCGTCTGCGATAACTACGCGCTCCTGCACGAGGCGGTCGAGGTCGACATTGTGGAACCGGAAGCAATTGCGGCCGTCCTCCTTGGCGCGATAGAGCGCGAGGTCGGCCTGTATCATCATAGCATCGGGGCCAAGAACCGGCGTATAACGCGAGATCCCGACGCTGGCAGAAATGTGAACTTCGTTGCCTGCGATGAAATAGGGCTCGGCGATGACATCTCTCAACTTCGCCGCAAGCGTGCCAACCTGGGAAGGATCGTCGACATCGCTCTGCAAGATCGCGAATTCGTCGCCGCCAAAACGCGCGGCGACGTCAGTTCCGCGGATTACGCTCTTGATGCGCGCAGCGACCTGCCACAGCAGCGCATCGCCGATTGCGTGGCCGAGCGTGTCGTTGACGTCCTTAAAGCGATCGAGATCGAAATACAGCACGGCAAACGGCCTGGAGCCCAGGCCACACGCGGCAAATGCGACGTTAAGCCGATCTATGAATGCCCGGCGGTTCGCCAATGAAGTCAGGGGATCCAATTGCGCCAGTACGAAAATTTTTTGATTCACCCGCATGATGCGGGAGGCGTGACGCCGCGAAGATCGAATATAGATGACGACCGCGCCGGTGATAATGAGTCCGAAGATCAGCACGAGCCAAGAACGGTCGTGGTACACCATCAGCGGGCCGCCCAGCATGGGCGCCGTCTCCATGGTCAGCCATGGTTGTCCGTCCGCGGTGATATCCCGCGACCAATGCGGGCCGGACGCGAGCTCAGCTTCATTCATCGGCTCGGCCGGCGTCTGGCGCATGCGCGATCCGTGCACATAGGCCGGTGAAGCGCTCAAAGAGGCGCCAGGCCTAAAGAAAAACGAGTCGAGCCCTTTCGGAGTTTTATTCGCTGTGATGATCCCGTCGATCATCTTGGCGGTGAGCAGCGAGCCGTGCACAAACCCGGCTAAGTTGCGCCGCCTATCCTCGATCGAGTCGTGAAGCGATCCGTGCTTGTAAATCGGCAAAGAGAACAGAAAGCCGCCTCCCTGGTCAGGCCGTGCACTGACGAGCGCGGGCACCTGGGAGAAGCCCAGGCGATCGGAGTCGCGTGCGTGTTCAAGCTCCGCCAACGTCGGCGGTTCGGACCGCAGATCAAGGCCAAAAAGCGCCGGCGTTGTCGGCAGCGTCGCATAGAAGATCGGATAATATTCACTGCGTTCCGGAGATGGGACAATGGTGCCTTCGGGATTCATGGCTTTGAAGTGGTAGCCCGCGAGGCCCTGCCGGACTGCACTGCGTTCAATCTCGCCGCGTTCGGAATTGAGCACCCGCGGCACCCACGACAGCGTCACAATGGCGGCATTCTCAAGCAGGAGCGGCCGCGTGAAGGCGTCGAACGC
>JBAQAB010000067.1:0-2905 GCA_049285535.1 Xanthobacteraceae bacterium
CGGGACGAACAACAGTCATTACAAATGGATGCCACTCAAACCCCGGCCCCACAAGTACGCCAAAATGCGGCAATTGGCGGCGCATTGCATTTATTAAGCGCACCGCGTTATCTCGGGCGGCCATGGACGGCGCTTCACCCGTGACTTCGCCCCCGGCGCCTGCCCGCGCGCTGGTCTCCAGCGTGCGGCCGGCTCCCGAGCTCAGCGTCGTCGTGCCGACCTACAACGAGCGCGCCAACATCCCGATACTGGTCGAGCGGCTCGCGCATGTTCTGGCCGGCTGCGACTGGGAGGTGTTGTTCGTCGACGATAATTCGCCGGACGGCACGGCTGCGGTGGCGCGCGCGCTCGGCGAGACCGACGGGCGGGTGCGCTGCATGCGCCGCATCGGCCGCCGCGGCCTCGCCGGCGCCTGCCTCGAAGGCATGCTGGCGAGCCAGGCCCGCTATCTCGCGGTCATGGATGCCGATCTGCAGCATGACGAGGGCCTCCTCGCCGCGATGCTCGACCGCCTGCGCGGCGAGAACTGCGACCTCGTGGTGGCGAGCCGCTACCTTGGCGGCGGCTCCGCCGCAGGATTGTCGAAGCAGCGCGCCCGCGCCAGCCGTTTCGCCAACATGCTGGTGCGCCGGCTCCTCGGCATCGATCTCACCGATCCGATGAGCGGCCATTTCATGATCCGGCGCGATGCCTTCGAGCCGCTGGCGCCGGCGATTTCATCGCAAGGTTTCAAGATTTTGCTCGACATCCTGGCGACCAAACCGGGCAGCCTGCGCGTCGTCGAGCTGCCGTCGAGTTTTCACGAGCGCCGCCACGGCGAGAGCAAGCTCGACAGCAAGGTCGCGCTCGACTTTGCTGCGTTGGTGACGGCGAAGGTGACCAACGACGCCATCTCGGCGCGTTTTCTGTTGTTCTGCCTGGTCGGATTGACCGGGCTTGTCGTTCACCTGGGCATACTGACGGTTGCCACCGAGCTCGCCGCGATGTCGTTCGGTGCCGCCCAGACGCTCGCCACCGTCAGCGCCATTGCCTGGAATTTCGTCCTCAATAACCTGTTCACCTACCGCGACCAGCGGCTCATCGGCTGGCGCTTTGTCACCGGCCTGGTCCGCTTCCAGGTGATCTGCGCCATCGGCGCCGTTTCCAATGTCGGCATTGCCACCTGGATCTACGATTACGGCAGCCGCTGGTGGCTTGCCGGCCTTGCCGGCGCGCTGATCGGCACGGTATGGAATTTCGTGGTCAGCGCCGCATTTGTGTGGCGGCAAAGGTGAAATCTCCGCCCCCGCGAAAGCGGGGGCGGATGAAGCTGGCTTGCCGCTCGCTCCCCTCGATGTTATCTGCCCGCCATGAGCGCGGTACCCATCGCCAATATCCGCAATTTCTCGATCATCGCCCATATCGACCACGGCAAATCGACCCTTGCCGACCGGCTGATTCAGCTCACCGGCGGGCTCGAAGCGCGTGAAATGGTCGAGCAGGTGCTCGATTCCATGGATATCGAGCGCGAGCGCGGCATTACGATCAAGGCGCAGACCGTTCGCCTCGAATATCGCGCGAACGACGGCAAGGATTACATCCTCAACCTCATCGACACGCCGGGTCACGTCGACTTTGCCTATGAGGTCAACCGTTCGCTCGCCGCCTGCGAGGGCGCGCTGCTCGTCGTCGACGCCAGCCAGGGCGTCGAAGCGCAGACGCTCGCCAACGTCTATCAGGCGCTCGACAACGATCTCGAGATCGTGCCGGTGCTCAACAAGGTCGATCTGCCGGCCGCCGAGCCCGACAAGGTCAAGCAGCAGATCGAGGACGTGATCGGGCTCGACGCCTCCGACGCGATTTTGATCTCCGCCAAGACCGGATTGAACGTGCCGGAAGTGCTGGAAGCGATCGTCACCCGCCTGCCGTCGCCGAAAGGTGACGCGGCGGCGCCGTTGAAGGCGCTCCTCGTCGATAGCTGGTACGACGCCTATCTCGGCGTCGTCGTGCTGTTCCGCGTCGTCGATGGCGTGATGAAAAAGGGCCAGCGCATCCTGATGATGCAGACCAACGCGGCCTACGAGGTCGACCGCGTCGGTGTGTTCACGCCCAAGCGCGTCGAACGCGACGAGCTCGGCCCCGGCGAGATCGGGTTTCTCACCGCCTCGATCAAGGAGGTGGCCGACACCCGCGTCGGCGACACCATCACCGATGAGAAGAAGCCGGTGGCGACGCCGCTGCCGGGTTTCCGCCCGGCGATCCCGGTGGTGTTCTGCGGGCTGTTCCCGGTCGACGCCGCCGATTTCGAGGCGTTGCGCGCCGCCATGGGCCGGCTCCGGCTCAACGACGCGAGCTTCTCTTACGAGATGGAAACCTCCGCCGCGCTCGGCTTCGGCTTCCGCTGCGGCTTTCTCGGGCTGCTGCATCTGGAAATCATCCAGGAGCGGCTCCATCGCGAATTCAATCTCAATCTGATCGCGACCGCGCCGTCGGTGATCTACAAGATCAAGTTGCGCAACGGCCAGCAGCTGGAAATCCACAATCCGGTCGACATGCCGGACCCGAATCACATCGAGGAAATGCAGGAGCCCTGGATCGAGGCGACCATCCTCACGCCGGATGAATATCTCGGCGCCGTGCTCAAGCTGTGCCAGGACCGCCGCGGCGAGCAGAAAGAGCTGACCTATGTCGGCAACCGGGCGCTGGTGAAATACAACCTGCCGCTCAACGAGGTGGTATTCGATTTCTACGACCGGCTGAAATCGGTGTCGCGCGGCTACGCCTCGTTCGACTATCACCTCACCGATTACAAGCCGGCGGACCTCGTCAAGCTGCAGATGCTGGTCAATGCCGAGCCGGTCGATGCACTGGCCATGCTGGTGCATCGGACGCGCGCCGAAAGCCGCGGCCGCGCCATGGCGGAGAA
>JBAQAB010000068.1:0-14479 GCA_049285535.1 Xanthobacteraceae bacterium
CTCGACGTCCAACCACATGCCGAGGCGAGCGCTTCGACCGAACGGCCGGGCTCGAGCATGGCAGCCAATAACCGGTCCTCGTTGCTGCGCGTCGTGCGGGCCAAATCATCCTTGTCGCTTTCGGAGATGGCGACGGCGCGGACTGTCGGGATGTGCCGCCCTTTTTTGTCGACCAGGGAATCACAGGTGATCTTTTCCAGCCGAAACGTCATTGGCTCGAATCCCGGGCCGCGCAATTTTCCTGTGTGCCAAAGCTCGGTCACTTCATCGGTTCGCCATAAGGTCAAGTTGCCGTCCATTTCGGCGATGAAGGCGCCGCCGCCGCGCGGCAACAATTGGGTTTGGTCGGCAGCGTTTTTGACGGGGTGGCAGAGCACGAGCACGCAAGGCTGTCCTGGCAACTCCGTGAGCGTGCGCAATGTCCGGGCGTAATTACCCATTTGCGCATTGCTGTTTTCCTCCTCACCGAGAAAATAGGCCGCGGATGTGTCGACGATGACGAGATCAATCTTGGCTCCCGGCATAGCGGCTGCCTTGGCTTTGCATTCGGCAAACATGGCCGGGATCTCAAACGTGCCTACGATGAAGCTGCAATTATCCGTCGCGCCCTTGCGGCCGTCTTTGGCATCATCTGCTATGATGCGCATTCGCAGGTCGTCGGGATTTTCACCGGCAAAATAGATCGTGTTGCCGTGATCGACTGCGTGCCTGCCTAGGAAAGTGCTGCCGCGATTCGGCATTGACACAAGTTTTGTTATCAATTGCGCAACCGCGGTTTTGCCGTCGCCCGTCCGGGCAGTGAGTGAATACACGTAACGGCGCTGCAGGATGCCGTCGATCAACCAATCCGGCGCAACATAACCGCCGATGAATTCGGATTTTGATTGAAGGCGGATGACTGCCGGCTCGTCGCTCGGATTGTGCCCGTTCATGGCAGGCGGCGACGCCGGGTTGCCGTTGGGTTTAAACTTGTCGGCGATCACGGCCTGGATTTTGTCGACGTCGTGATCGGGAAAGAGGGCCTGGGGAAGGCTACGGTCACCTGCCAGAGCCGTGAGTTCATCAGCAGCAAACGTGCGGCCGATCTCTTTCGTGCGGACCTTGCGGCCGGTGGCTTCTGCGCAATCAAGCCATGCCCGCTCACGGTCCTCTAAGGGACTGGCTAAATCCGAAATGGCCGCGCTCCACGTGCGGAAAAAGTTAGCAGCGTCGGCTTTAGTTATTATGATCGTGTCGCTCATGATGCTCGCTTTTGTGTAGCAAGCAGATCAAGCAGCGTTCCGAGCACGCCAGAGGCCGAGCTATCGCCGTTGCGCGTAAGCGCATGGCGAAGCGTGTCGACGCTGGCGCCGTACTGTAGGCAAATCGAAGCGAGGATCGCGGCATCGCGAGCAATGCTTTCCAGCGTGGTTCCGGTCTTGGCCGCGTTGATGAAGATTTCGGCCACGCTGTCGTCATTGAACCGGCCGACACCGGCAACGTAGCGAAATCCGTCATGCTCGAAATTGACGAGCTCGTGGGCGCGGCGGTTTGGAAGCTTCTCGCGCTCGGGACTTGTCATTGCCGGGCGCTCAGAACGGAATTTCATCGTCTAAGACAGCGCTGGCGTCTGCATCCGCGGCTAACTGCAACGGCCGTCCGACTTCGCCATTCGCATCTTTGCGCTTGGGCTTATTGCGGCCGATTTTATGTGTGGATTCGCATTTGAAGGCAGCGACGCTCAAACCATGGCGCTCTACACCGTCATTGCCGCGCCACGAGTCGAGTTTGATTGTGCCCTCGATGTAGACGCGATCGGCCTTCTTCAGATTGCCCGCTGTCTCAGCGGCTTTGCCAAAGACCGCGACCTGGACCCACTGCACGGTTTCATCTTTGCCCACACCGACGCGAATGCGCGTCCAGGGCTTGCCGGCCTGCGAAGTGCGCGGCTCAGCGTCGGCCGCGAGAAACCCAAAGAATGCGCACTCGATCGACATTGGCGGCTCCATGTTTTGGGCCGCGGGTGCGTTGGCGAGCTATCTCGTGGGGACTATCAAGGCCGTGTCGATCCACATCGGCATTACCTTGGCCCCGGCTCGCGCGGACGTACCGCAGCCGGGGTCTTTCACGCACACATCAGCAATTTATCGAGCGCAGCCTTCGGAACGAGAATGCGGCTGCCTATGCGAATTACCGGAAGCTTGCCGCTCTTGGCGTACAGGTAAGCGCCGGCCCGGCTGATGCCGAGAATTTTGGCCGCTTCCTCAATGTCGTAAGTGCGACATTCCGAATCGCTGTGGCTCTGCTGCGGAGACGTTTCCGCGAGCGCAGTGCCCGGCTTAACGCGTTTTGCAGCCTGAACATTCTTGGTGGACATGCGGTGGCTCGCTGGGCAGCCTCAAGCCAAAACGCGAAGGCACTCACGCGGTGACGTCCGATCTTATGTGGGGTGACGACGATCCGGTAACGCTCGGGCGTTCGATTGCCCGCGCCTATCTGCGGCGCAAAGTCGAAATGGCAAAGTCGCTTCAGGAAATGGTTCGGCTGCACAAAGGGGAAAAGTCATGACTAAGCGGCGCGGATACGGCGAAGGCCAGATAGTTCAGCGCGGAGAAAATACGTGGCTGTGCCGGTATCGGGTCGGCTCCCGGCGCCTCGCAAAGACGGTGCACGGCACGAAAACCGAAGCGCAGCGAGCGATGCGCGATCTATTGCACGCAGGCGACAAGGGCGAACACGTCGAGCCCGACAAGCTTACCCTCAGCCAGTGGATCGAGCATTGGATTTCAATTGGCTGTCCCGGCAACAAGCGGCGTCGCGAAGTCGGCACCCGGGCGATCGAGCGGTACAGCGATCTGCTGCGCGTTCATGTTGTGCCGCTGTTAGGTGCCCGGCCGCTGCAGCAAGTCCAATCGACCGAGATTGATGCCGTGTATGCCTCGCTAGATGGCAAGGTTTCGGCGCACACAGCGCTTCACGTTCATCGTGTGCTCGGTGCCTGTTTCGGTACCGCTGCGCGCACGCGCAAGATCGTGCGCAATCCGATGATGGAGCTGGCGAAAGTCCCCTCCCCGGGCGAAGCCGATCACGGCATAGCGCTGGAGGCCGATCAATTGCGAGCGTTGGTTCAGGGCTTCAAGGGTTCGTCGCTATTCGGCATCGTTGCCGTCGCAGCTTTTACCGGAGCGCGGCGCAACGAAATCCTGGCGTTGCGGTGGTCGGATTTGGACATCGAGAAAAAGACATTGCGCATAGAGCGGGCGATTGATGAGACCCGCACTTACGGTTTGCGGATCAAAGGCCCAAAGACTGAACGCGGGAAGCGAAGCATAACAATCGACGACGAGCTATTGTCTGCCCTCCTCCGCATACGCGATACCCACTTGCGTATCGTGGCTGGCGTCCCTGACGGCACCGCGGTCGATCTGGCACTTGTCAAGCTCCCGGGCGGCGCTCTGATGTTTCCAAATCCGCCGGCTGGCAGTGGCTTTTCGTTCACGGCGCTACGCAATCCTCGCAACACAACAAAGGAGTTTAAGCGGCGGGTGAAGAAGCTCGGCTTCTCGCTTCGCTTCCATGACCTTCGCGGAACACATGAAACGCTATTGCTCGATGCAGGCGTGCCGGTGCATGTAGTGGCCGCTCGATGCGGCCACGATCCTGCCGTGCTGCTGCGGAGCTACGCCAAGCGCACGCGCAAGGCGGACACCTCGGCGGCCAACATCACCGGCACATTGTTCAAGGGCATGTTGCGATGAAGTCCGTTGGGCACAGCTTGGGCACAAAGGCTGTGAAGTTGCCCGAATGTTCACAATCTATATGGCTCTAAGTGCTTGATGTTGCTGCGATGGAAGGGTGGCCGAGTGGTTTAAGGCACCGGTCTTGAAAACCGGCGGGGCTCGCAAGGGCTCCCGTGAGTTCGAATCTCACCCCTTCCGCCATTTTCGCGTTCGCATTTGTTCGCCAACGTTCAAGAAACCCCTTTAGCACGGGGACTTCTTGCCCTACATTCGGACTGCCGCCGTTCGCGGCAATTCGCTCCTTTCCCACAAAATTAGTGGGTAAGAAGTAAGGTTCGAGTATGGCGGACACTTCATGCTGATCATCGGCAAACTCACCGCACTGAAGGTGGCGCGCGAGCAGCGCCCGGGGATGTATAGCGACGGCGGCAGCCTCTATCTGAGCGTTGCCCGAGGCGGCACGAAATCGTGGATCTTTCGCTTTTGGGTGCCCGAGCGCGATGCAACGACGGGTGAGCTCATCATCGATCCGACAACAAAGAAGCGTTCGGGCCGCGTCCGTGAAATGGGGCTCGGCTCGTGCATTACTGTGTCATTGGCGGAAGCGCGCGAGCGCGCCTTGGAATGCCGAAAGCTGCGCGAGAAGGAGATCGATCCGATCGACGCCCGCGAGGCGGCGAGGCGCCAGGCGGCGCTCGAGCGGGTCAAAGCATTAAAATTCAAGGACGCGGCAGCGGCCTATATGGCGGCCCATCGCGTCGCCTGGAAGAATGACAAGCACGCGGCGCAGTGGCCCGCGACGCTGACACGATACGCCTATCCGATCATCGGTGAGTTGCCGTTACACCTGATCGACACCACGCTGGTCATGAAGGTGATCGAGCCGATCTGGTCGGAAAAGCCCGAGACCGCCAACCGGCTCCGCGGCCGCATTGAAACCGTGCTCGATTGGGCGACCGTGCGCGGCTATCGCCACGGCGAAAATCCGGCGCGCTGGCGTGGCCATCTCGACATGCTGCTCCCGTCGCGCTCGAAAGTGCGCAAGACGCAACATCACAGCGCCCTGCCCTGTGCCGAACTGCCGGCATTCTTAGTCAAATTACGCGAGCAGGACGGCGTCGCGGCACGCGCGCTCGAATTCACGATCCTGACGGCGGCCCGCACCGGCGAAACCATCGGCGCCAAACGAAGCGAAATCGACACAAAAAACAAGCTTTGGATCATACCGGCCACGCGCATGAAGGCGGCCAAGGAGCATCGCGTGCCCTTGTCGGATCGGGCGCTCGCAATTGTTGACGCTATGGGTACTGGTGCCGACGACAAGGACAGTTTCGCGTTTCCGGGCCGAAGCCCTGGCGAGCCGCTGAGCAACATGGCCATGCTGAAACTACTGCAGCGGATGGGACGGGCGGGTCTCACCGTGCATGGCTTTCGGTCGACGTTCCGGGATTGGGCGGCGGAGCAGACGAAGTTTTCGAATGAAGTTACCGAGATGGCTCTCGCCCATGCCGTCGCGGACAAGGTTGAGGCTGCGTACCGCCGTGGCGATCTCTTTGAAAAGAGGCGGATTCTGATGCGTACCTGGGCAAGTTATTGCCTACAGACCGAATCGGGTGAGAACGTTATCCAACTACAAAATGTCATTACTGGATAACGCGTGCCACGAAGACCAGCAGTCTTCTAAGCTGAAGGTCGCTGGTTCGAATCCAGCCGGAATCGCCAATAAAATAAGTCACTTCTTGCATTTCTGGGAGCAAAAATCCTCCCCAGAAATCGGCCGGGGAGGACATGGGGAGGACACCGGGAAGAATGGCAATGACCGAACGCGAAAGTCGGCGCAAAGCATTCGAGAAGCTTGGGCCGGAGCAACTGAGACTTCGCCTTGAGTACCGGCGCGACGAGTACGCAGGAGACTACGGCCGAGAAGCTGAGACATGGTTATTTGAGAAAGCAGCCGAAGCTGCTGCTTTGGAGCGAATTCGATTTGAGACAATTCGGCGCTGGGCGATAATTGGCAGCGTCGTCGCCGTAGTTGCCGCAATCGCGGGCCTGATCGCTGCATGGCCGGTCATCGCGAGCTGGATCCGACAAGTGCGTAAGGAGCGTTGCGTTGTCTCGTCCGAATTGGTCCCGTCCCCTGCCCCGGCCGCTGAAGATCCCAACTGTCACGACGCTCAAGACGCTTGCCGACGTGCGGACGCTTATGAAGCATCTGCCGGCCGAGCGCCGAGAGTTTGATACTTGGCGCCACGTTGCGAAGTGCATCGATGACGCTGCCCGCGGCGGCGACGTTGCCAGCGCCGCAATTGCGCTGCAGATGGTGTTGTCTCTTGAGCGCGTGCCGTGCCTGCCGCAGTGATGGCGCGGCAAATCCGAACCTAAAACGTTCCCAACACGTATGCGATGCTGACGACCATGCAAAGCGTAGCTGACACGAGCAGTGCGACTTCGGCAAGGTCATACGTTTTGAAAATGCGCACTAACATGGGGACCCTCACAGTCCCCCGACACGCCGGAACGCATTTCCTGCTCAAACCGAGGCAAAAATAAGGTGCGCCGCCGCTTCCCGCCGCCGTGGTGTATCGAGGAGACGCCCGCCTGCTTCATCGTCAAGGACGGCTTTGACCACGGGCATGGACCCGAAACGGGCATGCCCCGCGTCGGCTCACAATGTTGAGTGTGGGGCAAGCGGCTGCCGGCGGTTTTAACCATGCTCCAACGTTGGCGATTGCCTGCCAGCGGATTGTGCTATGGCCATTGCGACCGGAGAATGAACCTGAGCTACTTCGGGTCGGACCAACTAAGCCCTGGCGCCTGCTGGGGCTTTTTTATTCGCATGGCTTAGACTGCGGCGCTGTAACGTTAATTCAGCGCGGCGCTAGAACTAATCCGCGACGCCTGTTTGACTGGAAAAATGTCCGAAGTCGAGAATGTAAAAGTGGTGGCAGCGGCGGCTAGACAAGAGCTGCATTTTCTCCACCAACGCCTGATTGCCGCAACGGAAAGGCTGCGGCGCAAAACCGGGATTAATGAGGCTGCGCAGCACGAGCCCTTGTCCCGCCCGGCCCCTCCAAGTGCACCGACGCGCGCTCCGCGGTCAACGACCTGACAAGGCCCCATTTATTAGGCGCCGCACTTGGTCTGAATAATATTGACCGTCGGTGGTGGCTTGCCGCCACAGCTCATCGCTGTGACGGCCTTGGTACTGGTATGCGTCAAAGGCCCAGAAAAACGCGGCAGCCAAAACGGCAAGCATGATGACGCGCATGGGTATATGACCCTCGCCAAATGCCCGCTAGCCCATGGCTATTTTATCTGAGTCCAGGCGCGGCAGCGAGGCCAAGAAAAAGCCCGGCGAGCATTTGCCAGCCGGGCCAAGTATGGGGATGCCCCGAAGAAGGCGGGGTATCTTCGATTTAGTAAGATCGATGCGACGTGGCTTTGACCTAGATCAATGGTGGGGCCAGCGGGTGCCGGCCTCACTCGCCAAGCACTCGCCGCCTGTGCTCCTCGAGCATCTCGTCCGCGATGCTGGTGCGCGACAGTCGCACGAACTCGGCAAATGGCGCATTCGGCTTGCACGAGCGGCATGACAGCGCCGGAATGAGGCTTGTCACTGCCGCATCGCGGTGGCGATCGAGCTTGCGCAGGTCAATGCTGCTAGTCGACCGGCAAGCCGGACAGCGCACCCACAAGTACCAATAGCGAGCGGCGATCGCGGCGCCGATCGTTGTTGGCGCGAAAATCATGGGCATGCGCTTGGCCTGACGCTCGTTCCAGGCACCGATCAGCCGCTCGGCGTCTTCAAGCACCAGGGTGTCGGTTGCGCGGCGTGCTTCAGCCTCCTGATCGGAAGCCTGCCGGCGCCGGTCCTCCATTTTGCGGCGGTTGAAGCCCATGGCCGGATCGTCGCCGCCACGGGCCGCGAGTCAACAGCCAAGCTGCTCAACAAGGACGAGGCGCGGCGCATTGCAGCTAATATCGGCAAGCTGCCCGCGCTCTTGAGCCAAGATCGATCGGGAACGCCGGAAAACTAGAGAAGTTATTGAAGTGGCTCGCTTGGTTCCCCCCTGGCGGAGCCATGGCCCCGGGCCGTTATAATTTGTCCCTGTGAGCCCGGTCCGGGGTCACTATTTCACGGGGTATTGGGATGCCCCCAAGGGTGCTGATGGGACAAAATGAAAACGGCTGACGGGTATCGCGAATTTGCGCGCCAATGCCGCGAGCGCGCTGGCATGATCACCGATCCAAACGAGCGGCGAGCCACGGAGTTAATGGCGTCGGCATGGGATAAAGTCGCGGACGACCACGAAGCCAAGCTGCGCGAGCGAAACTAGCAGAAAAACCGGAATAGGCCCGCAGCGCGCGCCCCGCCCCTTCCGCTTCGCGCCGATATTTGCATTTTTAAACAGTTTGTCGCCGCTTCCTTAAGCTCAGCGCGGTATGAGTGCGTGATGCACGATTACGTCCAAGACGAAGTCGAGAAGATCATAGAGCGGCGCGCAATTCAGCGAGCCAAGTGGCTCAGCGTTGTCGAAGAATGCATGCTATCGATGCCACGCGAACAACGGACCCCAAAAACCAAGGCCGAACGGAACTGAAGCGGGGCACAGCCGTACATCCGGACTCACGCCCCGCCCCGTCCCCGCCAGCGATCTCAATAAGGGCAGTCGAGCCCTCCGGTGCAAAAGGCAATCGTAAGCGCCTTGATATTCTCCTGTCCCGCGCACGCCGTAGCCTCCAGCGCCTCGTCCGATACCTCGTAGATGAGTATCTCTTCTTCGCTCAGATCAAATCCGATTTTAGCTTCGTTCATGGCATTGATCCTTTGTCAGCCAGCGCAGCTATTGGCGCGTTTCCGTTGAAATCTTGTTTCCTCGCTGACTGGTTTGTCAATCGGCTTCGCGGCACGCCGAGCGAGGCCAAGAAAAAGCGCGGCCAGCATTACGCCAGCCGGGCGAGTATTTGGGGACGTCCCAAGGAGCCGGGACGACATCGAAAGGTTATACGATCGCCGCGACGTGGCTGTGACGCGGGTCACATGGGGGGCGAGCGGCTGTCGGCCACGCGCCTTGTGCTTAAACCTCGTCAGCCGTCGCGCTCTCGCCGTCTCGCTCTAGGTTGGCGATCGTCGCCTCGATCTTGGCGACGTTTTCGAGCAGCTTGGCACGGCGGCGGTGCAGTCCTGCGATTGCTGCCTGATTTTTGTCTATCTCAGTCTTCGCGGGGCCCTGCCGTGCAAGACGCGCGGCCGCGACAAGCATCGAGTCGGGTTCACACCAACGCGAAAACCGGTGCCGGAGTTCGACCACTCGGCCGTCTTGCACGCGATGATAGACATGGGAAAGCTCATCCAATGAGCCGTTCAGAAATACGGCCTCGTACATTCTGTCTTCGAAGGCGAAGCGCACGACTTCGCGTCGGTCCTTTCTCGATGTGCTTGGCACTTGCGGCCGCGGCTGATGTACGGCACGTGGCGGCGCTTGCGGCGCGCCGGGAAAGTGAATGACGTTGGTGGCCATGGCTCACGCCTCCGCCTGCAAAGTTGGCGCTGCTTCCTTTTTGTTTTTCTCCTCCTGCTCCATTTCGTGCAGCGTAATCGCCACAAGGTGCCGCACTTCGGCGGCTCTGATGCACTGCATGAGACGTAGCGTATAACCAAATCCGTCGTGCAGCAGCTGTGCGATGGCCTCCGCGCCGTTCGGCGAAGAATCATTAAAAGCCGCTGCGGCCTGCACCAGCTCCGTTCGCGAAAGCCCGAGTATCGCCAGAGCATGACGGGCTGAGGCGTTGATACGTGAAAGTAGGATTCCAGCGCACTCCTAAATTCCGGGGTGCCGCATCCGTGGCCGTCGCCGCGGAACTCCGCGATAGCTTCGAAGTCGATGTCTGCGAGTTCTTCGTTCGTCTGGCTGTCCCAGTCTCGTGGCGGCGGGATTTCCGGCCATTGGATCAACGCGACTTCGAGCCTACGAGCGTTGAATCGATCCAATGCCTCAGTCTCCGAGGGAGTAAGTTTTGCTTTCCGAGAACGCAGCTTGACGACATTGCCGACCGCGGCGGCGGGCGCGCGGGTGGTTTCCTTTGACATGGCTTCGTCTCCATTGGGTTGTGGATGATCGCCACACGCCAAGGCGGAAAGCCGCGCAGACTCATGCTATTTGTGGAATCGGTCATCGACGGTCCGCCAGTGGCTGTCGGTGGCAAGTGGCCGGCGTCGTTGATAGCGGCGCCGGCTGCGCCTTAAGTTGCGCCGATCCGGGGATTCACGTCAAGGGACGTTTCGTCCTAATCACAAAATCAGGCCGGCTGCAGCGCCACCGCGGCGCGCTACTCAAATGTGTCTAAAATTCTATCGGTTGATCTAGCGTCGCTGGAACATTCTCGCGCCATACTAAAGAGGTGTCCGAACCCAATCTGGGCCGGACATTTGTCAGACGACTTAGCCTCGGCCGCCCGGCCGTGGTTTTTTTATTCGAACGGAACAAGGGACCAGGCGTGCGAGTTGTGGCCAAGAGTGCTCCGGCAGTCTGACACTTCGATGTGCACATGTACCTTACGGCCCCGGTCCAAAGCTGGGGCCGTTTTCTTTGATGTACGAAAAAAGGCCCCAGCCGCGAAGCCGGGGCAAGTTAGCTTGCGCTTGGCCGTCTGCGCCAACGCGAGACCTGGGAGGACACGCTGGCGCGACGGGTTGGCCACCATTTATCAGGTCTGAAGTGGCGCGAAAAAGGCCGAGAGCCCTGTCATTTGACATGTTTTGTGGGTGTCACGCATCGGCATCGGCGGCCATGTATGGTCGGCGTTGGTGGAGCTGGCACCTGTGAATACGGAAAAAAGCAACGCCACCATTCCGCTCGGTCGATCCGCTCGCTTCGCGGCTGCGATCGAGGCACACTGGCAAGCCTTCGACCTAGCACAAGAGGAAACCGCACATGGGCGGCAGGAGCTACCGGCAGAAACACAACCGACTGCAGCGAAAATTGAGGCTCAAAGCTAAGAGGCGGAAACTGAGAGCCACGACAACCCGGTAAGCCCGGTCCCTCCGCGGCTTCTTTCGTTTGGTCGGCGCTGGCTCTTTATCTGATACCGTCCTTTTCCAGCTCTGCTACGATGCGAATCATGACCCCGGACCGGTTCATCGGCCTTTGCGTCTTGGTCGGCGCAGTTGTCATCGTTGCCGTCTTTTTTGCCGTTGTGTCGGCGCTGTGGTGAGCGGTCGGTGTTGGCGCATCACTGCCGCCCGATCATATGCGGCACAATCTCATGGAAGCGGTCGAGTAGCTTTTGCCAATGCTCGCATAGCGGGCGATCACTGCCCGGCGCGTTTTTCAGGAAGTCGCGTTTCGGAGGTTCCGGCCACCCCTGCCACGGCTCGCATTCGTCATAGCCCCGCTCGGCACAAATCTCGCGCCAGAGCTCGGCAGCGGTGCACCCACGTTTGGCGATTAGCCGCTTGAGCGTGGGGACACTTCGCCTCGCACATCACGCGAAGCGCTTCCAGGGCGAGGTCTAAACCGTCTTCCGCGTGAAGCTGCTCGAATTTCCGCATCGGCTAAATCACGCGGGCACGGCAGCCGCGGCCAAGCTTATGCCGGC
Organism: Xanthobacteraceae bacterium; assembly: GCA_049285535.1. GTDB lineage: Bacteria > Pseudomonadota > Alphaproteobacteria > Rhizobiales > Xanthobacteraceae > BOG-931. The sequence goes on from JBAQAB010000068.1 coordinate 11,319, forward strand.
GCCAACGAAGCTACCGATCGAGGCCATAAAGCCCATGGCCGGATCGTGGCCGAATAGCCGTGAGTGTCGATGCTTTTCAGAAATCACAGCCCCTGTAACTGCCGCGCTCGCGGCGCATCCGGTATTCGGCGCTGGCCATTACATTTGCTTTTCCAACAAGCAACTCAGTCTTCATCCGGCCACTATACCACACGGGCTGCTTCGGGTGATGGTGGACAGCGATCCGCGGTCGGCAGTGGCGTGGCTCCATCGTATCTTTGCAATCGACCGCGCAGATCTCCGCATGGTGGCAGCGGTGCACGGCCTCGGTGTGGAGCAGCCTGTGCGCCTATCTAACGGCGTCCGTTTGCTACCGCTCGCGGCCGCGCCAGAATCGCCAAATCTTCGTGCGCTCTCGCGCCGATACCAAGGTAACCCTTGGTCGATGCTCGATATGGCCTCGATCTTTCCACCGACTATTGCCGTCTTCGACATGGGCACCATCTCCGCCGCCGCCAACGTCGCGGCAGGCCAGGCGGCGTATGACCGCGGCTATGCCGAGATTTTGGCTGCCGCAAGCGGCTTTACGCTCTCCGGTCACGGCGCGCCGGTGGTGGGTAATTCATGGACTGACTTCGTCGATCCCGCGCTGACGCCAGCCGAATTTGGCCAAATGTATATGGGCCCTCGCTTCGAGGGATCGCCAAGCCAGATGGCCCCCGTTGAAGGTTGACGACGAAGCACTTGCCTGGGCAGAACGCTATCTGCGGACGGACGGGCATCTGCGCCGTTCGATGGACGTTGCGCTTGACAGGCTCAATCTCGCGCGCCGACGGCGGTCACCCGGCGATCAGGCCATCGACAGCGGCATTTGTCTCGAAGCGCTGCGTGGCGACGACAATGCCCAGGAACTTGCGTATAAGCTCCGCCTTCGTGCGGCCCTCCTGCTCGGTGCGACCCTTTTAGAGCGCCGCGAAATCCGGATGAACGTCCGCGAACTCTACGAGCTCCGCAGCAAGGTGGTGCACGGCCGAGCGCGCTCGGCGGAAGATGCCTCGTCCGATGAGCGGTGCGCTTCTCGCGGTCTCGAAATTTGCACGCAAGCGGTGCGGGCCATCGTGCAGCGAAATACTCTGCCGGACTTTGCCGCGTGGGAATTGACCGGCGGGCCGCTCAATAACGACGGCAGCTGTTGACAATTTCAACTATGTGCGGACGTGCCACCTACAAGCTAACTTGGGAAGAAATCGTCGCGCTCTATCGGCTCACGCTCGATCAGCCGCCGGTGAACACGCGTGCCCGCTACAACGTCTGCCCGACCACAACGATCGATACAATCGTCTCTGCGGATGGCAAGCGAACGCTCGTGCCCATGCGATGGGGTCTCGTCCCGTCGTGGTGGTCAAAACCGCCAAAGAATTAAAGCTCGCAACGTTTAATGCCCGAGCGGAGACGGTGGCCGAAAAGGCGATGTTCAGGTCGGCGTTCAAACGCACACGCTGCCTGATCCCGGTGTCGGGCTATTACGAATGGCAGGACACACCCGGCGGCAAGCCGTCCGCGAGCACGGGCCGTGCGTCATTGTGGCACCCCGTAGTCCGGCGTGGGAAGCCGGTCTGCGATCGGGCGATTTTATCCTCTCTATAAACGGTATGACCTACGAGGCTTTTCACTCCGCCCTCCCCGCGGCCGGCACCCCGTTCACGATCATCGCGTGGCGCAAACGGGTGGGAAAACTCACCGCCATTGGTCTACTGGGCACGCCGCCCAAGCCAACTTCTGAATACTCGTCGAGCTCACCTGCGGTACGTTCCGGCAGGCCCGTGACGAAAAAGGAACGTCCCTTCTTCGTGCACGGATATATTTCCAAAGAGCGCAGATTGAAGCCGATCGACACGCGGCTGCTAAGCCTTTTGATCAATTACCAGGGCCCTAAAGGCATCATTCCGAAGCGGGCGACCCTGGCGCGTGACCTCGGCTGTAGTCTCAGCACTATTGACCGCTCTAAACGGCGATGCGAGGGCGCCGGCGTCTTGCGGGTCACGAGCGGTAAACTGCAGGGTAGATCGAACGGCTATTTTGTGACGTGGCCACTGGGCCATCCGAGATCTGGCGGCTGCCCCGGCTAAGTGCGCGGCGACAGAATGTCGGCGAACGTCCCTGCCCTATGATGATATCGGACGCGCTTACCTTCCGCAGTGCCGGAGGCGCAGGCCAATTACCTTGCGGTCATTGTGGCGCTGCCATCGCGCATCTTCCAAGAAAAGGCGCTCATCCCCGATGCTCTATCGGCTACAGCACCTCTCAGCTGACGCACTAGCTGGTTCATCGGTGCAGCAGTTGGTTCGGCACTGCTGCAGCACAGAATCCGTACTCTTATAGAATCCAAAAGAATCTACTGATTCCAGTGAAGGCGCAAATCCCGAGTTCCAGCGCGCGGATCCTCAGTTTAGCCGTCTGACGATACAAGCCAAATCGGTTCGCATTGGACCAAAGAGACGGCAAAGGTGAGATGCGCGGCCGATAATGCAAATTGTGGCAAATTGAATCCTGGTGATTCGCCGCCGCTGAGAAGATGCCGAATTATGGACAATCTAGATGTGGCTGAGATTTTGCTCCGTTGAATCGAATTGAAGCGCCTTCCCCGTCGACTTTGGCAAGAGTGCAACATTACATTTTGGACTTAAAATGGACTCGCTTTGGGGCGCGCAGCCAAATTTTGCCGTGCGGCACGCGTGACTGGAGCCGCATCCAGATCGTGTCTGAAACATGGCGAACTTGATTCCATTTGACTCGGTCCCACGCATGCACTGCCAATTTTTCGTAGCGCAGCGTCAGGCTCGGAACCCCGGCGAACGACCCTGAATCGCAGCGGAGGATTGGAAATGCAGTTTTGAGTTTGGATATGGACTCAAACGGACTCGCTCCCGACTCGCCAGGACTCAGCCCTAGCGCGAGAAAAAATTGGACAAAATTTCGCTGCCGTTCGTTGCCGTTCGTGGGTGTCTCTGTGGGAAGGATTTGGCTAGCCCCGAAAAGCTGAGTCTGATCAAGGGCCGAGGGCGGAGGCTTTCTCCGCTGAATTCGAGGCTGTCCTCATGTGGTCGGCGGATGTCGGCTTTGCCCCCAATGGCGACCGTCCAGCAGACATTTCGTGAGGTCGGTTGAGGGCCGATTCTGTT
>JBAQAB010000069.1:0-6903 GCA_049285535.1 Xanthobacteraceae bacterium
CGACGAAGGCCAGCGGGCCGCCGACAAAACTTTCCGGCGCCACGTGCAGAATGCAGGCGCCGTAGCTGGTGCCGCTCATGCGCGCGTCGGAGATGCGCAGCATGTCTTTCACGCCGGCTTTGAGAAGTTTCTTCGGGATCGGCAATTGGCCCCATTCCGGCATGCCCGGACCGCCTTTCGGGCCGCCGTTTTTGAGCACCAGCACATGGTCGGGCGTGACATCGAGATCGTCGCGGTCGACCGCGGCCGCCATCGCGTCGTAATTCTCGAAGGCGAGCGCTTTGCCGCGATGCGCCAGCAGCCGCTTGTCGGCGGCAGCCGGTTTCATGACGCAGCCGCGCGGCGCCAGATTGCCGGTGAGCACAGCGGTCGCGCCCTCGGCATAAAGCGGTTCTTTCAGCGAATGGATGACGTCGGGCAGATAGACCTGCACGCCGGCGATATTCTCGCCGACGGTGCGGCCGTTGACGGTGACGGCGGACAGATCGAGCAGGTCCTGCATCTGTCCCATCAGCGCGCGCAGGCCGCCAGCGTAGAAAAAGTCCTCCATCAGATATTTGCCCGAGGGCGTGATATTGGCGATCACCGGCACTTGTCGCGAAATCGCGTCGAACCGCGCCATGTCGAGCGGCACGCCGACGCGGCGCGCCATGGCGATAACGTGGATGATGGCGTTGGTCGAGCCGCCGAGCGCCATGTGCACGCGGATGGCGTTGTCGAAAGCGGCCGGGGTGTGGATTTTCTCCGGCGTCTGATCCTCCCACACCATGTCGACGATGCGGCGGCCGGCGGCGGCGCACATGCGGGGATGATTGGCGTCCGGCGCCGGAATCGACGACGCGCCGGGCAGCGTAAGCCCGAGCGCTTCGGCGATCGCCATCATGGTTGCCGCGGTGCCCATCACCATGCAGGTGCCGAACGAGCGCGAAATGCCGCCTTCGATCTCGTTCCACTCCTCATCGCCAATGCGGCCGGCACGTTTCTCGTCCCAGTATTTCCAGGCGTCTGAGCCCGAACCCAAAGTGTGGCCGCGCCAGTTGCCGCGCAGCATGGGACCTGCCGGCACATAAATCGCCGGAATGCCCATCGAGATCGCACCCATGATCAGGCCGGGCGTGGTCTTGTCGCAGCCGCCCATCAGTACCGCGCCGTCGATCGGATGGCTGCGCAGCAGCTCTTCGCATTCCATGGCAAGGAAATTGCGGTAGAGCATCGTCGAGGGTTTGACGAAGGGCTCGGCAAGCGACATCGCTGGCAGCTCGATCGGAAAACCGCCGGCCTGATAGACGCCGCGTTTGACGTCCTCGGCGCGGTCGCGCAAGTGCCCATGGCAGGCGTTGATCTCGCTCCAGGTATTGATGATGCCGATCACCGGCTTGCCGGCCCAATCGGCGCGGTCATAGCCGAACTGGCGCAGCCGCGAGCGATGGCCGAACGAGCGCAGATCGTTTTTGCCGAGCCAGCGATAGCTGCGCAGCTCTTCGGGCGATTTCTTGTTTTGCGATGTCATGCGGGACTGCTCACCTTGGGGCATTGTTTGCCGCCAAGTGTGCGCTTAATCGACGCGAAAAGAAAAGCCCCGGCGGAGTGTGCCGCGCCGGAGCTTGTTCGATCGCTGCGCAGTAACGATCAGGAGCGCCTTACTGCCATTTGTAGTTCAGGCCGACCCGGACGATGTTGTCCGTAAATACCGGATCGAACGTCGTGCTGACCGTCCCGATACGACCGGAGGGGATTGTCGTCGAGACCGTACCGGTTGGCTCGTCCAACGTGAGGAACAGGTATTCGATCTTCCACGTCCAATTGCCGGTGAGATGGCCTTCGAAACCGCCACCGGCCGTCCAACCCACACTGGTCTTATTGAAGCTGAAGCCGGTGGTGGTGACGCCGTCGGTGATGCTTCCGCCGTCGTTCAGTTCGCCATACGCTAGACCGCCGGTCGCGTAGATCATCGTCTCCGGCGTCACGGTCCAACCGAGGCGACCACGCACGGTCCCAAACCAATCGAGTTTTTCCGTAATCGACGCGGTGACGGGAAGGACAGCACAAACGCCAGCAGGGCAAAAAATCGTTCCGCTTCCGCGCTGACCGGTGCCTTGGATATCAGCTTCAAAACCGGTTACCCAATTTCCGGACTGCCAATTGTATCCAACTTGCCCACCGCCAAGGATCCCGGCCGGATGCACGGTGGTGCCCGCGGTGTTGAGGACGGCACCCGATCCGGAATCAATGAAGCTCGCTGGTGTTTGAACTGCCCCAGCCATAGCCGAGATTGACACCGGCGTAGTATCCCGCCCAGCTCCAGGCCGGAGGAGGCGGCGGTGGCGGCGGCGGATGATGCGGCTTCGCGAACGCTGTCGCGCCTAAGCCGAGGAGCAGACTGGCTACGAGTACTGGTGTGATGCGAGTACTGGTGTGATAAGTGAGCGACGCATCATGGCCCCCATGTGAGTCCCGCTCTTCCGCCTAAATTTAACGCCTCCCGACCACGGGTAGTCCATCGCGATCTATGTGCTTAGAGCGAATTCACAGCGGAATATTGGGTAACGTGTCGCTGCGGTCACAGTGCCCTGGCACCTCCGGTAAGCCACTGGGAATTCTTAAAAAATACCAAGATCGCTATTCCGCGGCGCCTGCCAATGCGCCCGCAAGGTCGAGTTTCAGCAGCTTTGCCGCGTTGCGCCAAAAAATTTTCTCGCGCTGTTCGCTGGTGACGCGCAGGCCTTCGACCAGCGCGATCGCCCGGGGCTTGAGCGAGGTCAGCGGCGGTGCGTCGCTGCCATAGAGCACATGATCGGCGCCGGCGCTGTCGACGACCATCTGCGCCGCCGGCGGATGATAGGTCACGGTGTCGAAATACATCCGCTTGGCGTAATAGCCGGGCTCGTGCCTGATCTTGATCGGCGTGTAGGGCCCGAGGAAATAGCATTCCTCCTGCAGCTCATAGGCGTAGTTGAGCCGGCCGATCACTTCCCACAGTCCGCCGCCGCCGTGCGAAGCGACGATCGTCACGCGCGGAAAATCTTCCAATAGGCCGCGCACGATCAGCCGCGACAGCGCGAGGCAAAGATCCGCCGGCCGGCCGACGCTCGACGCCAGCCGGTATTCTTTCACCCGCTCCTCACCAAAGCCGACATGCGGCGGATGGATGAAGACCGGCACATCGAGGTCTTGCACCAGTTCCCAGAACGGCCGCGCCTCGTCGTCGTCGGGATAATGGCCCTTGTGGTTGGAATGGATGAGGATGCCTTTGAGCCCGAGCTGACGGATGGCGCGCTCGGTCTCTTTCATAAAGGCCGGCCCGCCGCACGGCAGCATGGTGGCGAAGCCATAAAGCACGCCTTTGTGCGCGGCCTGGATCTCGGCGGCGTAATCGGACCAGCGCTGGATCGCCTTGAGCTCGTCGGCTTCCGGCTTGCCGCGCATGTAATGCGCCGCGTTGCTGAAGACGGTCACGCCGATGCCGCAGCGATGATGCGCGTCGAGCACGTTCTCCAGCGTCATCGGGCAGCGGCCGGCCCAGGTCGGGCCGCTCTTGCCGTCCCAGGCCAGCGCATCGGCGGCGTCTTCTTCGGGCGGATAAACGTGGGTGTGCCATTCAATGATCATTGCGGCTCCATGCCGGATTCTTTGACGATACGCGCGGACGCGGCGCGGTCCTCTTTGAGGAAGTTTGCGAATTCCTCCGGTGTGCTGAACACCGGCTCGAGGCCGACGTCGATCATGTGTTTCTGGCGGAAGTCCGGGTCTTTACCGACCGTGGCGAACTCCTCGGAAAGTTTTTGGACGATCGGCTGCGGCGTGCCGGCCGGCGCGACGATGCCGAAATAAAGCCGGGTGAGGTCGCCATGATAGCCGAGTTCGGCGAGCGTCGGCACGTCGGGCAGAAGCGGCGAGCGCGTCGGACTGTCCACGGCAAGCGGAATAACGGTGCCGTTCTTGATGAACGACAGCCAGTTGGAGGCGCCGAAAAATGCCACCGGCGTCGAGCCGCTGAGCATGTCGTTGACCGCTTCACCGCCGCCGCGGAACGGCACTTTGACGATGTCCGCTCCGTTCGACTTGATCCATTGTTCCATGAACGCGACCAGCGGAATCGACGGCGCCGTGTAGCTCAAGGTTTTCGGCCTCGCTTTCGACAGCGCGGCCAGTTCGGTCAATGAATGCACGCCGAGCTTGGCGCTCACCACCAGCACCTGGGTCGCGAAGAACGGGTTGGTGATCGGCGCGAAATCCCGCTGCGGATCGTAGGGCAGCCCTTTGAACAAGAGCTTGTTATAGGCGAGCGTCTCCGGCGGCAGGATGCAGATGGTATAGCCGTCATTCGGCGCCTGGGCGCAGGCCTCGCCGCCGATATTCATCGAGCCGCCGGGCCGATCCTCGACCACGATGGTCTGGTCCCAGCGCTTGCCGAGTTCCTGGCTCATGGCACGCATGAAAATGTCGCTGGTGCCGCCGGCGCTGACCGCGGTGAGCGCATGGATCGGCCGGTTCGGGTAATCCTGCGCGAGCGCCGGCACGGCGACGGCGAGCAAGCCCAACGCAACAACAAGCCGAGCTTCCCGGGCGCAGCGCAGCACGAAGTGGTGCGCTGCAGACCCGGGATCGTTACAATCGCCGAGCCTGCGACGATCCCGGACCAGCGGTGCACCGCCATAGCGCGTCGAAGACGCGCGTAAACGCGCTGATGGCGCTGCACCGCATCCGGGAAACGACGGACGTATATTTTGCAACGGTAGCACCGCCTACTCCGCCGTCGCGCCGGTGGCCTTGACCACCTTGGCCCATTTGTCGGTTTCGTCGGCGATGAGCTTGCCGAAATCTTCCGGCGTGCCGGGGATCAAGGTGCCGCCGAGCTCGGCGAGCTTGGCCTGGATGCCCGGATCGGCAAGCGCGTCGTTCACCGCACGATTGAGCGTCTCGACGACATCGCGCGGCGTGCCGGCCGGCACCGCCATGCCGAACCAGGCGCTGGCTTCAAAGCCCGGGACAGTCGCAGCGACGGTCGGCACGTCGGGCAGCGCTTTCGAACGCTCCGCCGTGGTCACCCCCAGTGCGCGCAGCTTGCCGGCTTTGATGTAACCGATCGACGACGGCAGATTGTCGAACATCACCTGCACCTGGCCGCCCAGCATATCGACCAGCGCCGGACCGGCGCCGCGATACGGCACATGCACCAGATTGACGCCGGTCATCAGCATGAACAGCGCACCCGACAGATGGACCGAGGTGCCGATGCCGGATGAAGCCATGTTGACCTTGCCGGGATTGGCCTTGGCGTAATCGATGAATTCCTTGACCGTATCCGCCGGCACGTTCGGGTTCACCTCCATCACGTTCGGCACGCGGATGAAGCCGGCCACCGGCGCCATGTCGCGCAGAAAGTCGAACGGCAGATTTTTATAAAGCGTGGCGTTGATGGCGTTGGCCGGATTGACCAGGAACACCGTGTAGCCATCCGGCGGCGAATGGGCGGCCATCTCGGCGGCCAAGTTGTTGCCGGCGCCGGGCCGGTTCTCGATCAGAAATTGCTGATGCAAGGCCTGCGACAGATAACTGCCGATCAGCCGGGCGCAGATGTCGGTCGAGCCGCCGGGCGGATAGCCGACCAGCCATCGCACTGCGTGGTTCGGATAGCTGTCCTGCGCATTTGCCGCGCCTGCAACGCCGGCCGTCGCCGCGCCCAATAAAACCATTGCGGCGAACCGCCGGATGATGCGCTGCATGTTGGTTCTCCCTAGCGATCGTGTTTTTATTCGCCCCACCCGGAACCTACGCGGCATCGGCGATGTCGCACAAGTGATGCGCCGGCCAGACGCGATGGGCTTTGGCCGCCTTGCCGGCCTCCGATACGGCCGATAGGTTCACCGCCTTCCGCCGATATCCGGACCAAAATCCAAAGAGGAAACCGAGGACATTGCCATGATCGATCTTTATGCCTTGACCAGCCCGAACGTGCAGAAAATCTACATCATGCTCGAAGAGACCAAGCTCCCCTACAAGGAGCATTTCGTCGACGTGTGGAAGGGCGAGCAGTACAATCCCGATTTCGTCAAGATCAATCCGAATTCGAAGATCCCGGCGATCGTCGATTCCGACGGCCCCGGCGGCAAGCCGTATACCGTGATCGAGTCCGGCGCGATCCTGATGTATCTCGCCGAGAAGAGCGGAAAATTTCTGCCCAAGGACATGGCGAAGAAATACGACGTGCTGCAGTGGTTGTTGTTCCAGACCTCCAATGTCGGTCCGAATTTCGGCCAGTTCACCCATTTCAAGATGTTCGCGCCAAAGGACAAGGATCACTCCTATTCGATGACGCGCCATCAGAGCGAAGTGAAGCGGCTCTACGAGGTGATGGAAAAGCGCCTCGGGCATTCGGCCTATCTCGGCGGCGACGAATATTCGATCGCCGACATCGCCACCTTCCCGTGGACGCGCAATCACGACGTCCAGGGTGTCAAGTGGGAAGACAATCCGAACCTAGCGCGCTGGTTCAAAGCGGTCGACGAACGGCCGGCGGTCAAAGCCGCGCTTGCCAAGGTCGCCCTCATCAAATCGAATCGCGAAACCGCCAACGACGACCAGAAAGACCGCTTCTTCAACCGCGGCAAATACGCGAGGGCGTAAACTTACTTTCCTCCCTCCCCCGCCGGCGGGGGAGGCGGCGAGCGAAGCGATGCCAGAGGGGGCAAGTGTTCAACGCTTGCGCAGGCGTTACGGCCGCGGGCCCCCTCCCTACCCTCCCCCGCAAGCGGGGGAGGACAAATCTTATCGTTCTCGCGCGCGCACCCACCCGCGAGTGATGTCAAACAGCGATGCCATTTTCTTCCTCGTCACCACCGGGCTTGACCCGGTGGTCTATGCGGAAGTGGTGCAATAGAGGCTGAGCGGAAAGTCTGGACC
>JBAQAB010000070.1:0-3113 GCA_049285535.1 Xanthobacteraceae bacterium
CGCTCGTCGATCTCGATATGGCCGGTGACGCGAAGCATGGCGCGTCACCGTAGCCTTAATTGCCGCTCAGCGTAATTCGGAATTTGCCGCTGACATCGGCGGGCGCGCCATGGGTGTAAGCCGCGCACCTAAGCCTGCCGCGCCGCCGTCTGGCACGGCGGCCGAGGCGACGCCCTCGGGCCTGCCCACGACCGTCACTAGCATGCCGTTGTCGAGGATCCGCTTGGCGACGCGCTTGGCGTCGTCGAGCGTGACCGCGTCGATCATCGCAGTGCGGCGCTGGAAATAATCGATACCGAGATTGTCGAGCTGCAATTGCACCAATAGCGAAGCAATCTTGGTCGAGGTATCGAGATTGAGCGCAAACGAGCTGGTGACGTAGTTTTTGGCCTCGGCGAGCTCCGCGGCGGTCGGACCCTCTTCCGCAAAGCGATGGATTTCCTTCTGGATGAGATCGACCGTCTCCCCGGCACGGTCGGCGCGGGTGGCGGTGCCGCCGAGAAACACCGCGGAATGGTCGAGCCAGACCAGGCTGTTGGAGACCGAATAAGCAAGGCCGCGCTTCTCGCGCACTTCCTGATAGAGTCGGGAATCCGACGAGCCGCCGCCGAGAATGTGATTGATGAGATATGCGGCCATGAAATCCGGATCTTTGCGCGCAAGGCCGGGACCGCCGAAATCGACCACAGCCTGCGGTACGTCGAGGCTGACGTCGATCTGGCGGCCGAGGCCGGCCGGCACGACGTTGGCGACCGGCGTCAGGTCGGGCTTTGCCGGCAGCGCGCCGAACACGCGATCGAGCAGCGGCTTCAAGGTTTCCGGATCGATATCGCCGACCACGGCAATTTTGAGGTTTTGCCGCGCCAGCACGCGATGCGTGTAGGCCTTCAGATCGTCGATGGTGATGGCGCGCAGCGTTTCCGGGGTGCCGCTGACCGGCCTGCCGTACGGATGGCCCGCGAACGCGGTTTCCCACCAGCGCCGGCTGGCGATATCGCCGGGACTCGTCGTCTCGCGGCGCAGCATCGACAGGATCTGCGCCCTGTTAAGCTCGACGTCGGCGGCATCGAAGCGCGGCGCGGTCAATGCCAACCGCAACAGGTCGAAGGCTTGGTCGCGGTTTTCTGTGAGCGTGCGCAGCGAGCCGCCGAGATTGTCGCGTCCGGCGGAAAAATCCAACTCGATGGCCTTGCGCTCGAGCGCGTCGGCAAAAGCTTTTGAATCGAGATCGCCCGCGCCCTCGTCAAGGAGCGACGCGACCAGATTGGCGGTGCCCCCTTTGCCAGGCGGGTCCTGGACCGAGCCGCCGACGAAAGCAAAATTCACGGCGATCAGCGGGACCGCCGGCTCCTGCACCAGCCAGGCCTCGATGCCGCCGGGACTGACAACGCGCTGGATCGTGGTGGCGTGGGCCGGGAGCGCGGTCACCGTCAGTGCCAGCACCGCTGCCGCTGTCTGTCGGGACGCGACCAGACGTCCGAGTGACCCGGTCAAAGCGCGCGCGAAAGCATTCACGAGTGGCTCTCCTGAGGCTGCAGACTCTGCACGAGATAGCCGGTCACCGACCGGCGGCGGTCGAGCCAGGCTCGCGCGGCTTGTTGCACGTCATCCGCAGTTACCGCACGGATGCGGTCGGGCCAGGAGCGGACCATGTCGACGGTCTGCCCGGTCGCCAGCGCCGAGCCGTACCAGCGCGCTGAAGTGACCTGATTGTCCTGCGCATAAACGGCATCGGCGATCAGGCGGGTCTTGGCGCGATCAAGCTCATCGGCGGTGATGCCGTGATCGATCACGTCGTTGAGCACGCCGTCGATGCCGGTCTCGATATCGCGCAACGAGACGCCGGGTTTCGGCGCGCCATAGACACCGAACTCGGCATAGTCGAGCGCAGTGCCGGAGTAATAGGCGCCGGCGTTGAGCGCGATGCCCTTATCGACGACCAGGGTCCGGTACAGCCGGCAATCCTCGCCGCTGCCGAGCACGTGGGCGAGCACATCGAGCGCCTCGCTCTCGCCGGGCTTGGCGGTGGTTTCCGATGGCACCAGATAGTCGCGGCTGAGGCTCGGTTGCTCGACGCGCGGATCGGCGAGCGTGACCGTGCGTGGCGCCTCTTGCTGTGGCTCCATCGGCCGCTGCCGCAGATTGGTCGGCGCGCGGTCGGCGACCTTGCCGTAGGTTTCCTCGGTGTCAGCCTTGACCTCGTCAGGCGTGACGTCGCCGGCGACGACGACGACGGCATTATTCGGCGAGTAGAATCGCCGATAAAACGCCAGCGCATCGTCACGGTCGAGCTTTTCAATTTCGTGCCGCCAGCCGATCACCGGACGGCCATAGGGATGGTTGAGGTAGAGCGCGGCGTCCATTTGCTCGCTCAATCGCGCACCCGGATTATTGGCCACCCGCATATTCTGCTCTTCGAGCACCACCTTCAGCTCGGGCTCCACCACGTCGTCACTGAGCACCAGACCGGTCATGCGGTCGGCTTCGAACGCCATCATCTCCTTGAGATGCGCGCGCGGCACCCGTTGAAAGAAGCCGGTATAATCGCTGCCGGTGAAAGCATTTTCCTGACCGCCGATCTCGGCAACGTCCTGTGAGAATGTGGCGCCGGGATTCTTCACGGTGCCCTTGAACATCAGATGTTCGAGGAAGTGAGCGAGGCCGGATTTACCCGGCGTCTCGTCGGCGGCCCCGACTTTGTACCAGATCATATGAGTGACGACCGGCGCGCGATGATCCGGAACCACGACAACCTGCAGCCCGTTCGACAAGGTGAAGCTTGTGACCTCCGGCCCGGTGGCGGCACGCGCGTAGCTCGCGGGGCCCAGGACGGCGCAGGCAAGCGCGAGAACGATCAGCATTGTTTTGGACAACACATCACCTCCGCGAGCTGAAAGCGCGCCCGAGCACGATTCGACGTTTACGCGTTAGATCTGGATCCTGCCGTCCAGTCAGGTCCACAGGGTTTTCAGCACCGCCCCACGAGCAAACCGGCCCCCGACAGCCGTGCTCGCTGCGTTCAATCCTACCGCGTCGGCTCCATACGCTCGCCGAGCGTCGGCGGCTTGTAGATCTTTTTCTCCGGCACGATGCCATAAGGCTGATCCGGGGAC
>JBAQAB010000071.1:0-5048 GCA_049285535.1 Xanthobacteraceae bacterium
CACGTCGATACGGGCGCCGTCGGTGGTCGCGCGCACCCGCACCACGACATCATCGCGGAAGCCGAGGATCGGCGTGCGCGCCACCGCCTCGATGATGCCGTCTCGCACCGCAGTGTCCGGCAGCGCCCGCGCATCGGCGGCGCGCGGCAGAGCCGCCTGCGGCGGCCGCGCATCGACGACCCGCCAGCGCCGCTTGGCGATGACCTTCATCGCGGCGTTGTAGGCCTCCTGCGGCGTCGCCGTGGTGTCGTCGGGGGCGATGTCGGGATAGGCCGCATTCTGCTGTTCCGCGGTATAGAGACCGGCATAAGCGATCGGATTGGCATCGCGCGGCCGCAAGCGCGCGATGGCGTCGAACTGCGGCGGGTCGATTGGATCGGTGGTGATGTCGAAGATTGCCGGCAGGCGGTAGGCCTTGACACCGAGATAGAGCGGATAGGCGATCAGCGCGAAACCGAGCAGCAAAGCGGTTGCCGCGTGCCGGCCGCCGCCGATGCCGTCGCGCCAGATGACGATGCCGGAGCCGAGCGCCAGCAGGATCGCGACGCCGGCCAGCACCAGGGCGCCAGCCAGAGTGGAGAGCGCCGGAACGATGTCGAGCGCGCCTGAGCGCACGATGATGACGGCAACGAAGGTGGCGGCGAGCGAAAACAAGGCGATGCGCCGCGCCCAGACGGCAAGCCGCGAAATCGGCTGATCGTGGAGGATGCGGCGGCGCATGATGGGTCCGGCTAATGGGCGGTGACGTTGCCGGTAGCATTGGGCGGCAGTGGGGCGCAAATCTGCTTCAGCGCGCTCCAGTCCGCCGCGTCAAGAAGCGGCACCGGGGTTCCGGCGACCGCGACGGCGTCGATCGCGGCGATCCGGTCCTTGGTTTCGGGATGGTCGAGCAAAAGCTTCATCCCCTCTTTCTTGTCGCCGACGATGCGCTTGAGGATCGCGGCGAGCGCATGCGGGTCGCCGCCCGCTTTGGCCATCAGATCGACGCTGTAGGCGTCGGCCGCCGCCTCGACCCGGCGCGAATAGGACGATTTCAGCACCGTCCTCGCGGCAATGACCACGGCGCCGCCGCCGACGAAATCGCCGAGCATCATCCCGAACAGGAACGACAACCCGGCGGTCTGCAGCACGGTGCGGGTGCCGTCGCGATGGGCGACGTGGCCGATCTCGTGCGCCAGCACACCGGCCAGTTCGTCCGGCGTCTGCGCGATGACGATCAGCCCGTTGTCGACGTAGACGTGACCGCCGGGTAGCGCCATGGCGTTGGGCTCGGCGCGCCGCACCACTTCGACATGCAGGGGAAACGGCAGCGCTGCGACCGCGTCGAGCTCACCGACCATCTTGTCGAGCGCGGCGCGGCCGGCCATTTCGCTCGGCGCGCTGCCGCAGGCGAAGGCGGCGCCGAGATGCTGGCTGTCGAGCGCGCCGCGAATGTTGCGGTCGATCGCGTCGCCGAGCCTGTGCTCGGCCGCGAGCGGCACCAGCGGAATGATCCGGCTCGCCAGCGCCGGCAGCCCGAACACCGCGGTGACCACGAGCGACGCCGCGGCGGCGAAGTTCAGCGCCACGATTTTGCGCCGCAGCCGCCGCTCCGCCACGCCGCCGCGATCGAGCGCCTCAGCACGATCCTCGATCGCGGCAGCGAGCTCCGGCGCGCGGATCTCGAGACGCGCCAGCAGGGTTTCACCGCGCCGCCCAAGGCGGAGCACGCCCTCGGGCGCCGACATGCGGCGTAAATCGGCATAGGACCACTCGTCGAGCAAACGATCCCGGCCCTGATTGCGGCATGCCAGAATCAGCAAAGCCTTCGCACCGACTTCGACAACGACTTCGTTGCGCGCGCTCGAGGTGCCGTCGAAATAAACGGCCGCTCCGCGCGGCGACGCATCCGTCGTCACCGGGTCGGTCATTTTTCCGCAAACCTTAGCGTCCGCATCAGATACCCCCGACGCCAAGCGCATCGACCAGCCCCTCGCCGAGCGCCGAGTCGGGCGCGCCGCTGGCGCGCACGCCGTCGAGCGCGTCGGCTCCCGTCAGCTCGGCCGATTGCACGCCGAGCCGCCACATCGCGAAGGTGACGACGACCTGATAGATCGTCGAGGCGCCGAGCACCATCGTGACATAGATGCCAAGCGTGACCGCGCTGGCGAGGAGTTCGGCCGGCATGGAATCGTGGCTCGATCCGACCAATTTGTCGCTCAAAAAAACGAACACGCCGCCGATCACCATGACAACGAGCAAATACGGCACGACATAGAGCAGAAAGCGCAGATAAAGACGATAGACCTTGGCCGTGGACAACTCCGAGCGCACCGTCATGGCGCCGAAACGCAGGCCGGAAATCCACCACCGCATCATGATGGCGGCAAACAGCGGAAACAGCAGGAGCGCCATGGCGATGCTGGTGCCGATGGCCGCCGTGACGACGACGAAGACGTCTAGCCCGGTATTGCCGACGAGCAAAGCCAGCGGTTTGGTATCGCCCTGCGCCATCATCGCGTTGAGCGCATTCCAATCGACCAGGCGGGCGAGCGCGATAACGGCCACCACGACGGGCCCGACGACAACGAGCCAGATCGGCAGCCCGCGCCAGAACAGCGCCCATCCCGAGCCGGCAAATGAACCGTGCAGGTCGCCATAGCTGGTGTGGCGCATCTTGTAACGCTGCAGGCTCGCCTGCGCCCACGGATAAGCGAGCCCGAGCGTCACGGCGGCAAGCGTCCAACACAGCAGCGCAAACAGCGCATAGCGCCAGGCCGAGCCGTGCTGATCGAAACGCACGCCGCGCAATACCGTACGGGTCAGCCGGTAACGGCGCGCCCGGTAGAGCGCGAACTGGCTGAGCAGCACCAGGAGCAAAAAGCCGACAGCACCAATCGCGGCCGCCGCGGTCTCGAGCGCCAGTGCCGCCGTGGCGATCGCGGTGTAAAGCGGCCCAACGATGGTGACCGCGATCAGAAAACCGCCGAGGAGCTCGGTGGCGAGCCCGGTATATTCCAGCGTCTCACCGCCGATCTCGGTATTCGACCAGAGGTACCGGCGTACGTCGGTCGCGAACCAGAAGCGATAGATGCCGAGCGTGAGCACGAGAAGCGCCGCGCCTTTGATGCGCAGCCGCCAATAGGCCGCCTCCTTGCCGAGGAAATTGACCGCGCCCGCAGGCGGCGGCATCATCGAGCCATCAGCCGTCGTCATGACATCCGCAATGAATGACTCAACAGAAAATGCCGCTCAAATGAGCCGTTTCCGGCTTATCGCAGGCGCAAGCTTACACCGGGAAATGTCCGATTTGCGACGGCGAAAGCCGCCTCGTCGATTATAAAAGAATTGCTGCGCGTTCGTCCTCGACCAAGCCAAAGACAGCGGTAAATCGCTACCCGCGCCCCGCGCGTTACTCGTCGATGAGCTGCTCGAGCTCGACCTGGATGCTCTCGCCCGGCGTGCAGCGGTGGCCGGCGCCTGAGGCAAAGAGCGCCCCGGCTTCCTCCGGCGTCTCGGCTTCGACGCACCATTCCTCGACCCGCGTCACCACCATCCGGGCATGAAACAGCCGGGGCGCGGTCTTTTCCGCGGGGAGCGGTGGCTGTTTTCTCAGTGCGTTGCTGGCCGGCATGACTTCACACTCCCGAATCGTCGAATCGCATCGAGAGTCTAGGCCTAACATCGGGCAGTGTCTCAGTTTGAGTTGTTTAGGGTTTTGCCAGTGGACAATGAGAGCGCAATTTCGGCCTGATATTTCGAAACAAGGCTGCAAGCGGCGAACCAACAATAAGAGCCAGCGCCAAATGTTTGAGGACGATAATCGCCAAGATGACCCCGGTCGCCGTTCCTGTCGCGATGGATATCGACCGAAATAACAAGAGCATCGCTACACCGCTGACGCTTCCTGCCGCAGCTAGAGTGACCCATTTTCTCTGTCTACTGTTCATCAATCAGGTCCGCCGCATACGACATGCATTTTTCCCGTAAGGCCTCGCTCACATGGCGGACGCCGCACCGTATTTCAAACTGAGACATTATCTACATCGGGAGGAACAAAGCCGAAACGGTTGATAACTACCGCGGCCGAGTTCCCTTGTGGAACGTCGGTTCCCTGATATCGTTGAGTCCAGTCTCAGACCCTGTTGGGCATGATCTTTTCCGAAACCGGCTTCCACCCCGGATCAAGTCCGAGGCAGGCTTTTTCGGGATCATGCTCCGAGTAACGGAGTAGCATCGTGGCCCCGCGTGCGTATTGGAAAGGCTATTTGAAGCTGTCACTCGTCTCCTGCCCCATCGCTTTGTTTCCGGCGACGTCGGAGCGGGAAAAGATCAGCTTCCATCAGCTCAACAAAGAGACCGGCAACCGCATCCGCTACAAGAAGGTCGATGCCGATACCGGCGACGAGGTCGCCAACGCCGATATCATCAAGGGCTACGAGCTGGCCAAGGGCGAATATATCGAGCTCGAGCCGGACGAGCTCGAAGCCGTCGCCATCGAAAGCAAGCACGTCATCGACATCGAAGAGTTCGTGCCGCGCAACGAGATCGACGAGCTCTATATCCGCGATCCCTATTACATCGTGCCGGACGGGGAAGTCGGCCAGCAGGCCTTTGCCGTGATCCGCGAGGCGATCCGCAAGGAAGGCATGGTAGCGCTCGGCAAGGTGGTGTTCACCTCGCGCGAGCACATCATCGCGCTCGAGGCCCGCGGCAAGGGCATGGTCGGGCTGACGCTGCGTTACCCGTACGAGGTGCGCAAGGAAGACGAATATTTCGATTCCGTCGAAGACGAGAAGATCCCGAAGGACATGCTCGATCTGGCGATCCACATCGTCGAGACCAAGACCGGGCACTTCAAGCCGGCGGAATTCAAGGACCAATACGAAGACGCGCTCAAGGATCTGCTGCGCAAAAAGCAGAAGGGCGAGAAGATCGAGCGGCCGAAGGAGCGCGAGCCGTCGAACGTCATCAACCTGATGGACGCGCTGAAGCAAAGCATCAAAGCCGGCGGCGGCCGCAGCGCGGGCAACGGCGGCGCGCGGCGAGCCCCCGCCGCATCGAGCACC
>JBAQAB010000072.1:0-1609 GCA_049285535.1 Xanthobacteraceae bacterium
TGCCAGCGCTCAACGATCTTTGTTGCTTCCGTGAAAAGCTCTGAGCGATGGACGGCAAGGTAATCGTCCGCGGCGGCGACAATGACGTTACGCGGGATGTAATGGACCTTGAGGCCCTGAGCCCGCATCCGCTGTTTAACTGCTTTGACCGCCTCACGGATGGCCAGAACCCTAACCGCTCGGCCCATTGCTCGGCGCTGGGCATGGTTTGATGTCGGGCTTAGGTGTACTCTGTGATTAGCCTCAACCATTTAATCTCCTCCAGTGGAGTTGAGGTCAGAGCCTGCGGGCATCCGTCGCCGCTTGCAGGCTCGCTTTTCAGCGAGAACATCATACCAGGATGTGATACGGACAATCAACTAAGTTTCCGCACGTGATGTATTTGTTAGTTGCTTCTTTCTACGCCCCGTCTCGCGCGCATTGGTGCAATTTTATCGCTTGTGCCAAGGCGTGCCCCCAAAATTCATCGGCTCGACGCGCCCCCTACCCCTTCGCAAAAATTGTGGGAAATTCCTCGAGTGCAAAAATTGCGCTATACCCTCAGTTTCCGGCCCGGATTGCCGGGGAAGAGGGAAGCCGACATTGCGCGGAAAGCGCCGATCGGGCGTTGATGAGCCGGCGTAACCTCTCTGCTTTTCGGTCGGCTGAGCACAACAAGAGGCCGCGTGCTCGAATGTTTCGCGAACTAACCGTCCCAACGTGGTTCAGCTTCGCACAGGGAGCTCTTACCCGAATGCGATCGCGGCATGGATGGCAGTGCAGTGGCGCACGAGATTTTGCCGCGACGATACGAATTGTTTCAACGGCGTATCGATATCATAGAAATGGATGTTGGCGATGAAGCCATAGATGCCGGCATCGATGCTAGTGGGTTTGGGCCCATGCACGTAGCCTGTGGCCGGCACCATGTTGGCAAGCACGTTTAGATCGGCGAGCCCGCGTGCGTAAGCAGCGTCTGGCGGATAGCGTCCAATGCCTTGAAAATAATACCGCTGAAAATTGTACTCCTGACCCTTACGAAATCCAGCTTCGGTGAGGCTCGGATGCTCCCTGGTAAGTGCATTGCGAAAAGCCGGCCAGTAACGCTCGTCTTTCCAGCGTGAGTAGGACATAACCCAATAGAGGTCATCAAGCATCCGGGTGATAAGAAGGCTCGTGTCTCGATGCGGGGTGTTCAATGCGGCGTCGATGGTCAAGCGGTATTTGCGAACGAGATGGGCGATAATTGTCTCGCTGTCGCCGATTGTCTCATCGTCGTCGACGATATAGGGAAGCTGCCCGCGCGGCGCCGCTGAAGCATCAAAAATGTGCTCATGCCGAAATATCACGCCGGCTAACCGCATGAAGGCGAATACCTTCAGGCCATAACCGTTGTTGTCGGCAACGCCGAATAACTCAGGATACGAATAGAGCGTAATCATAGCACCTCCGTCGAGGCCGCCGCGAGGGCGGCTAGTATGCATAACGACGTCGCCTAATGGTCGTGCGCCCCGAAGGCGCGAATCATCAGTGGAGGAAGATTCCACCCAGAGAGTTGTCGATTGATCTGGTAGCTGACGAGCGGCTTGGCCGGGTAACCGGCGGGGCCGGAGCCTCGTGACAAAGGTCG
>JBAQAB010000073.1:0-6440 GCA_049285535.1 Xanthobacteraceae bacterium
CAACCGCACAGGCGGGGTGGTCGCAGATTCCCGACAAGCGGCCGGTCGTCGCCATGCTGGTCATGGGATTGCTGTTGATGCTCGCCAATATGTCGATCGAGCCGATCATCACGATCTATGTCGGGCAGCTCGTCGAGGCTTCGCGCGTCACCATCGTGTCGGGCATCGCCATGTCGGCGGCGGCGCTCGGCAGCATCCTGTCGGCATCGCGGCTCGGCCGGATCGCCGACCGCAGCGGGCATTGGCGCGTGATGATCGGCGCGCTGGTTGTCTCCGCGCTGCTCTTGATCCCGCAGGCTTTCGTCACGACGGGCTGGCAGCTCGTCGCCTTGCGCTTTCTCATGGGGCTGGCGCTCGGCGGCTTGCTGCCTTGCGTCACCAGCATCATCCGCCACAATGTGCCGGACGGCATCGTCGGCCGCGTGCTCGGTTATTCGACGTCCTCGCAATATGCCGGCCAGGTTGTCGGCCCGCTGCTCGGCGGCTTTGTCGGCGGCCATATCGGCATGCGTGCGGTGTTTCTTGGCACCTCCCTGCTGATGGGACTCGGCGCGGTCTACGCATCTCTGGTAAGAACCGACCGCCATTGAGACTGCCGCCGGGACCATCGTGGAAAATCACATCGAGCAATCCGCCCGTTCGGGCATCGTCGCCCTGTCGCTGCTGTGGCTCTCCGGCGCATGTTTGCGGCTGACTGTCTTGGCGGTGCCGCCCGTTGTGCCGCTGCTCCACGCCGATCTTCACTTGTCGGAGACGGGCATCGGCTGGCTGTCGAGCCTGCCGCCAATGCTGTTTGCGATCGCCGCGGTGCCGGGCGCGCTGTTGATCGCCCGTTTCGGTATCGTGCCGGCGCTGGTCGTGGGCTTGCTGCTCAATGCCGCCGGCTCGGCGGCGCGCGCGGCATTTTCCGATCCCGCCTTCCTCTATGCATCGACCATCGTCATGGCGGCGGGCGTCTCGATCATGCAGCCCTCGCTGCCGCCCTTGGTGCGGACCTGGTTTCCGCAGCGCATCGGCTTTGCCACCGCGGTCTATACGACCGGCCTCCTGATCGGCGAAGTCCTCGCCGCGGGGCTCACCATCCCGCTGATCCTGCCGCTCGTGCATAACAGCTGGCGGCTGAACTTCGTTGTCTGGTCAATTCCGGTTCTGGTCACCGCATTGCTCGTTGCGCTTTACGCGCCAAAGCTCGGCGGCACCAAAAGCGCCGTACCCGCGGTGGGACGCCGCTGGTGGCCGGACTGGCGGCGGCCGCTGATCTGGAAGCTTGGCCTCATCCTCGGCAGCGTCAACGCCACCTATTTCGTGACCAACGCCTTTTTGCCCGACTACATGACCGCCGACGGGCGGCCCGATCTCATCAGCAGCGCGCTCACGGCCATCAATCTCGGTCAGCTGCCGGCGGCGTTTTTGATGCTCGGCATTGCCGGGCGGCTGGTGACAAAACCGTGGGCTTATGCCGCGACCGGAACGCTGGCGCTCATCTGCCTCGTCGGCATGCTGACCATGCATGGGCCGTGGATCGTGTTCTGGGTGGCCATCCTCGGCTTTACCGGCGCGGTGACGCTGATCCTGGCCTTGGCGCTGCCGTCGGTGCTCAGCGCGCCGGACGACGTGCACCGCACCTCGGCGGGGATGTTTACCATCAGCTACAGCCTGGCGATGGCGCTGTCGGTGGTCGGCGGCTGGCTGTGGGACTTCACCCATTCGCCGATCGCCGGCTTCGCGCCGGTCGCGGTGTGCGCGCTGTTGATTATCGTGCTGGCGTCGACGGTGAAGCAGGCGGATTACGTGCCTGGCTAATAGCCGACTGCAAGCGCTCCGCGCGAGCGTGGATCGGCGGCGCCGACAAAACCCTCGGGCGTGATCAAGATCGACTCGGCCGAGGTGAACGGCCGCTGCGGCACCACCTTGTCGCCGCGCGCCTGCAGCGCGGCCACGACATCGGCCGGTACCGCGGGCTCGGCGAAGACCTGATCGGGCTGCCATTGGTTGTGCACACGCGGCGCGGCGACGGCGTCCGCGATACTCATGCCGCGGTCGATCACATTGACGATCACCTGCAGCACGGCAGTGATGATACGGCTGCCTCCCGGCGAGCCGGTGATGAGAAACGGCTTGCCGTCCTTCAAGACGATGGTCGGCGTCATCGACGAGACCGGCCGCTTGCCCGGCCCGGGCTCGTTGGCCTCGAAGCCGATCAGGCCGTAGGCATTTGGCGAGTCCGGTTTGGCGGAGAAATCGTCGAGCTCGTTATTGAGCAGAATGCCGGTGCCGTCGGCGACCAGGCCGACGCCGTAGCTGAAATTAAGCGTGTAGGTATTGGACACCGCATTGCCGAAACGGTCGGCGACCGAAAAATGCGTGGTGTTATGGCCTTCGGGATCGCTGCTGCCGCCGGCGCGGATCGCGCTCGCCGGCGTCGCATGTTCGGGATCGATGCCGGCGCGCAGGGTGGCGGCATAGCTCTTGGAGATGAGTTTCCCCACCGGAACCTTGACCGTTTCGGGATCGCCGAGGAATAGCGCGCGATCCGCATAAGCACGCTTCATTGCCTCGATCATCAGAAAGGACGTTTGCGCCTGGTCATCGTGCGCGAGGTCGTAGCCTTCGAGGATGTTGAGCATCTCGAGAAGCTCGACGCCGCCCGAGGACGGCGGCGGCATCGAGACGATGTCGTAGCCGCGATAGCTGCCGCGCACCGGCGCCCGCTCGATGGCGCGGTAATCTTTCAGATCGTCGACAGTCATGACTCCGCCGGCGCTTTGCACGGCCGCGGCGATCTTCCACGCGATCGGCCCCTGGTAGAACGCGTCCGGACCGTCGCGCGCGATGGTTTGCAGCGTGTCGGCAAGGTCGCTCTGCACCAATCGATCACCGGCCGACAGCCCGCTGCCGTCCGCTTTCAGAAAGATCTTGGCAGACGCCGGCCAATGCGCGAGCCGCGCCAGAATATTGGTCTGCTCGTTGGTCATATCGTCGTCGAGCGTGATGCCGTCGCGCGCCATGGCGATCGCGGGCGCGATCAGATCGGCAAGCGTGAAATGGCCGGAGCCATATTCCTTCTCGGCCAGCGCCAAGCCCGCCACCGTGCCCGGCACGCCGATGGCGAGCGCCGACGTGCGCGACTTCTGCGGATCGGCGTTGCCTTGGTCGTCGAGGAAGCTCTTGGCATTGATCGCCGCCGGCGCGGCCTCGCGATAGTCGATGGCGGTATCCCGGCCGCCGGCGAGGTGAATCACCATGAAGCCGCCGCCGCCGACATTGCCGGCGCGCGGATAGCTGACGGCGAGCGCGAAACCGACCGCGACGGCGGCATCCACCGCATTGCCGCCATGCTGCAGGATGTCGACGCCGATATGCACCGCGCGGGCCTCCTGCGTTACCACCATGCCGTTGCTGGCGGCGACCGGGACCGCTTGCGGAATTGCGGTTTGCGGTTGACCGAGAACCTGCCCGGCAAGATCCGCCGGCGCGCCGAATATCGCGATGGCAACCGCGAAGCCGAGACCCACGCCCGTTCGTGTCGCGCGGCGCCAGGATAAAATCCCGCTCATTTCAAGTTCGCTTCTCGCCCGTTGTGGTTGCGGTTACTGTGGCGAAGATCGAGGGAGCGGTGGATGAATGCCGACGCGGTTCTGTTAGCCAACGGCAGTGTGCGGATCAAGCGCACCCGCCACGGACTGATGGCTTACAACATAAACGACCTTTTTGTAGGCCGGTCACTCGATTGTTACGGCGAGTATTCGCAGGGCGAAATCAGGCTCTTTGCACAACTCGCCGCGCCCGGCGCATGCGTCGTCGACGTCGGCGCCAATATCGGCGCGCTGACGCTTTCGCTCGCCCAGATCGTAGGGCCGCGCGGCGCCGTCGTCGCCATCGAGCCGCAACGGGCCGTTTATCAGCTGCTATGCGCCAATCTCGCCCTCAACGAGATCGGCAATGTTCGCGCGATTCAGGCGGCAGCCGGCACAGAGGCGGGCCAGGCTTTTGTGCCGGTTACGGATCACAGCAAGCCCGGAAATTTCGGCGGTATCGAGTTAAGCAGCGAAGGCGGCGAACGCGTCGACGTGTTGACCGTCGACAGCCTGCAGCTTCCGGCGTGCCAGTTCATCAAGATTGACGTCGAAGGCCGCGAGCAATCCGTCATCGCCGGCGCGACGCAAACGATCGCGCGCTTTCGGCCGGCACTCTATGTCGAGAACGACCGCCGGCATCAATCCGCCGATTTGATCCGGCAAATTCGCGAATTCGGTTACACCTGCTATTGGCATCTGCGCCGCTTTATCGTCCCGACAATTTCTATCGCAATCGGACCAACGTCTTTCCAGGCATTGTCTCGATCGACATGCTGTGCCTCCCAAGCGGCGATACGCGCAAGGTCGAAGGCATGCGGCCGGTGATGGGGCCGGACGATTGGCCACTGGCGAACTAACGGTTGCGAAGGCGCTTACAACATCGACGGCAGAACGCGATCCGGCGGGCGGTGGCCGTCGAGGAATGTCTTGATATTGATGATGACCTTCTCGCCCATGTCGACGCGGCCCTCGACCGTCGCCGAGGCGAGATGCGGCAGCAGCACAACTTTGCCGGCGCGCGCCAATTTGACGAGCTTGGGGCTCACCGCGGGCTCGTGCTCGAACACATCCAGCCCCGCGCCGGCGATTTCCTCCGCCTCGATCAGGCGCGTAAGCGCGTTCTCGTCGATCACCTCGCCGCGGGCGGTGTTGACGACGTAGGCTTCGGGCCGGATCAGCTTGAGGCGGCGCGCCGAAAGCAAATGATAGGTCGCGGGCGTGTGCGGGCAATGGATCGAGATGATGTCCATGCGGGCCAGCATCTGATCGAGGCTCTCCCAATAGGTCGCATGTAGCTCTTCCTCGAGCTCCGCCGGAACGCGGCGGCGGTCGTGATAGTGAATCTTCAAGCCGAAAGCCTGCGCCCGGCGCGCCACGGCCTGGCCGATACGGCCCATGCCGACAATGCCAAGGCGTTTGCCCCAGATGCGGTGGCCGAGCATCCAGGTCGGGCTCCAACCGCTCCATTCGCGGTCGCCGATCAGGACTTGCGCACCCTCGGCGAGGCGGCGCGGCACCGCGAGGATCAGCGCCATGGTCATGTCGGCGGTATCTTCGGTGAGCACGCCGGGCGTGTTGGTCACGGTGATCCCGCGCTGTACGGCAGTCGCCACGTCGATGTTGTCGACGCCGTTGCCGAAATTGGCGATCAGCTTCAATCGCTCGCCGGACTGGCTGAGCACGGCTCGGTCGATGTGGTCGGTAACCGTCGGGACGATGACGTCGGCGGTCTTCGCCGCCTCGACGAGCTGCGCCTGACTCATCGGCTTGTCGTCGGCATTGAGCCGGGCGTCGAACAATTCGCGCATGCGCATTTCGACGCTGTCCGGCAGCCGGCGGGTGACTACGACCAGCGGCTTCTTGCCCGTCGCCATTCGCTGCCTCTTCGCGCAGATCGCCCGGAACGAAAACACAATTCAGCGTGCAACTTCAGAATGTTGCAATGACTGTTTGCCGCATCCGCCCGTTCAGTTCTCCTTAACCCCGCTCGCCGACATTACGGCGGGAGGCGGTTCATTAAAGTCTCTCTACCAGATGGCCGCGCTGCCACAAAGCGCGCCGGGCTGCTTCGGCGCGGCGGGACATCGACCGTGGGATTCGGGCAAGTTGCGATGACATTCCGTCCCGGCAAGCCGTTTGTTTTGCTGCACGCCGCAATCGTGGGCGCCGTTGTCCTGATCTGCGCGGCGGGCCTGGCGCGCGCCGCCGATTCACCGCCGAGCGGGCTGCCGGTTCCACGCTTCGTCAGCGTGAAGGCGGACCGCGTCGCGGTGCGCGACGGCCCTGACAAAGACCATGACGTCTCCTGGATCTATACCCGCGTCGGCTGGCCAGTCGAAATCACCGCCGAATTCGAAGACTGGCGGCGCATCCGCGATTCCGACGGCTCGGAGGGCTGGGTCTATCACTCGCTATTGTCGGGCAAGCGCATGGCCGCCGTGCAGCTCAAGACCAAGACCGACTTGGCGCCGCTCTATGACAAACCCGACGCAACAAGCGCGGTGACCGCGCGATTGCAGGTCGGCGTGCTGGGCGCGGTCAAAGGCTGCAGCGGAACCTGGTGCCAGATCAGCGGCAAAGGTTTTGAAGGCTGGATCCAGCAGAACGAGCTGTGGGGCGTTTATCCGGGTGAAAAGATCGACGACTAATCGGCCGCGTCAGCGCTGCTTCCGCCGCAGCCGCACGACCACGTCGATGCGCGCGATCTCGTAGCCCTCGGGCGCCACCGGAGCCTTGCCGACCACCACGTCGCTCGATGGGATATCCAGAAGATCGTCCTGGTCTTCGATGAAGAAGTGGTGGTGCTCGGAATTATTGGTGTCGAAATAAGCCTTCGAGCCGTCCACCGCGACCTGCCGCAAC
>JBAQAB010000074.1:0-1887 GCA_049285535.1 Xanthobacteraceae bacterium
CCTGCCGGAAGCGGTGCCGCCGGATTTTTCGATGCTCAAAATCCCGCTGACAGTCATGGCGACCGACCTGCACCGCCGCGAGGAAGCGCCCCTGTCGGCCGGACCATTGCGTCCCGCGCTCGCTGCCTCGATCGCCATTCCGGGAATTTTCCAGCCCGTCTTGCTGGACGGCCGCGTTCTGATCGACGGCGGAACCACCAACCCGCTGCCTTACGACAAGCTCGCCGGGAGCGCCGATGTCGTCGTCGCGGTCGACGTATTCGGCGCGCCGATGGCGGAACGCACCGACATGCCGAGTATCTGGGAAAGTCTTTACATCACGGTATTGGTCATGGGCAGCGCCATTCTCGCCGCCAAATTGCGCCATGCCGCACCCGACCTTGTTATCCGGCCGAATGTGGGCCTATTTCGCGGCATGGACTTTTCCCAGGCAAGCTCGATCATCCGCACCGGCGAAGCGGCCAAGACCGAGATGAAGGAGAAGCTTGGCGCGCTGCTTACGGGATGATCATCTGCGTTCGCGAAAGAACTCTTTCAGCAGGCTTGAGGCGTCCGCGTCTGCGAGTCCGCCATAAACCTCCGGCCGGTGATGGCAGGTCGGCGAAGCGAAAAATTTCACGCCATTGTCGACCGCGCCGCCTTTGGCATCGGCGGCGCCGTAATAGAGCCGGCGGATACGGGCGAATGCGACCGCGCCGGCGCACATGGCGCAGGGCTCGAGCGTGACATAGAGGTCGCAATCGTCGAGGCGTTCGGAGTGCAGCCGGCGCGACGCCTCGCGGATGGCGATCATTTCGGCATGTGCGGTCGGATCCCGCTCGGCCAGCGTGCGATTGCCGGCGCGCGCGATGACCTCGCCGTTACGCACAATGACGCAGCCGACCGGCACCTCGCCGCAGTCACCGGCGGCGCGAGCTTCGGCTAAGGCCATATCCATGAATAAGGGCATTTATCGTCATGACCGGGCTTGACCCGGGCCATCCGCGTCTTTGTCCGTTGGGGGTGTATAAAGACGTGGATGCCCGGCACAAGCTTGCACTTGGGCCGGCCGAAGGCCGGACCCGGGTGGCCGGACATGACAATATAAGGCGCAGATGACCTCTGACCCTGAGCACAAATCCGGCGAACGCATCGCCAAGGTGATCGCGCGGGCCGGGCTCGCGTCGCGCCGCGAGGCCGAGGAATGGATCGCCGCCGGCCGCGTCGCCGTCAATGGCGCCGTGATCGATTCGCCCGCACTCAACGTCACCGCGACCGACCGCATCAGCGTTGACGGCGCGGCGCTGCCGGGGCGCGAGCGCACGCGGCTTTTCCTTTATCACAAGCCGCGTGGGCTTTTGACCACCCGGGTCGACCCGCGCGGCCGGCCGACCATATTCGAGAAACCGCCGCCAAATCTGCCGCGGCTGATCAGCGTCGGCCGGCTTGACTTCAACACCGAAGGGCTTCTTCTCCTCACCAATGACGGCGCGTTGGCGCGGGTGCTGGAGCTGCCCGCCACCGGCTGGCTGCGGCGCTATCGCGTGCGCGCACATGGCGCCGTCAACCAGGCGCAACTCGACCAACTGCGCAAAGGCGTCACCATCAGCGGCATTCGCTACGGCGCGATCAAGGCTGACCTCGAGCGCGTGCAGAGCTCGAACTTGTGGCTCGGCTTTGCCATTCGCGAGGGCAAGAACCGCGAAGTGCGCAATGTGCTCGGACATCTCGGGCTGACGGTGACACGGCTTATTCGAGTCTCGTTCGGCCCGTTCCAGCTCGCCGAGCTCGAACCGGGCGCGGTCGAGGAAGTACCGACGCGCGTGCTGCGGGAGCAACTCGGCGACAAGCTCGGCTCGTTGTCGGCCGCGGATTTTTCCTCACCCATTGCGGCAACGCCGCCGCTAC
>JBAQAB010000075.1:0-13836 GCA_049285535.1 Xanthobacteraceae bacterium
CGACGCACCTCGCATGCCGGTCGTAATGCCGGCAGACATGATGCCCGGACCGCCCGGGAGCCAAGCTGATGAGGCCTCACCCGCGGGCACCGCCCTCGCCCCTGCCGCCCGGCATCACCCGGACGGCGTCCCTACAGGGCGAGATGATTCGCTAGTATGTAACGGTAACAGGGACGAATGTCAAGAGCTGGTCACAATAATTGTGATCCGTCCGCTGGGGGGACTGATGCCGCTATTGAAGCCGCAACGGATCGATCCGGGACATGGGTTCATAGACGCGCAGGCAATGGCCGCTTTCGGGGCTTAGGGAGACGTGCCGCCGACGGCGGCTGACTTCGGCCGATGACTCCAAGCGGGCAACATTCGGGACGAGTACTCCCCCATATCCGCTCACAGAGCGAGCCTGTTATTGGGACGGATCCCACCAGGATTAATTTTTTGGTAAGCAAATCGTCTTACGTAATAATTTGTGAAAATAGTCCCCTTTAGAACAAATGACGTCGTCCTTCGACGCTCGATGACGCTACTGGATGTTGGTGTCATCGCAGTTCTGATCTGCGCGAGCTTAATCTCCATATTGCGAATTGGTCTAGTGCCAAACAATCCCACCTCCGGCGTTGCGGTCGTCTATGCACCTTGGACCGCGGCGAACGAGACAATGGTTCGAGCCGTCAGTGCCGGCGCCCGATTTGTGCGGTTCGGCGGCTTTCAGTTCATCGCGGTCGTAATGCCGGAGCGGCCCGATTACGTGGAACAAGCTATGAAGGGCTCCGCCTGGCTCGTCGTCGATCCGCAAGCCCTTGCCGCCTGCCTGAGGCCCTCGGCTTTCGCCAAGACCGATGTCCAATGACCGAATTGGAGAAATTTCGGCAATCAGTCGCCAAGGCGCTGGTAGCGCTGGGCATCGTCCACGTGCCGATATTCGCCGCAATATGCGCGCTGCTCGGACGGAACGTCACTGACAACACGTTGGCTTGCTTCGCCCTGGCAGCCGTGCCGGCGGCGCTGCTTTACGCCGGCCGACCGATCACAACCGTCGCCTTCGCCATCGCGGTGGTACTCGTCGGGCAGACTTCGCTGCTGGTGGCCGCATTCAACGGCCATCCTTGGCAAATCGAGATGCACTTCTACTATTTCGCGGTGCTCGCAATGCTGTCGGGATTTTGCGATTGGCGAGTCCTCATGCTGGCAGCCGGACTGATCAGCATACACCACTTGGGGCTCAACTACATTCTGCCGAGCGCAGTCTATCCCGGCGGGAGCGACTTGCCACGCGCTATCGTTCACGCCAGTTTTGTTGTGATCGAAGTGACCATGCTGACCTTTATTGGCCAGACAATTAAACATTCATTTCTGGCAGCCGAGCAATCGCGCCACATGGCCGAGACTACAGCGGCGCAGCTTGAGAAAATTGGAGCACGGCGAGAACAGGACTTGACCGATACAAATAGGCGCGCCGATAAGTTGAGCCAGCTGCTCAATAGCTTCAAGGCGGAGATGACAGACTCAATGAATGGATTGAACTCTGCAGCGCATGAACTTGAGGCAAGCGCCAACACACTCGGAGCGTCGGCGGATCGCACCAAGACTCAGGTCGTTGCGGCATCTTCGACATCCGCGGAGACGACCCTCACAGTCGCAACCGTTGCCGAAGCTGGTAACGAGCTGGCCAGGACCATTTCCGATATTGGCGGGACCATTACGCAATCTTCTCGATTGACCAACGAAGCAGTGAGCCGCGCCGATAAGGCGAATATCACAATCAATGAGTTGACTAAGGCCGCGAGCGAGATCGGCGATATGACCGGTCTCATCAACGGCATTGCGGCCCAGACGAATCTCCTGGCCTTGAATGCAACCATCGAAGCGGCGCGGGCGGGGGCAGCCGGCAGAGGCTTCGCGGTTGTGGCCCAGGAGGTCAAAGCTCTCGCTGAGCAAACGGCGAAAGCGAACCACGTTATCCGAGACAAGACAGCAGAAATCCAAAATGTGACAGAGCAATCAGCCGCGACGATCGCGGCGATCTTGGACACGGTCCACGAGCTTAATCAGTTGTCCGGCCGGATTGCTACGGCGATCGATAAACAGGCTTTGGCGACGCACGAAATTGCGCAAAATGTCGAGGCGACAGCCTCGGGTGTCAGAGAAGTCGCCGTTTCGTTTGCAGAGATCGAGACAATGGCGGACGAGACCGCCAATGCGACAACGGTCATACGGCACTCGGCTGGGGAGCTTGTAGCCCACACCAGTAGCATCCAAGAGCACATCATGAGCTTTACGGAGCGTGTTCGCGCAGCTCAGGCGTGACTGCACTGAGTGTCTCCTTTTGGCATTGTGCGCTTTTAAGGAGGGATCGTTGCCACTATTCGAAGCGAAGAGCGATTTCTTCGAGTGGAATGCCGGAGACTTTCGTCGTCCAGCTTTCGCCTGCACTGACCGGCATTGCCAGCGTCAACGTTCCTGTCGAAACAATCTCGCCTGCGCGCAGCGGCGGGTTATGCGTATCGCTCGCCAGCAATTCGACTAAGTTGCGAAGCGCCAAAAGCGGGCTATCGAGTACGAGAGCGCCGCTCCCCCGTTGGCTCAGTTTGCCGTTGCAATAAAGCTCGACCCTAAACGTGGCCAGTTCGTGCTGCCACTGCGTCTTGCGCGGAGCGATTGCGTGACGTGCTCCGATCACCAGTGCGCCATGGACGCAATGTGCGGCGACCGCGTCCGCGGCTGCGAATTTCCAGTCGGGAAAAATTGACTGCACAACCTCATAGCCGAGCGCGACCCACGCGATGCAATCGAGCAACGCGGCTTCGCTCATTGCCGGCAACGGCGCCGCTTTCAGGCCGAATATGATCTCCGGCTCGATGCGAGGCGCCACGAAATCCTTGATGCGTATCGCCTGCGTGGCTGCGACTTCGTGCGTGGTGCGGCTGGTGATGTAGCCCCAAATCGGCGACTGGACTTCGTACACCTTCCACATTTCACGGTTTGTGAACCCGATCTTGCGGCCGGTTATTGTTTCGCCGCGAGCCTCGAAGGCGGCGCGGAGCAACGGCGCCACCTGATAGGCTTGGGCGAGCGTCAATCCGCCAGGCCGAGAGGAGAATTTTGGAATTTGATAATGGCCGTCCAGAGACGCGACGACCTCGTTGGCGACGGCTTTGACATCGAGCGCATCGGTCAAGTGCAGCGATGCACTAACTCTATCCGAAGTCGCCGAGGGCGCAATGGACAGCGCCATACGTCAGGTGCTCGCGACCACCTGAATGTCCGAATCCGGCCCCTCGCGGACCTTGCGTGACTGCCGTCGTGCGTCTCCCTTCGGGGTAAAGCAGACATTGACCAACCGCCAAGCCACCTAGATTTATCAATACACCGCCCTAGATAAAGCTGATCGGCCCGGTCTCGCTCTTCCTGAATATCCTCTGGATCGTCTTCGGCGGCTTGTGGATGGCGCTCGCCTGGGTCATTGCCGGCGTCATCATGGCGATCACCGTCATCGGCCTGCCCTGGGCCTGGGCGGCGTTCAATACCGCGTCCTATACGCTGTTGCCGTTCGGCCGCAAGGCGGTGTCGCGCGCGCAATATTCCGGCCGTCCCGATATCGGCACCGGACTGTTCGGCTTTGCCGGCAATCTGATCTGGCTCGTGCTCGCCGGCTGGTGGCTGGCGCTCGGCCATCTCATCACCGCGGTGCTCTTGGCGGTCACCATCATCGGCATCCCGTTCGCCTGGGCGCACCTAAAGCTCGCCGGCATCGCGCTGTGGCCGATCGGCAAGGAGATCGTGCCGGTTGATGCTGGGCCGGGGTGGCCGGGCGTGCGGACGTGACGATTTTAGCCGGTGAGCAACAGACGACCACCGGCCTGACTGTTACTATCCGTCCCGGCCCATAAACTTCTCTTCGATATCCTGCCGCCCATCCAGCACGCGCACGATTTCCGGCGCGTCGTTGACGACACGATAGAAGACGACGTGAGTGTTGGCGTCAAACGAACGCAGGTCCGGGCGCACCTCGTTTCGCGCACGTCCCGCGAATGGATGATCTTCGATCAGCGCAATCACTTCGGCGATTTCGCGGAGTATCCTTTCAGCGGTATGCCTGCCGGCAACCCGGACGTAGTAATCCCAAATCCTCTCGCGATTGTCGAGCGCCTCGGGCGACCAGAGTGCCGCGCGCTTGGCCTCGGCCATCTACCGGTTCTTTTGCCGGATGAAATCGTCGATGCTGGACTCTCTTCCTTGTCCCGCATCGAGCGAGCGGAGGCCCTTGTCGATTTCCGCGCGCAAGGCGCGCAGCTTTTCGACGTGAGAGAGCAGTGTCCGCCCGATCTGTTCCTGATCCTCGGCGGGCAGGCGTTCCACTTCGGCTATGGCTTCTTCAAGTGCTTTGACCATGAGACGAGTATAGCAAATTACCCATCGCTCCTCTACCGGGCTGCGAGCTTCACTTTCGCCGCCGAAGATATCCTCGAGTCCGGCGCCCCTTCCACCGCGCTACGCGCGGTCCCCCTCCCCCGCTATCGCGGGGGCGGATGACTCAAGCCTTCCTCACCCAAACCTTATTATCGTGGAACGCCGCGCCGCCGAACGGGGCGATGGAGTCGGCGCCGGTGAGCGTATTGATGCCGCGGCCGTCGGCATAGGCCGAGTTCGGCCACAGCGATTCCGCGATCAGGACGCCGCGGCGCACGCCGTCGAACAGTTTGGCGTGCAGATGCACTTGGCCGCGGCGGTTGCCGAGCACGACTTCGTCGCCGTCGGCGACGGCGCATGCGGCGGCATCGCCGGGATGGATCATCACTTCCGGCCGCCGCTCGCGCGCGAGCGAAGTCGGCGTTTCGGTGAACGTTGAATTGAGAAAGCCGCGCGCCGGCGAGGTGGCGAGGCGGAACGGATGCTCGTCGTCGGCCTCCTCGATGACGTCCCAGTGGTCGGGCAATTCCGGCAGCGGCCGGCGCGACTCGTCGCGGTGCCAGCGCTGGAACGGCACTCGCGGCCAGTCCGGCTTGAAATGGAATTTCTTGTCGGGATAGGCGAAGCCGTCGAGATAATGCGCCTTGGCGAAATCGGGCTGACAGTCGATCCAGCGGTTCTTTTCGAACTCGGCGAGCGTGCCCCAGCCGGATTGCTGCAAGCTGATGTCGATCAATTCGCGCGGCGTCATGGCAAAGCCCGGATGTTCGGCGCCGAGGCGCTTTCCCAGCGCGCAAATCGCGTCGTGGTTGGAGCGGCATTCGCCGGGCGGCTCGATCAATTTCGGCCCGAGCAGAATGTATTGGCTGCCGCCGGAGGTATAAAAATCGTCGTGCTCGACGAACATGGTGGCCGGCAGCACGATGTCGGCGGCCTTGGCGGTGTCGGTCATGAACTGCTCGTGCACGGCGACGAACAGATCGTCGCGGGCAAAGCCGCGCTTGACGGTTTCCTGATCGGGTGCGACCGACACCGGATTGGTGTTCTGGATCAGGAGCGCGGTGACCGGCGGCCCGCCGATCAGCGCTTCCTTGTCGCCGGTCAGAATGGCGCCGATGCGCGACTGGTCGAGCATACGGATTTTTGGGTCGCGCAGATCGCTACCCTCGATGACGCTGTTGTTGAGATGAAAGACGCCGCCGTTGTTGTGGAAGGCGCCGCCGCCTTCGAGCTGCCAGGCGCCGGTGACGGCGGCGATGCAACTCGCCGCGTGCATGTTGACCGCGCCGTTGCGCGACCGCGAGAAGCCGTAGCCGAGCCGGAAGAAGGTGCGCTTGTTGTCGCCGACGAGCCGCGCGAAGGCCTCGATGGTCTCGGCCGGGCAGCCGGCGATGCGCGACGCCCATGCCGGATCGCGCGTACGCACGTGCGCGGCGAGTTCGTGCGGCGCGTCGGTGTAGCGCTCCAGATAATCCCAGTCGGCCTTGCCGTCGCGGAACAGGCAATGCATCACCGCGCAAGCGAGCGCCCCGTCGGTGCCGGGCCGGATCAGCACCGGCAGGTCGGCCTGCTTCATGGTGGCGTTCATGTAGACGTCGATGGCGACGATCTTGGCGCCGCGTTCCTTGCGGGCGCGCGTCGCGTGCGTCATCACATTGACCTGGGTGTTGACCGCATTGGTGCCCCAGATCACCACGCAATCGGATTTCGCCATCTCGCGCGGATCGGCGCCGGCGAGCTTGCCGGTGCCGGCGATGAAGCCGGTGAAGGCCGGATTGACGCAGATGGTCGAGAAGAAGCCGGAATATTTCTTGGCATGGCGCAGGCGGTGGATGCCGTCGCGCTGCACATAGCCCATGGTGCCGGCATAATAATACGGCCACACCGCTTCCGAGCCGTGGCGCGCTTCGGCGCGGGTGAAGGCTTCGGCGACAAGATCGAGCGCGTCGTCCCAGGAGATCGGCGCAAATTGCCCGGAGCCTTTGGCGCCGGTGCGGCGCAGCGGCTGCAACAGCCGATCGGGATGATGCGCCCGCTCGGCGTAACGCGCGACCTTGGCGCAGATCACGCCGGCGGTATAGGCATTGTCGGCGGCGCCGCGGACGCGGCCGATGGTGTGCCCATCGACCACCTCGACCTCGAGCGCGCAGGTCGACGGGCAATCGTGCGGACAGGCCGAAGCGGCGATTTTGTGCGGGCGGACGGCCTCGTTCATAGACGCGATATTACAGGGCGGGCGGCCGCGAAGCTATAAGCGCAGTCAGTCGGCGGTCGTCAGTCGAGCTTGATATCGGCGGAAGAGACCATCTTGGCCCATTGCTGGGCCTCTTCGTCCATGAACTTTGCCAGATCTTGCGGCGAGCGGATCCTTGCCTCGGTTCCGAGCTTGGCCAACTGGGCCTGTATGTCAGGCGACTTCAAACCTTGGTTGATTGCCGTATTGAGCTTGCCGATCACCGCGGCCGGCGTTCCGGCGGGCGCCAGCACCAGGAACCATTGATAGGCAGGGAAATTCGCAAAGCCGCTTTCGCGCATCGTCGGTACATCCGGCAGTTCGGTCCAGCGCGCCTCGCTGGTCACCGCAAGCGGACGCAGCTTGCCGGACTGGATGTAAGGCAGGAAAAAAGACTTGGCGCCGAACGTCATCTGAATCCGGCCGCCGAGCAAATCGGGGAGGAGCGCAGGGCCGCCTTTATAGGGCACGAACACCATGTCGGTGCCGGTGACGACCTTGAAGTATTCGACCATGACATGGGGCGCGATGCCGAGAACCGCGCCGGCGGTCAACTTGCCCGGGTTGGCTTTCAGATAGGCGACAAATTCCGCAAGCGTTTTTGCCGGTATCGACGGCGAAATCACGAACGCGGAGGAATCGACCGCGATGGATGCGATCGGCGTGAAATCTTTGACGGGGTTGTAATCCAGATGCTTATAGATCGCCGCGTTGATTGCGTTGGTATTGGTGCCGCCCAACAGCAATGTATAGCCATCGGCATTTGCATGAGCGACATCCTGCGATCCGATCGTGCCGCCGGCGCCCGGCCGGTTCTCGACCACCACATTCTGACCGAGAGCCCGCGCGATCAGTTGGCCGGCGAGACGGCCCATAATATCGGTCGGTCCGCCCGCCGGAAAAGGCACCACCAGCTTGATCACTCTGTCGGGATAAGGTTTCTCCTGCGCGAAGCCGGCTCGATCGAGGCCAAAGACGAGAACGGATGCCGAGAGAACACATCGCCTGGTGAACATGCGCTACTCCTGCTTGCCGAGCGCCGCGCTGGGAGGCCTGACAGATGACGGTCGGTCTTTGCCGGATTCTGGCTCGCTGGCGCGCCGCTTGCGCCGGCCGGCTCCGGGGCGGGCATAAGCCGTGTTCTGCTTGATGACGCGGATCAGCAAATCGAACAAAAGCTCGCGCTCCTTCGCAGTCAGCGGATCAAGAACGCGCGCGTTGGCGGCTGTATTCTGGCTGCGAAGCCGGTCAAACATCCCATCGCCCTTTGGCGTGAGCCGCAAAATCCGGGCGCGCCGGTCGGCACCGTTCACGCGCCGCTCCAGGAGACCCCTTTTCCCAAGCTCCTCGACCAGCAGGCTGACATGGGATCGTTCGACGCCGAGCCGGGCGGCAAGGCCGTTTTGATCTATTCCGGGCTCGCCGTTTCTCTTGTTGAGACAAGCCAAGACTGCAAACTGCAACGGCGTCAGGTCGGCTGCGGCGACCGAGTCGGCACTCAGCGTCACGCATATCTGGTAGAAGCGCCGCGCCAGCGCAGTCGCAACGCGACGCACCGGCGGGATGCCCGGACCAAGCTCAACCACGATCGATCGGCCGGCGCGCGACGGGCCGCTCTCGGACGGGCGCGTCACCATCATTCAGGTCCATTACTTATAAGTTCAATAGTTGAATATTCAACTATATGGTCGGAGTCAAGAGCCACGCCGCGCTGATGGCGTACCGGCGTTGCCCTGGATCAGAATCTGGCCCGTAACCGCTTGGCTGCCTCGACCATGACGCGCAGTTTTTCGTGCGCCAGGGCCCGGCTGATGGTCATCAGGCCGCAGTCGGGCGCGAGCCACACCTGTTTGGGATCGAGCCACTCAAGTGCTTGCGCGACCCGGCGCTCGATCGCATCGGCCGCGGGCGCCGGCGAATCGCCCGGATCGACGCAGCCGAACATGACGATGCGGTCGCCACACAGTTTCAGCACTTGCGGATCGAAGGCGCTGCGGCCGAATTCGACGGTGAAGCCGCCGATGCGCGTCTGCATCAGGCGCGGCAGCAGGTCTTCGTATTTGTATTGATGCTGCCGCTCGCCGCCGCCGGGATAGCCATAACACAGATGCACGACGGTCGGCACCGTGATGCCGTCGAGACAGCGGTCGAGCGCTTTGGCGCCGTAGGCGGCGACCTTGTCGTGATAGCGCGTCATCGCCGGCTCGTCGATTTGCAGCACCGCGCAGCCGGCGGCCTGCAGATCGCGCAGCTCGCCGTTGATGGCGGCCGCGGCGTCGAAGGCGAACTCCGCCTCATCGGCGTAGAAGCCGTTCAATACGCTGTCGACCACCGTCATCGGCCCCGGCACCGCCATCTTCAGCGGCCGCGCGGTATGCGCCTTGGCGGCGGTCAGATCGCCGACCGAGGCCGGGCCGCGGCGCACGATCTTGCCGGTGACGCGCGGCACCAGCCGATTGGCGGCGCGATTGCGGTAGGTGGTCTTGGTGGCGAGGTTGCGCGTATCAATGCCGTCCCAGGCGCCGGCGATATGAAAAATGAAATGCGTCCGCCGCATCTCGCCGTCGGTCAGAATGTCGAGGCCGAGCTCTTCCTGCTCGCGCAGCACCAAGACGGTCGCGTCGTCGAGCGCTTCCTCGAGCGGATCGCCGGACATACGGAAGGTGACGTCACTGCGCGCGGTCGCCGCCAGCCATGCCGGCCGCGGCAAGCTGCCGACGCTGGTCGTCGCAAGTGCCCCCAGTGACATGCCGCCTCTCCGTTCCTGCCTGCCACACCCACTGCGGCATCGACGATAGCACAGCGCGGCCGGTCCAGCCGGCGGCCATCAAACCTCGCCGCATGATCGCCATATGGTGCTAGAGTGCGAGGTTGGATGTCAGCGCCGCTGCGGAGCGCGTGACGATGCGCCTGTCGCCTATGTTTGCTACGCTGATCGGCGCGGCATTGACCTTCGCCGGGCCATGCCGCGCGCAGACAGCGGAGAATGCGGACGTTGCATCGCAACGGGAACTGGTGATCGGCACGAAGCAGGCGCCGCCCTTTGCGATGAAGGCCGCCAACGGCACCTGGCAAGGCATCAGCATCGATCTCTGGCGTCATGTCGCCGATGAATTGCACCTGCATTACCGCATCGTCGAGGAGCCGAACGTGCAAGGGCTGATCGACGGCGTGGCGTCGGGAAAGTACGACGTCGCCGTGGCGGCACTGACCGTGACGGCTGGGCGCGTGCGCGTTCTGGATTTCACGCAACCCTTCTACGCCACGGGACTGGGCATTGCCGTTCCGGCTGGAGGCGAGGCGAGCTGGCAGCCGATCATCCGCACCTTGACCTCG
The DNA here is from genome assembly GCA_049285535.1 of Xanthobacteraceae bacterium. Taxonomy (GTDB): domain Bacteria; phylum Pseudomonadota; class Alphaproteobacteria; order Rhizobiales; family Xanthobacteraceae; genus BOG-931. The sequence goes on from JBAQAB010000075.1 coordinate 9,980, forward strand.
TTCGGGTTCATGCAAGCGATCGGGGCTCTGGTCGGATTGGCTTTAGGCGTCGGTATACTGATCTGGCTCTTCGAGCGGCGTCACAATGAAGATTTCGGCGGCGGCGTGGCCAAGGGACTGAGCTCGGGCGTCTGGTGGTCCACAGTCGCTATGACGCAGCGTGTCACTGGGAGTTTCGGTCCGCGAACCTTGCCCGGACGCATCGTGGCAATCGTGTGGATGGTCGGCTCGATCGTCACTATCGCCGTCTTCACGGCGAGCATCACGTCGGTGCTGACGATCAAGCACCTTCAAGGCGTGGTCCATGGTGTCAGCGATTTATCGGCTGCGCGCGTTGGCGCGTTGGCCGGAACCTCCAGCGAGGACGCGCTCACCCATCTGCGAATAACCTACCAGAAATTCTCCAGTTTGCAGGACGGCCTGAGCGGACTGCGCAAGCACAAAATCGACGCGCTGGTTTATGACAAGCCGCTGCTTGCCTGGGCCATACAGCAAGGCTATTCGTCCTCGGTCGAGCTGGTCGACGCTTCGTTTGACCCCCAGGAATACGCATTCGCGCTCCCCAGAAACTCTTCGTTGCGAAATACGCTCGACGTGGCCGTGCTCGACGCGATACACAGCGACTGGTGGGAGCAAACCATCTTCCGTTATGTCGGCTCACGATGAGCGAGCCGACGCGGCAATGATAAACCTGCGCTAACCGGAGGCACGCCATGAAAGCCGCAGTCGTCGGCGAAAAAGGCGCGGAAATCCGCGACCTGCCGAAACCCGAGCCGAAGCCGAACGAGGTTTTGATCCGGGTGCGGGCCTCGAGCCTCAACCGCGCCGATCTTATCGTCGCCTCGGGCCACCAGCACGGCAGCGTCGGCGGCATCGGCGCGCGCGTTGGCCTGGAATGTTCCGGCGAGGTCGAGGCGGTCGGCGCCGAGGTGCAGGGCATCAAGCCCGGCGACCGCGTCATGGGCTCGGCGCCGGGCGGCTTCGCCGAATTTGTCTCAACCGACGCCGGGCGCGTTCATCGCATCCCCGCCAACAACATGACCTACGAGCAGGCAGCGTGCTTTCCGGTGGCGCTGCAGACCATGCATAACGCGGTGGTCACCGCCGGCCGGCTCAAGCGCGGCGAGACCTTTCTGATGCAGGGCGCCAGCGCCGGCATGGGCCTGATGGGAATGCAGATCGCCAAAGTCATGGGCGCGGCGCTGGTCATCGGCACCTCGACCAATGCGGCGCGCCGGGCGCGGCTCAAGGAATACGGCGCCGACCTCGCGCTCGACTCCAGCGACGCCAATTGGCCGGCCGAGGCGAAGGAGGCGACCGGCGGCAACGGCGTCGACCTGATCGTCGATCTGATCTCCGGCGGCGTGATGAATCAGAATCTCGAAGCGACCAAGATCCTCGGCCGCATCGTCAATGTCGGACGGCTCGGCGGCATGAAGGGCGAGTTCGATTTCGACAAGCATGCGATGCGGCGCATCGACTATATCGGCGTCACCTTCCGCACCCGCACGCCGGAAGAGATCCGCGAGATCAATCGCCTCTTACGCGCCGATCTGTGGCCGGCGCTCGAAGCAGGCTCGCTGTCGCTGCCGATCTACAAGACCTATCCGCTGGCGCAGATCGCCGATGCGCTCGGTGTCATGCGTAGCAATGCGCATTTCGGCAAGATCGTCATCACCATGTCATAAACGACATCCGGCACATTCCCGGCTTGCCCGGCGCGGCCGCGGTCGGCATAAATTTGTCATGACTGATTCGGCGAAAGGCTACGCGCCGATTCTTGCGGCGGGAGGGATCGTGCTGCGCGGCGAAGCGCGGCCGCGCTTCGCCGTCGTCCGGCTGCGACGGGAGAAGGCGTGGGTGCTGCCGAAAGGCAAGCTGATGCCGCGCGAGCGCGCCCATGTCGCCGCCAAGCGCGAGGTGCTCGAAGAGACCGGCTACGACGTCTCGGTCCACGAGTTCCTCGGCTCGATGGCCTACATGGTCGAAGGCCGCATCAAGATCGTCCAGTTCTGGCTGATGCGCGCCGAGGGTCCGCCGGTGCATGAGCTGATGGACGACGTCAAAGCGGTGAAGTTCCTGCCGCTCAAGCAAGCCGTCGAGACGCTGAGCCGGCCGCACGAAAAGGTCTTCCTCACCCATGTCGGCCCGATCGCGCTCAATCACGCCAAGAAATTGCACGCCAAAAAATTCATGCGCGGAAAAACGCGGCGGGCGGCCCGCAGCGGCAAGCGCAGCCGCAATGCTCCCGCAGCGCCGGTCGAGCATGTGATCGCGCTCGACTACGGCAAGACCACCCCGAGCGCGGTGCGGGCGCTCGGCAACTGGATCGGCCGCGCCGCCCACGCGCGCAAAGCGGGCTAGGCTTCCGCCGCCTTCTGCAGATTCTCGATGGCCTGACGCACCGGCGGATCGAGGCCGGCGCCGCCGGCGTCGAGATGCGCGAAAATCGCCGCACGCATGCGTGGATCCCAGAACTTCTTGATGTGCTCGGCGGTGCCGGCGACGGCCTTATCGGCGCCCTGGCTCGCAAAGAACGCGCCGATCTGGTTAGCCATATAGATCAGCTTGTCGGTCGAATTCGCGTGCGCGGCTTCAGGCGACATGAGCATCCGCTTCGGCTGTGACGCGGTCGCGGTGGGTGAAAATCTCGAAACCGTCGCCGCGCGCGACCGCGACGAGCGTCATCTGTGCCGCCTCCGCCATCCGCACCGCGAGCGCGGTCGGTGCCGAGACGGCGACGCCAAGCGGCACACCGATGGCAGCCGCTTTCTGGATCATCTCCACCGACACGCGGCTGGTGAAGACGACAAATCCGTCGGCGGCCGATATCCGCCGCCGCGCTAGCGCGCCAGCAAGCTTGTCGAGCGCGTTGTGGCGACCGACGTCTTCGCGGAGCGCGACCAGTCCCTCCCCGGGCCGCCAGAATGCCGCGGCATGAACGGCCCGCGTTTCGCGGTTCAAGGCCTGCGCCGGCCCCAGCGCCTCGAGTGCCGTCATGATCTCTTCGGGCCGGAACGACGCCTTGCTTTGCACTTTGCGCGGCACCCGCACCGCCTCGGCAAGCGATTCGATGCCGCACAGGCCGCAGCCGGTGGGCCCGGCGAGATGCCGCCGGCGCTCGCCATAGACTGCGCCGCGCGGCGCCTTAAGCCACATGCGCAGCTCGATGCCCAGATCCCCCTCGATGACCTCGAGCCGCTCGATGTCTTCGATCGCGCTGACGATGCCCTCGGTGAGGCTGAACCCGTAAGCGAAGTCTTCGAGGTCTTGCGGCGTCGCCATCATCACGGCGCAGGAACCGCCGTCATAGGTGAACGAAACCGCCGTCTCTTCCGGTATCGTGCGTAGGCCCGAGGCAAGCCCGTGCCGCTGCCAGATAACGCGCGTTACGCGGTCGACGGGCGCCATCACCCCGTTACTCCGCAGCTTCGGCCGGCGCGATGCGGCGGCTCTGACGACTGAACTCCTCGTAGTCCTCCTGCCAGCGCGACGGACCGTTTGACGGCGAAACCTGCACGGCGGTGACCTTGTATTCCGGGCAATTGGTGGCCCAGTCGGAATAGTCGGTGGTGATGACGTTGGCCTGCGTATCCGGATGGTGGAATGTCGTATAGACGACGCCCGGCGCCACCCGATCGGTGAGTTCGGCGCGCAGCGTCGTCTCGCCGGCGCGGCTCCGCAACCGCACCCAGTCGCCGGCGCGGATGCCGCGTTGCTCCGCGTCATGCGGGTGGATTTCGAGCAAATCTTCCTTGTGCCAGAGCGAGTTTTCGGTGCGCCGGGTCTGCGCCCCGACATTATATTGCGACAGGATGCGCCCGGTGGTGAGGAGAAGCGGAAAGCGCGGCCCGGTC
>JBAQAB010000076.1:0-9411 GCA_049285535.1 Xanthobacteraceae bacterium
CGGCAAGATCGGCGTCGCAGGCGCGCCAGCGGCTACCTTGAGGACAGCGCGTCTGGCCGCAATGACCGTCACTGACGCGCGGCCTGAACCGCCACGGGCTGGCCCAGCTTTTCGGCGAGGCGATCGAGGCTGTTGGCGAAGCTGTCGATATCGAAATTGAGCGGATCGTCGTGGCCGTTTGGAATTTCGGCATCGATGGCGGCGTGGAAGACCGGAATGAGCCAGTTGCCGCGGCGCACGCTAGCGATGGTGTAGAGCAGAGCCAGCCGGTCATATTGTGCCGGCGTGAAGGCGGGATCGGGCGAATGTCCGTCGCCGCCGCGCCCGCGCTGGCGCGGCTGAATAAGCTCAACGTGCAGAAATAAACCTTGGAGGGCGCCGCCGAATTCCTCGGCTTGCTCGAATTTGGTTGCGCGCCATGGAATTGCGAAATCATGGGTGATCAGCATGTCGCCGACACGATTGACGATGACATGCGCTTTGCCCCAGCCATCGGCGCAAACGAAATTTTTCAGATTGTTCAGATGCGCAGCGTCATCATTGATGTCGTCGGGGAATCCATGGCGGCCGAAATCCGGCCCGCTGGTATCGTGAATGACAAAATAGCGCGCCAGCGGCGCATCGGGTTCGTTGTCATGCGCGCGCGATACCGGCTCCGGCAGATGCGCGGCAAAATCGGATTCGAGATTTTGCTTGGAGAGAAAGTTCGCCAGCGCCTCTCGCGAGGGTAGGGCGGTCGTCTCGCCGATACGGCTGGCAAGTCCTGGGGGCAAAGATTGCAGCGCCAGTCCAAGATTTCTGGTCGCGTCCATGCCGCGCATCAGGCACATCGCCTGCTGCACTGGCGTGCCGGCAAAGCTCAGTGTTTCAGGATCGAACGCGCAGGCGCCCATGCTCTTGATGAAGAACGGAGCCCTGAAATGGTGTGGCTTGCATTCGTTGCTCAAGCCCGCTTGCACGGAGCCGAGCAGCATCGCCGAGGCAAATCCCGTTGCCAGCAGGCTGCGATGAAACGGTACGGCAGTGCGCACGCGTCAAATCCCGCATTCGAGATTCTCTACTATCGCCAGCAATGCAGGCGCTGCCAAGCGGCAACCGGCGCGATGACCCGCCCGGCAATGAACAAACATTCAGAAATGAGAGCCGGCGAAACGCTGTCGCAATTAATCTTTCGCCCGCTCGACGTAGCTGCCGTCGGCGGTCATCACCACGATTTTGGTGCCGGTGGTCACGAACGGGGGCACCATGGTGCGCACCCCGTTCGACAGCATGGCGGGCTTATAGGACGAGGCCGCGGTCTGGCTCTTGATGGTCGGCTCGGTTTCGACCACCTCGAGGGTGGCCTTCGGCGGCAGCTCGACGGCGACCGGGACGGCGTCGTGCATACTGATCGTCACTTCCATCTCGGGCTCCAGATAGGCCGCCTGATCGCCGATGATATCGGCCGGCAGAGCGACCTGGTCGTAGCTTTCCATGTTCATGAAATGGAAGCCGTCGCTGTCCTGGTACATATACTGGTGCTTGCGGTCCTCGACGAAGGCCCGCTCGACCTGGTCGGTGGTCTTGTAGCGCAGCGAGACCTTCACGCCGTCGGCAATCCGGCGCACGTCCATCTGGGTGACCGGGGTGCCCTTGCCGGGATGGATGTTCTCGACGGCCATAATGACCCCAAGCTTGCCATCGATTTCGACGATATTGCCTTTTCGCAATGAGCTGGCGATGACTCTCACGGTTTCCTCAATGTTGATAAAGGGGATTCGGGCGCAACATACCGATCCTGGGCGTCACCGCTAGTTATTTCGTCACCATCGTTTAGACAAGGACATGCCGGCCGTTCCGCCCCCTTCCTCGCCCTTTTGGGCCCCGCACGTTCATGCCGACCGCCGGCCGATCCTCCTGGCGCGGGGCCGCATCATGGCCGCGCTGCGGGCGTGGTTTGCCGGGCAGAATTTTGTCGAGGTCGACACCGCGGCGCTGCAGGTCTCACCGGGCAACGAAATTTATCTGCACGCCTTTGCCACCGCGCTGGCCGCGCCCGACGGCACGGCATCGCTTCGCTATCTGCGCACCTCGCCGGAATTCGCCTGCAAAAAGCTTCTCGCCGCGGGCGAGCCGTGCATCGTCGAATTTGCCAAGGTGTTTCGCAACCGCGAACGCGGCGCGCTGCATCATCCCGAATTCACGCTTGTCGAATGGTATCGCGCCGGCGAATCCTATGAGACCTTGATGGGCGATTGTGTTGCTGTTCTGCGCGCCGCGGCACGGGCGGCGGGAACGCGGCAGCTCACTTTCCGCAGCCGTTCCGCCGATGCCTTCGCCGAGCCCGAACGGCTTTCCGTTGCGGAAGCCTTCACCCGCTTTGCCGGCATCGATCTGCTCGCAACGCTGCCCGACGGTGTACCGGACCGCAACCGCTTCGCTGCTGCCGCGCAGGCGGCCGGCATCCGCATTGCCGATGACGACACCTGGGGCGATATTTTCAGCCGGGTTCTGGTGGAGCGGATCGAGAGTAATCTCGGCATCGGCCGCGCCACTATTCTCGACCAATATCCGGCGGTACTTTCGGCGCTGGCACGGCCGGCGCAAGGCTCGGCAGAAGATCCGGTGGGCGTCGCCGAACGCTTCGAGCTTTATATTTGCGGCGTCGAGCTTGCCAACGGTTTTGGCGAACTCAACGATGCGGACGAGCAGCGCTGCCGCCTGGAACGCGAGATGGCGGAGAAACAGCGCATCTACGGCGAGCGCTACCCGATCGACGAAGATTTTCTCGCCGCCGTGGCGCAGATGCCGCAAGCTTCCGGCATCGCACTCGGCCTCGACCGTCTGGTGATGCTGGCGACCGGAGCCTCGCGCATCGATCAGGTGCTATGGACGCCCATTCAGGAGTAGCCGGCATGACAGGCACACGTCCGTTGCGAACGCCTTCCGAACTCGTCGATGCGCGATTGGCCGGCCACGATCAACTCGCGGCGTTGGAAAAAGTCGCCGCGCGTTACGCGGTGGCGATCACGCCAGCCATGGCCGATCTGATCGACGCATCCGATCCGCACGATCCGATCGCGCGGCAATTTGTTCCGGATTCGCGCGAGCTCGACTCGCAACCGCAGGAATTAAGCGACCCGATCGGCGACGAAGCGCATAGTCCGGTCGAAGGCATCGTTCACCGCTATCCAGACCGCGTGCTGCTCAAGCTCGTCAACGCATGCGCGGTCTATTGCCGCTTCTGCTTCCGGCGCGAGGTGGTTGGGCTAGGACGAGGAGGATTGTCTCGCGCTGCGCTCACGGCGGCGCTCGACTACATCCGCGCCACGCCACAGATCTGGGAAGTGATCCTCACCGGCGGCGATCCGCTGGTGCTGTCGCCGCGGCGTCTCAAAGAGGTAACGGCGAAGCTTGCCGCGATCGACCACGTCAAGGTGATCCGCGTGCACACGCGCGTGCCGGTCGCAGCTCCCGAGCAAATCTCGCCGGCTTTGGTGCGCGCTCTACGCAGCACTAAGGCGGCGTTCGTCGTCCTGCATGTCAATCATCCGCGCGAGCTCAATGAAGGCGCGCGCGCGGCAATAGCACGTTTCGTCGATGCGGGGATTCCGGTCTTGAGCCAGTCCGTCTTGCTGCGCGGCGTCAACGATGACGCCGAGACGCTGGGCGCGCTGATGCGGACGCTGGTCGAGTGCCGGGTGAAACCATATTACCTGCACCATGCGGATCTCGCGCCTGGCACGGCGCATCTACGCACCTCTATCGCGACGGGCCAAAGCCTGATGCGTGCACTCCGCGGCCGCTATTCGGGCCTGTGCCAGCCGTCTTATGTGCTCGACATTCCGGGCGGCCACGGTAAATCGCCGATCGGCCCCAGTTATTTGAGTGCGGACTGCTCAACGGTGGAGGATTTCAATGGCCGGCAGCACGCCTATCCGCCACTGCGATCGGCCGATTGATCAAGCCGCCGCGGCAAAGAATACCGCAGTCTCGAACTGGTATCCGCAAGCCTCGCACGACCAGGTGTGACGCACGCAGCGGTCATTGAGATATTCGGACCAGTCGGGGGCAAGCAGCGATTCATTGCATTGCGGGCAATTATTCTTGCTGTAGGTCGCCAAGCGGGCCCGCGCCGTCGTATCGGCATGCAGAGTCATGATTCTTCCTCCCTGAACCAAGCCTCAAATCAACTCTCCCGGGACGCTAGAGCCGGTCTGTGGCGTCGCCGTGACGAATATTGGTCTGTGCTGTGGACGTTGCGGGGAGAAATTCCGGTTGCCGGGCAACAGCTAGGTGAATTGTGCGCTGCATCAGAGATGGAACCAACGCATTTGATGAACGTTTGATGCATGTGGCGGTTCGGTTAGACCGAGAACCGGGCGAGGGCAGCGAACAATCTAAGGAAATGAGGCGGAGATAGTCCATGCGCGCACGACGTGTCGAGCGAACTGCATTGACGGCATTTTTTGTCGCCGCGTGCGTCATGCTTTTCATTGCCGCCTATGCGGCGATTGCGCATGCGCAAAATCCGTCAAGCTCGCTGATCGTTCCGCAGCAGTCTGAAGTCTCGGTTTCGCCCACGACGCCGGGTACCCTGCCGGGGACCCAAGCCGGAGCAGGAACAACGGTCGGCACGAACCCGGTTACCGGGCAGCCGTGCACCGGCGGTGGCGCGTCGGCGCTCAACGGCGGCTTGGCCGGCGCCCCGACAACCTCGGATCAGCCGGGCGAGCCCGGCCAGCAAACGGCGGGCTTGCCGCCTGACAACAGCATTTACGGGTTGGGTACCATCACCAACCCAGGCGCGTCCTGAGCGGCTCGCTGCAAATCAGACGATCGCTTGGACCAGCCGATCGGACTGAGCGACCCGGTGGCGCCGGGTGATTGCGCCGGCACGCCAGCCGCACGGTATCTCGATACAAAAAGCGGTATCCCGTTCTGCAACGTGGACGGCAATTCATTTGCCGGACACCGGCCCTCCACGTCCGCGCGCCTAGTCTACGCGACATAGTGTTTAGGGGACTTACTACGGCGGTAGCCGATATTGAAGGAGGTTGCCATGAAGTCGCTCTCCAACAAATCACTGATCACCAAGTCTCTTGTCCGCACCACAATCATCGTCGCCTCGCTGGCGTTGGCCGGTAATGCGTTCGCGGCCAACGCCGGCCATGTTGCGGCAAAGACCTCGCATACCGCGCATCACGTCGTTCACCGCGTTGCGGCCGGCAAATACTCTCAGTTCGCGCAACGGCAATTCGATCTTCCGAATTTCATTGCGGCTACGTTCGGCGGGTTTGCGGTGCCGCTCGTGACCCACGCGTCGCGGACTACCGGCACACATGCCCCGGCTGCGTCCAGTGACGACAATTCGCAGGTGTTTGATCAAAGTCCTGCAGCGGTCGAGGTCGATAACAGTCAGTCACAGGCGGCCATTGACGCGTCGGACCAAGCCATGCAGCAGGAAGACCAGTCCCTCCAGGACATGAATGCCAGCAATGCCGCAGCCGAGGCGCAAAACGATGCGGCAAACGCCGCGACGCAGCAGTACTTGACCAATAACGGAATGTAAGTCGTGCGCGTAGGCGTGAGACGAGGGCGCCGGCTTTAAGTCGGCGTCCTCTTCTGTTTTTGGCGGTGTGACAAGCTATGCCGGGAAGCGGGTAGCGATTTCGTTCAGCGGCGGCCGCGGCCGGTCTTCCGGGACACCCGGCGGCCGTCCGATGTGAACGAAGCCGGCGATCCGCTCGTGTGGCGCAAGCCCAAGCGCATCGAGCACGCCACGATCATAGGCGTACCATTCGGTGACCCAGTTGGCGCCGTAACCCAGCGCATGCACTGCAAGCACGAGATTCATGGCGGCGGCGCCGGCGGACAGCACCTGCTCCCATTCCGGAATCTTCACATGCGGCGCGGCGCGGCTGACGACCGCGATCACCAGCGGCGCGCGCGCCAGGCGCTTGCGCTCAGCCTCCACATGCTCGGGCTTGGCGTCGGGATATTTGGTGCGAAATGCAGCCGCGATCGCCTCGCCGGCGGCGTATCGGGCATCGCCCTCAAACACGATGAAGCGCCACGGCGTAAGCTTGCCGTGATCCGGAACCCGCGACGCGATGGTCAGAAGCTTTTCGACCTCCGCGGCGGGTGGGGCAGGCCCGGCGAGTTCGCCAGGTTTGAAGGAGCGCCGGGTGGTGAGAAGTTCGAGAGCGTCGGACATGGCCAGATAAATCGGATGGATTTGGGTGGCGCGCCCTACGGGACTCGAACCCGTGTTACCGCCGTGAAAGGGCGATGTCCTGGACCGCTAGACGAAGGGCGCGGATCAAGCGCGACGGCGCTCGGTGCCTGAAAGCGCGCGAGGTATAGATAGATTTGCCGTAGCCGGCAAGAAGCCGTCCGCGACGTCATGGCAGAGCTTTCCCGGCCATCTACGTCTTCAAATGCGATGGAATTCGTGGATGCCCGGCACAAGCTTGCACTTGGGCCGGCCAAAGGCCGGACCCGGGTGGCCGGGCATGACGCAAGGGCTCACCACTTGCCGACATTGGGCATCGACAGCCACGGTTCCCTGGACGGCAGCGGCGAGCCCTTTTGCAAAAGCTCGATCGAATGCTTGTCGGGCGATCGCACGAAGGCCATGGTGCCGTCCCGCGGCGGCCGGTTGATGGTGACGCCGGCCTTCATCAGCCGATCGCACAGCGCATAGATATCGTCGACCTCATAGGCGAGGTGGCCGAAATAGCGCGCCTCGCCATAGTCCTCGCCGCTGTCCCAATTATAAGTGAGCTCGACTAGCGGCGCCTGCCGGGACGGCGGACCCTTGGCGACCAAGTCGTCATCGGCCGGCGCCTCCAGGAAGACCAAGGTGTACTTGTTCTTGTCATCGACCCGCCGGCGAACTTCCTTCAGCCCGAGCTTGTTGCAATAGAAATCGAGCGCATCGTCGAGATTGCGCACGCGCAGCATTGTGTGCAGATAGCGCATGATGGAAACCTCCGCTGGTCGTTCAATGGTCCTTGGGCCGGCAAAAGCCGAATGAGTATCGCTACGTAATGTAGGACGAGGCCCGATCGGGATGAAGCAGGGCTGCCAAGAATGATTTCGTCCGTTGGCGAAGGTGATATCGCGCGGTTGCAGGAGATGGTCCTCGAAGCCGGCGTTATCGTACCGTTTACCGGGGCGGGCCTATCGACCGAATCCGGCATTCCCGACTTTCGCTCCCAGGGCGGGCTCTGGACCCGGTACCGGCCGATCCCGTTCGACGAGTTCCTGGACAGCCAGGAGGCGCGCGATGAGTCGTGGCGGCGCCGCTTCGCCATGGAGGAGCAGTTCGGTGGGGCCAAGCCCGGCCGCGGTCATCGTGCGCTCTTCAGTCTGTACCGCTCCGGCAAAATGCCGGCCGTCATCACGCAAAATATCGACAATCTGCATCAGGCCTCGGGAATTGCCCCGGAACACGTCGTCGAATTGCACGGCAATACGACCTTCGCCTTATGTCTCGATTGCCGCGCGCGCTACGAATTGCCCTGGGTGCGCCAAAGAATGGACGTTGCAAATGGCTGTGCGCCGGATTGTCCCGCTTGCGGCGGCTTCATCAAGACCGCGACCGTCTCGTTCGGTCAGGCGATGCCCGATGCTGCAATGCGGCGTGCCCAGGAACTTGCCCAGAACTGCGATCTGTTTCTGGCGATCGGCTCCTCGCTGGTCGTTTGGCCGGCCGCTGGCTTTCCGTTGATGGCGAAAAGGAACGGAGCACGCCTGGTCATCGTCAATCGCGAACCGACCGAGTTCGATGAGATCGCCGACCTGGTCGTGCACGCAGACATCGGGACCGCGCTAGAACCCCTCATTCTGCAGTGAATAAATTCCGCTTTGTGCACAGGCCGTGACGCTTTTGCGCCAGTGTTGCATTTTTACCCTTTCGCGTCGGATTGCCGGTGTTATCTTCGATTCAAGAGATTCGTGGTGCGCCCGCAGGGCGCCAGCACAACAGCGGCGGCCGCGGCGTCATGGCGTCGGACGGGATCGAACAAAAATCTACCAAACCGGGTCTCGGACCCGACATTGCGCTTGCTGACGAAGCTGCGCGCGTCATCGAGGTCACCGGGGTCATCAAGTGGTTCGATGTTGCCAAGGGTTATGGCTTCATCGTTCCCGATAACGGCATGGCGGATGTGCTCTTGCACGTCACCTGCCTGCGCCGCGACGGTTTTCAGACCGCTTATGAGGGTTCCCGGGTTTCCTGCGAGGTTGTGCCCGGCCCGAAGGGGCTGCAAGCCTTCCGGGTCCTTTCCATGGACGAGTCGACGGCGATCCATCCGGCGCAGATGCCGCCGCCGCGAACCCATGTTACTGTGGCGGCCACGAGCGGTCTCGAACGGGCACAGGTCAAATGGTTCAATCGGTTGCGCGGGTTCGGCTTCCTGACGCGGGGGGAGGGAACGCCGGACATTTTCGTTCACATGGAAACCTTGCGCCGCTTCGGCCTGACCGAGTTGCGGCCCGGTCAGTTCGTCCTGGTTCGCTTCGGACCCGGACCGAAGGGGATGATGGCGGCCGAGGTTCGCCCCGAGAGCGGTCCGCTGGGTCCGGCCTCGCACTAGCGTCGCACGCCCTCTTTCGCTCGACGCGGCTCATCCGGGCCGTCGGCCTTGCGGCCATTGTGCTGGTCGCCGGCTGCGCGCTGCCTGTGGCGCAAACGCCGGCCAGCGCGGCCGCCCAAGACACCATCGAGATCGTCACCAGTTCGGGCGTGCATGCCTTCTCCGTCGAGCTTGCGACCAACGATGCGGAGCGCGCCCGCGGCCTGATGTTCCGCAAGTCGCTACCAGAGGGCCACGGCATGCTGTTCGATTTTCAGACCGAACAGCCGGTGCAGTTCTGGATGCGCAATACCTACATCCCGCTCGATATGATCTTCATCCGCGGCGACGGGCGCGTGCTCAACATCGCGCAAAACGCAACGCCGCTGTCGGATGCCCTCATCCCATCGGCGGGTCCGGTGCGCGGCGTCCTGGAAGTGATCGCCGGTACCGCGCGCAAATACCACATCGCGCCGGGCGACCGCGTCACCGGCTCGTTTTTTGGCAACCACTGAGCCGGCCGGGGCGGCTCGGCTTGCTGGGTGCACGGGAAACAGCTATCCAATGCCGTGACCGGCGGGGTATAGCGCAGCCTGGTAGCGCGGGAGTTTTGGGTACTCCAGGTCGCAGGTTCAAATCCTGCTGCCCCGACCATTTTTCAGCGATGGCAGGCCTATGACCGCCCGAATCTACAAACCCGCCCGCACCGCGATGCAGTCCGGCACCGCCAAGACCAAGGAATGGGTCTTGGATTACGAGCCGGAACAGCGGCGCGCCGTCGAGCCGCTGATGGGCTGGACCAGCTCGGGCGACATGAAACAGCAGCTGCGGCTTTACTTCGACACCAAGG
>JBAQAB010000077.1:0-4882 GCA_049285535.1 Xanthobacteraceae bacterium
GGCCGTTCGATCTTCCGCGCCTTGCGCAAGCATTTCGGCAACGCCATCCCGGAGACCATTATCGAACCGGGCCGCGGCATGGTCGGCAATGCCGGCCTGATCGAGGCCGAGGTTGTGCTGGTTTCGAACAAGAGCGAGCACGATCACGTGCGGTGGGTCTATCTCGACATCGGCAAATTCGGCGGCTTGGCCGAAACCATGGGCGAGTCGATCCGCTACCCGATCAAGACACCGCGCGACGGCGACGAGGTCGGTCCCTGCGTGCTCGCCGGCCCGACTTGCGACAGCGCCGACGTGCTGTACGAGAAGCGGCCTTACGATCTGCCGATCAGCCTTGAGATCGGCGACAAGATCCTGATCGAAGGCACCGGCGCCTATACCGCGACCTACGCAGCGGTGGCCTTCAACGGCTTCCACCCGCTGCGGACCTTCCACATCTGATCCCCTCTTGCTCCGGCAACCCCCACCCTAACCCTCCCCCGCTCGCGGGGGAGGGAAGGAAGGGGACCGCAGCACAAACGGCCGAAAGGAGCGGATCATGGTGACCATTCGCGAAGAGAAGATCCCTGACGTCGCCGCGCGCGAGGCTTTGCTGGACGAGGCCTACGGCCCGGCGCGTTTTGCCAAGGCCTCCGAGCGGCTGCGCGAAGGACGCTTGCCAGCAACCGGCTTATCGCTGATCGCGGTCGAACACGGCCATCTCGTCGGCACGATCCGGCTGTGGAATGTCAGCGCCGTGCCGGCGCGGGGCGCCGTGGTGCTCGGGCCCTTGGCTGTCCATCCGGCCCATCGCAATCGCGGCATCGGCACCACGCTCGTCCGTCGCGCCATCGCACGGGCGCGCGTTGCCGGCCATGGCGCTATCCTTCTGGTCGGCGATGCGCCGTATTACGGCCGCTTCGGTTTTTCGGCGGCGTCGACCGGCGGCCTGTGGATGCCCGGCCGTTATGATCGCGACCGGCTGCTCGCCCTTGAGCTTAAGCCCGGCGCGCTCGATGGGGCGCGCGGCCTGATCGGCGCCGCGGGACCGCCTGCGCCGGCACCTGATCTCGCCGCCCTGGTGGCGGAAGATCGGCGCGCCGAAAGCGCTCGCGTCCGGCGCGTTCGCGCGGCCTAGCCGCGAAACACCAAAAAAATCGGGGACGCCACGGACAAAAATCCGCGGCGTCTCTTCCGTTTTGGCATTGCCGCGGATATCACCCCGTTATTGCCGTTGGAGGCTTGCACTATGACCGAATGGCTCGTTCACGCCCACATCACCGGTCCGATTGTCATGATCGGTTTCGGCTCGATCGGCAAAGGCACGCTGCCTTTGATCGAGCGTCATTTCAATTATGACAAATCGCGTTTCGCGGTCATCGATCCCGAAGACAAGGACCGCAAGCTGTTGGACGACCGTGGCATCCGCTTCATCCACCAGGCGGTCACGCGCGAAAACTACCGCAAGCTCCTTGGACCTTTGCTCAAAGACGGCGGCGGGCAGGGCTTTTGCGTCAATCTGTCGGTCGACACCTCGTCGGTCGATATCATGGAATTCTGCCGCGAGATCGGCGCTCTCTACATCGACACCGTGGTCGAGCCCTGGCCTGGATTCTACTTCGATTCCAAGCTCGGTCCAGAAGCGCGCTCGAACTATGCGCTGCGCGAAACCGTGCTGGCGGCGCGCCGCAAAAGTCCCGGCGGCACCACGGCGGTGTCGTGCTGCGGCGCCAATCCCGGGATGGTGTCGTGGTTCGTCAAGCAGGCACTGCTCAATATCGCCGACGATCTCAAGCTTAAGTTCAAAGAGCCGAAGTCGCGCGAGGAGTGGGGCAGGCTCGCCAAAAAGGTCGGCGTCAAGGGCATCCACATCGCCGAGCGCGACACTCAGCGCGCCGTGAAGCCGAAGCCGATCGAGGTCTTCGTCAACACCTGGTCGGTCGAGGGCTTTCTCTCGGAAGGCATGCAGCCGGCCGAGCTCGGCTGGGGTACGCATGAGAAGAAGCTGCCAAAAAACGGCTTTAAGCATAAGACCGGCTGCCAGGCGGCGATCTATCTGACCCAACCCGGCGCCAACACGCGGGTGCGCTCATGGACGCCGACGGCTAAAGCGCAATACGGCTTCTTGGTGACGCATAACGAATCCATCTCGATCGCGGACTATTTTACGCTGCGCGACGGCCGCAAAGTGATCTACCGGCCGACATGCCATTACGCCTATCATCCCTGTAACGACGCGGTATTGTCGCTGCACGAGCTGTTCGGTCAGGCCGGCAAACGGCAGCCGGCCATTCACATTCTGGACGAGCACGAGATCGCCGACGGCATCGACGAGCTTGGCGTGCTGCTCTACGGCCATAAGAAAAATGCCTACTGGTACGGCTCACAGCTTTCGATCGACGAGACCCGCGACATTGCGCCTTACCAGAATGCCACTGGCCTGCAAGTCACCTCCGCCGTGCTGGCCGGCATGGTCTGGGCCATTGAGAATCCGAAGGCCGGCATCGTCGTAGCCGACGAAATGGATTTCCGCCGCTGCCTCGAAGTGCAGATGCCGTATCTCGGGCCGGTGATCGGCGCCTATACCGATTGGACGCCGATTACGGATCGGCCCGGCCTGTTCCCGGAAGCGATGGATAAGCGCGATCCGTGGCAATTCACCAACGTACTGGTAACGTGATAAAACGGGCGCCCCGACGGGCGCCCGTTTTTACTTCAAACTTCACTTCAAACGTTTTGCCGCCTCTTCAATCATGCTGAGGTCGGAATATTTTTTCACGTCGAAGCTCGATTTGATGAAACCGAGCTCCTTCGTCATGTCGATGTTCTTCTGCAGCGCGCCGAGGTTCGGCATCAGATTGGGATCGTGATAGCAGTCCTTTTTGGTGAAAGCCCAACTGAAGATCGTCGGCGGCCGCTTGACCAAATCGCCGAGGATTTGCATCGCCGCCTCGTGGTTCGCCGGATCCTCGTACCAGTGCGTGATGCGCAGCGTATCCTCGAAAAAGTCGACGAGCGCGGCGCGATGCGCGTCGATGAACGGTTTGCGGGCGGTCCACACGATCATGTCGGTGACGCCGATCGCGTCGCGTTGCACGAACAGATCGCGCGCGATTTTCTGTAGTTCTGGATCGTAGGAAAACGGCAGCACCGCTGGGATGAGGTCGACCTTCTTTTCCGCCAGCATCGATTTCATGGCGGGGAACGGCGCCTCGACGACGGTGTAGTCGCGGTTGGGCTCCAATCCGTGTTTGTGCAACATCGCCTTCATGGCGACATCGACGGCGCTGCCCTCGGCATTGGGGGCGACGACCTTGCCCTTGAGGTCCTCGATCTTGTGGATCGGACCGTCCTTGAGGACCATGTATTCTTGCGAATAGTAGCCGGGGACGCCGTCCTGGAATTCATCGGAAACGATGCGCAGGTCGTCGAGCCCAGCATTTTCGATGGCGATGCCAAGCGTCGAATAAGCGAGGTTGGTGACCTCAACCTGGTTGTTGGCGAGCGCCGTGATCATCGGCGGCGTGCCGACATAGTGCACCGGGTCCATCACGTAAGATTGACCGAAATGCTTGGCGAGGTCTTTCTTTTGTAGCCAGATCGATGCCCAATTGCCCGGTGCAACCCAGGCTTCGCGGATATGGATAGGATCGGCTTTGGCGGATCCAGCGAAAGTCAAAACAACGGCCAGGCTGCACAGCCCGGCCCAGACAAGCGTGATCGCACGTGTGGTGACACGCATCATTCCCTCCCAAGGTGATGTGGGCGCCGTTTGGCCGGCGCCTCATTCTTAGAAAGGCTACTTCAGGCGCTTGGCCGCCTCTTGGATCAGGCTGAGATCGGAATGCGCCTTGACGTCGAAGCTTGCTTTGACGAAGCCGAGATCCTTGGTCATGTCGACGTTCTTCTGCAGCGCGTCGAGGTTCGGCATCAGGTTTGGATCGCGGTAATAGTCGGTCTTGGTGTAGAGCCAGCCGAAGCGCTCCGCCGGCTGCTTGGTCAGCTGCGAAGCGATCTGCGCGGCAGCATCGTGATTTTTCGGGTCCAGGTACCAGCGCTCGATGCGCATCGTATCTTCAAGGAAATCCACCAGGGCGGCGCGGTGCGCGTCGATGAACGGCTTGCGTGCGGTCCAGACAATGAACTGAGACACGCCGATCGCATCGTGAATCGTGAACAGCGGATGCGCGATCTTTTTCAGTTCCGGATCGAGGGCAAACGGCAGCACCGTGGGGATCAGATCAACCTTCTTCTCCGCCAGCATCGCCTTCATGGCGGGAAACGGCGCCTCGATCACGGTGTAATCGCGGTTGGCTTCCAGCCCGTGTTTGCGCAGCATGGCGCGCATCGCCACGTCGACGCCGCTGCCGACGGCGTTGGTCGCGACGATTTTGCCTTTAAGGTCCTCGACCTTCTTGATCGGGCCGTCGGTAAGGACCTCGAATTCGTCGTCGCGATAGCCTGGAACGCCGTCCTGGAATTCGTCGGCGATCACCCGGATGTCGTCCATGCCGGCATTCTCGATGGCGATGGGCAATGTGGAATAGGCGAGATCGGCGATCTCCAACTCGTTATTGGCGATGGCCGTGATCATCGGCGGCGTGCCGGCGTAATGCGCTGCTTCGAATGTATAGGACTGACCGAAATGCCGGGCGAGATCCTTCTATTGCAGCCACATCGAGAACCAGTTGGCGATCGGCGCGACCCAGGCGCCACGAATTTGCAGCGGATCGGCCTGCGCCAGGCTGACGCTCAACAGAAACAAGGCAAAGCTAG
Organism: Xanthobacteraceae bacterium; assembly: GCA_049285535.1. GTDB lineage: Bacteria > Pseudomonadota > Alphaproteobacteria > Rhizobiales > Xanthobacteraceae > BOG-931. The sequence continues at coordinate 4,756 of JBAQAB010000077.1, forward strand.
CCAATCCAATCTTTCCGCGCATTCTTATCGCTCTCCCAAAAGGCTGCAGTTTTGTTCGTAAATCCCGGCGGTTCCGCCGGCCGGCCCAATTGTGGGCGTAAAGCGCGATCCAAGGCAAGGCTCCCGC
>JBAQAB010000078.1:0-6564 GCA_049285535.1 Xanthobacteraceae bacterium
CCGCGGTCAAGACCGGCTCGGTGACGAGATATTCCGTATCCTGCTGGCCGGCGGTGACCAGCACCGGCGAATTCGCCTTCATGGCGTCGTAGAGCATGCCCATGGCGTTGCCGAGCCCGGGCGCGACATGGAGGTTGAGCACCGCGAGGCCACCGGACGCCTGGGCGTAGCCGTCGGCCATCGCCATCAGCGCCGCTTCCTGCAGTCCAAGGACGTATTTGATGTCGTGCTCGACCGCGAAGGCGTCCATCAGCGGCAATTCGGTGGTGCCGGGATTGCCGAACATCACCGTGACACCCTCCTGCTTGAGCAGATCGAGGAAGGCGCGTTTTCCACTCATTACGGGCAAGTGTGTCTCCCTTACTTTCTTTGTCATCGTCCGCGAAAGCGGACGATCCAGTAATCGCAAACAGCGCGGCTGTTTCCGGCCGCTGCGAATACTGGATGCCCCGCCGTCGCGGGGCATGACAACTGTATATCCGAAAGTGGCTATCGACGTGCGTGGCAGGGAAATTGGTGCCGCGGAAGGGATTCGAACCCCTGACCCCCGCATTACGAATGCGGTGCTCTACCAGCTGAGCTACCGCGGCGCGCCATCGGAACGGCGTTCTAGTAATACCGGGCAGGCGTTAACGCAAGGCATGTTGCCGGCGTCTGCCCGTTGCGGCGGCCGCGCCGGGGACCTACGCTCGCGTTCAACGGCCGAAGAACAAAACCGGACAGGTTAGGCCGCCAGGCGCGGCGCATTGTCCGCACCAGGGAGGTTTCTGTGGCGATTTCCGTGTCGATGAAGAGCCTATTGGTCGCTTCGGCCGCAGGTCTGACAGCACTCATGTTGCAAGCCGTGCCGGCCTTCGCGCAGGCTACCACCGCTCTTTCGGGCCAGGTCAGCTCCGCAAAGGAAGGCTTGATGGAAGGGGTCGTCGTCAGCGCTCGGAAGGACGATTCGACCATCACCGTCTCGGTTGTCAGCGACGACAAGGGCCATTTCAACTTCCCGGCTTCGCGCCTCGATTCGGGGCATTATGCGATCGGCATTCGCGCTATCGGCTACGATCTCGACGGTCCCTCGGACGCCACCGTCACCGCGGGGCAAGAGGACAAGATCGAGGTCAAGCTCAAGCCGACGCAAAATCTCGGCGCGCGAATGACCAATGCCGAGTGGCTCATGAGTATGCCCGGCACCGAAGACCAGAAGCGTTTGCTGCTCGACTGCAATAGCTGCCACACGCTTGAACGCATCATGCGCTCGACCCACGACGCCGAAGAGTTCCAGCAAGTGTTCCTGCGCATGGCCGGCTATTATCCGGGCAGCACGCCGTTGAAGCCGCAACGGCTGGTCGGCGACGCCGCACGCAGGCTGATCTCCGCCGAGGCGGCGCCGGCTGCCGCGGAATGGCTCGCCCGCATCAATTTGAACCAGCAAGACACCTGGTCGTGGCCGCTCAAGACGCTGCCGCGCCTCACGGGCAAATCCACGCACGTCATCATCACCGAATATGACATGCCGAACCGGCTGATCGAGCCACATGATGTCGTGCTCGATCACGAGGGCAACGTCTGGTATTCGGATTTCGGCCAGATGTTCATCGGTGAGATGAACCCGAAGACCGGTCAGGTCACGCAATATCCGATCCCGGTGACCAAACCCGGCTACTCGCTCGGCACGCTCGATCTTGAAATCGACAAGGATGATAATCCTTGGGTCGGCGTCATGTATCAGAGCGCGATTGCCAAGCTCGATCGCAAAACCGGCAAGTTCGAGACGTGGTCGACGCCCAAGGAGTGGGACTCCGATGCCGGCCAGCTCGGGCATCTCGCGGTCCAGGGAACGCCCGCCGACGACAAAGTGTGGATCAAGAATTCCGCCGGTGGCCACATCTATCGTCTCGATCTCGCATCGAGCAAATTCGAGGACCTCGGTTCGCCCAAGGATCCACGCACCGGCAAGCGTATCGGCACCTACGGCATCCACGCCGATGCTGCAAACAATCTGTATCTGCTCGATTTCTCCGCCGGCAACATCGTGCGGATCGATGCCAAGACCAAGGAGCCGACGGTTTTTCTCACGCCGACGCCGAACTCGCATCCGCGGCGCGGGCGCGTCGACGATCGGGGCCGCCTGTGGTTTGCCGAATATTTCGGCAACGCCATCGGCATGCTCGACCCGGAAAGCGGAAAGATCGAGGAATGGAAGGTGCCGACGCCATGGTCGTCACCCTATGACGCGGTCGAAGACCGCAATGGCGACGCCTGGACCGCTTCGATGAACACCGACCGCGTCGCCCGGCTCGACATCAAGAGCGGGCAGTACACCGAATATCCGCTGCCGCGTCCGACCAATATCCGCCGCGTCTTCGTCGATGATGCGAAGAACCCCGGCACGCTGTGGATCGGCAGCAATCACGGCGCTTCGATCGTCAAGGTCGAACCGCTGGATTAGGCGGATTCGAATTACTTCGTCGCCGCCTCGGCGCGCAGCTTGAAGCGCTGGATCTTGCCGGTCGCGGTCTTCGGCAGCTCGGTGCGGAACTCGATCCAGCGCGGATATTTGTAGACCGCGAGCTGCTTGCGGCATTCGTCCTGCAGCTTTTGCGCAAAGGCGTCGCTGGCCTTGTCCGGGACTTTGAGCACCACGAACGCCTTGGGCTTGATCAGCTCGTCGGTGTCCGGCCAGCCGACCACGGCGGCTTCGAGCACGTCGGGATGGCTCTGCAGCACGCCCTCGACCTCGAACGGCGAGACATACATGCCGGAGACTTTGAGCATGTCGTCGCGCCGGCCGCAGTAGACGAAATAACCGTCGTCGTCCTCGACATATTTGTCGCCGGAACGCGTCCATTCGCCGAGGAATGTCGCGCGCGATTGCTCGCGGTTGTTCCAATACATCATCGCGCTGGTCGGCCCGCGCACTTGCAGCTCGCCCATGTCGCCGCGTTTGGTAACGATGTTGCTGTCATCATCGACCAGGCGGATGTCATAGCCGGGCAACGGCTTGCCTGAGGTGCCGTATTTCACCGCGCCGAGGCGGTTCGACAGGAAGATATGCAGCATTTCGGTCGAGCCGAGGCCGTCGAGAATGTCGACGCCGTAACGCTCGCTCCAACGCCGGCCGATCTCGGCCGGCAACGCCTCGCCGGCGGAGACGCAGCGACGGATCTTCAGCTCGGATCGCGCCGGCGCCGCCGGGCTCGCCAGGAAGGCGGCATAGAACGTCGGCACCGCATAGAAGACCGTGACGTTGTGTTTCTTGAGGAGCTCGGCGACCGCGTCCGGCGTCGGCCGCTGCGGCAACAGCACGGTGGTCGCGCCGGCCGACAACGGAAAAGTGAGCGCATTGCCAAGCCCATAGGCGAAGAACAACTTGGCCACCGAATAGCAGACGTCGTTTTCGCCGATGCCGATCACCGGCGCCGCATAAAGCGCGTCGGTGAGTTTCAGATCGGCGTGGGTGTGCACCGCGCCCTTGGGCCGGCCGGTCGAGCCCGACGTGTAGAGCCAGAAGCACATGTCGTCGCGCGTCGTTGCCGCGGTAGCGCCCCCCGGAATCTTGGCGTCGGTCTTGGCTTCGGCCATCAGCGCGTCGAACGAGAGATGAGAATGCGGGTTCTCGCCGGAGACGATGACATGTTCGAGGTCATCGCTGTCCCGGATCGCGTCGGCGAATTTGTCGTAGAGCGCTTCGGAGACGACCAGCACCCGCGCCCGCGAATCGTTGAGCATGAAGCGGTAGTCGGCCTCGGTCATCAGCGTGTTGACGGGCACCGCCACGACGCCAGCCTTGATGGCGCCGAGAAAAGCGGTCGGCCAGTCGATGGTGTCGAGGAGGCAGATCAGAACGCGTTCCTCGCGGCGGCTGCCGAGCGAGCGCAGCACCTGGCCGAAGCGATCGACCCGGTCGGCAAGTGCGGCATAGCTGTATTGGCCGCGGTGATCGATATAGGCGAGTTTGTTGCCGCGGCCGGCGTCGAGATTGCGCTTGAGGATATCGGCGGCGAAATTGTAGTCGCGCGGGACGGTGGATTCCGGCGGCACATTGTTCATCGCGGCGTTTCCTCATCGGCACGGGCTTTTGCCCACCCGTTGCCCACAACAAAGGATCACGAGAAACCATTATGCCGACGTGGAAATTCGGCGGCAATGGCGAAGCCGGTCGGCGCTGTCTTTGCCCTGAAATTGCGCTATGACAGGGCCCGCCAAATCCCCGCTGGAGTTCCCATAATGCTATTGAGCCGCGACCGTATTCTCACCACCCATGTCGGCAGCCTGCCGCGCAACGAGACGCTCAGCGATCTTTTGGTCAAGCAGGAGGACGGCGAAAAACTCGACCCGAAGATGCTCGCCGACGAAATGGACAAGGCGGTGCGCCACGTCGTCGGCAAAGAGATGGAGGCCGGCATCGACGTCGGCAACGACGGCGAGCAGCGGCGGATCGGCTTTCAGACCTACGTGCCGCAGCGCGTGTCGGGCTTTGCCGGCGTGTCGAAGCGCCGCCGCGGCCGCGAGTTCGAGGAGTTTCCCGAGCTGGTCGGCTATCTGATGCGGCGCTTTCCCAATCCGCCGAAGAGCCAGCACGGCGCCCCGGAGGCGCAGGCCGACATCAAATATCGCGATCTCAAACCTATTACCGACGAGATCGCGGGCTTCAAGCGTATTGCCGACGAGCTGCACGCGTTTTCCGAGCGGTTCATGACCGCGGCCTCGCCCGGCATCATTTCGACGACGATGCTCAATGCCTATTACCCGTCGCATGACGATTATCTCGACGCCATCGCCCGCGAAATGAAGAACGAATACCAGGCCATCCACAAGGCCGGCCTCATTTTGCAGATCGATGCGCCCGACCTCGCCATGGACAGGACGATGATGTACCGCGATCTGTCGGATGCCCATTTTGTCAAACGCTGCGAGCGCCATGTCGCCGCCATCAACAAAGGCATCGAAGGCATCCCGCCCGACCGCGTGCGCCTGCATATCTGTTACGGCAACTGGGAAGGCCCGCACATCCACGACATCGCGCTGGAGAAAATCTTGCCGGCGCTCTATCAGGCCAAGGTCGGCGCGCTGTCGATCGAGTTCTCCAATCCGCGCCACGCCCACGAATATTCCGCGCTCCAGCGCGTACCGTTTCCGAAGGACATGATCCTCATCCCCGGCGTGGTCGAGACCACATCGAATTTCGTCGAGCATCCCGAAGTGGTGGCGCGCCGCATCGAGGAAGCCGTCGCCACCATCGGCGACCGCGAGCGCGTCATCGCCTCGTCGGACTGCGGCTTCGGCACCTTTACCCGGCGCGAATGGGTGATCGAGCCGGTGGTCTGGCTCAAGCTCAAAGCCATCCGCCAGGGCGCGGATATCGCTTACGCCCGGTTATGGGGTAAAAGGACCGCCGCCTAGCGCCATTGCGAGCGGAGCGAAGCAATCCAGAACTGCGCCTAACGCTGGATTGCTTCGTCGCTTCGCTCCTCGCAATGACGTAATCTCAGCATTTCAGCAGCACAGGACCAACACCGTGATTGATCTTTACACCTGGACGACACCGAACGGCCGCAAGATTTCCATCGCGCTCGAGGAATTCGGGCTGCCCTATACCGTGCATGCGGTCGACATCGGCAAGGACGAGCAGTTCAAGCCGGAATTTCTCAAGAACTCGCCGAACAACCGTATCCCGGCGATCGTCGACCGCGACAATAATCTCAGCCTGATGGAGTCCGGCGCGATCCTGATCTATCTCGCCGACAAGACCGGCAAGCTGATGCCGAAATCGGGCGACGGCCGCTACAAGGTCATCGAATGGCTGATGTGGCAGATGGGCGGTCCGGGGCCGATGTTCGGCCAGGTCCATCACTTCGTGAAATACAACAAGGGTAAGTCGGCCTATGCCGAGGAGCGTTACCTCAAGGAAGCGCACCGGCTTTACGGCGTGCTCGATAAGCGGCTGGCCGACCGCGAATACGTCGCCGACGCCTATTCGATCGCCGATATCGCGATCTGGCCGTGGGTGTCGCGCTATGAATGGCAGACCGTCGATCTCAACACGTATCCGAACGTCAAGCGCTGGTACACGGCCATCGCCAAGCGCCCGGCGGTCCAGAAGGGCTACAAAGTGCCGAAGGACGTCGGCGAAGTGCCGATGCCGTAGCCGCGCGCGTTCCCCGGACGCGGTGCAGCGCGCAGCGGTGCACCGCTGATCCGGGGTCTTCGCAAACTCGGCGCTTTATGCTCTGAATTTGCGACGATCCCGGGTCTGCAGCGCACCACGTCGTGCTGCGCTGCGCCCGGGAAACGGCTCCGGTGGCGTATGACCGAGCGTTTCTTCGCCTATATTCTCACGAACCGACCAAAAGGAGTACTTTACGTCGGCTTGACCAATAATCTAGCGCGGCGGATTTGGGAACATAGGACGAAGGTCACTCCAGGATTCACAAGCAAATACGGAGTTACCAGGCTTGTCTACTTTGAAGAATATGCTTCGATCTTGGAGGCTCGCGCCCGCGAGCAAACATTTAAACACTGGCGCCGGGGATGGAAACTTAAACTCATCGAAGACGTGAACCCGACTTG
>JBAQAB010000079.1:0-3547 GCA_049285535.1 Xanthobacteraceae bacterium
GGATATTGGCTTGCAGATAGCCTTGCTGCGCATTGAGCATTAACAACACATTGGCATTGCCGCTCTGCATCTGCTGGTTTGCCAGATCGAAGCTCGTCTTGGCGGCGCGCTGGAATTCGAGCGCGGCGCGCATCCCGTCGGCGTCGTTCTGCAGCGCACGCAGGGCGTCGGCCACATTCTGCACGGCGCCAACCACCGTGCCTTGATAGGTCCAGGCCGCGGCCTGATAAGTGTCCTTGGCGCCTTCCAGCTGATGCAGCAATGCGCCGGCGTCGAATACCGTCTGCGTGGCATTGCCGGCCAAATCCCAGAACAGATTTTGCGGCGCCAGCAAATGGGCGAGCGCCGTGTTCATGAACCCCGCATCGGCATTGATCGTGAAGGTCGGCAGCATATTGGCGGTGGCGATGCCGATCTGGGCGCTCGCCGAATGCAGTTGCTCTTCGGCCGCGCGCACGTCGGGGCGCTGCTCGAGCAACTGCGACGGCAAGCTGACCGGCAGGACGGCTGGCAGATGCAGATCCGCGAGCCGAAATATCTGATGCGGGTCTTCGCTCGGGTAGCCGCCGGCAAGCGCCGCCAGCAAATCGCGCTGTTGCTCGAGCGCCTTGCGCAGCGGCGGCAACGTCGCTTTGGCCTGCGCCAATGCCGCTTCTTGCGCGGCGACCGCGCTGCGGTCGGTATAGCCGGCATTCAATTGACGCTGCAGCGTGTCGAGCATTTTGGTATTCGCCGCGATCAGCCGCTCGGTGGCGTCGATTTGGCCGCGCAGCGACGCCTCGGTGATCGCGGCGATCGCTATGTTCGACGTGAGCGCGAGATAGGCCGCTTCGACTTGAAAGCGCTGCACGTCGGCAAGCGCCTCGAGCGATTCAACGGTGCGCCGGTTCAGTCCCCAAACGTCGAAGGTGTAGGACACCGTCAATTGCGCGGTATCGAGATCGAAGATGCTGGCACCGGAAGCCGGGACGGGCGACAGGATGGCGGAGGTGCGCTGGCGGGTCGGATTGAAATTGGCTTGGATGAACGGAAAGTATTTGGCCTCCTGGGCTGCCACGGCCTGCCGTGCAGCGCGCAACGTGGCGAGAGCGGCTTGCAAATTGGGGTTATTCTGCAGTGACCGCTCGATCATGGCATCGAGCGCCGGCGATCGAAACAGCGCCCACCATTGCTCCGGGATGTCGCCGCCCACGGCGAATCGCTGCGGTGCGGCCATATGCGTCGCGAGCGGCTCGCGGCTGTAGCGTGTGACCTCCGGGGCTGCGGGATGGCGGAAGTCAGGGCCGACCGCGCAGCCAGCCAAAAGTACCGCGGCCGCGAAAGCGGTGGTACTTGCTAAAAACCACCTGATCGCCACACCGGACATTGGCAATTGAACTATGGCAACTGAGATTAAATCGCGGAGCCCGCGACAGCTATTATTTCCGATTTCGCCGATGTTGGCTGTGCTTGTCTAGCCACAGTGCACATTATTCATCGCATGACCCGTCCGTCATCGGAGATGGAGAATAGCTTGCAAGATGAGGGAAACGCCCGTGCCGTGATAGACTGTCATGAGTCGTTCAGAATACTGCGATTAATCGCAGTTCATGTGATTAATGACAGTAGACTGCGGCGGCACCCGATGGCCATGTCGCGCGTGCCCAAAAAGACGCTGGAAGCAGCTGATCGATGGCTCCCCGCACGATAAGCAGTCGACTGGGCGCGGCGATTGCCGCTGCGTTATTTGCCGTCGTCGCCATCGTCTACTGGACTTGGCATTCCGGCGAGGGGAAGCCGGGGCAGGGCGGTGGCGGCGCCTATGCCGATACGCCGGATGCCGCGCCGCAAAGTCCGGATAGCGTGGACCTGTCGGATTCGCAGCTCGATGCGGTCAAGGTCGCGCCGGTCGAAGCGCGCGACTTTCCGGTCGAGAAGAATGCGATCGGCAGCATCGACTTCGATGAGGAGATGGCGGTCCAGGTTTTCGCGCCCTATGAGGGACGGATCATCGCACTGTTCGGCTCGGTCGGCGACGACGTGAAGAAGGGCCAAACGCTGTTCACAATCGACAGTCCCGACCTGTTGCAGGCGGAATCGACTTTGATTTCCGCCGCCGGGGTTTTGGATCTCGATACCAAGAACCTGCAACGCCTGCGCGACCTCTATACCACCCGCGCCGTTTCCGAACACGATGTCGAGCAGGCGACCTCCGACCAGCAGACTGCGGAAGGCAATCTGCGCGCGGCGCGCGACGCGGTGCGTCTGTTCGGCAAGACCGACGCCGATATCGACCGCATCATCGCCAACCGCAGCGCCGATCCGATACTCGTCGTGCCAAGCCCGATCACCGGCCGGATCACGGCGCGTAACGCCGCGCCGGGATTGTTCGTGCAATCCGGCAATGCGCCGGCGCCCTACACGGTGGCCAACATCGACACCATGTGGATGCTGGCGAATGTCGCCGAAGATGACAGCCCGGCCTTCCGCGTCGGCCAGCAGGTGCAGGTCAAGATAGACGCGTTTCCCGGCCAAGTGTTCGAGGGAAAGGTCGAGACCATCGGCGCCAGCGTCGATCCCAATACCCGCCGGGTCCTGGTGCGCTCCGCGATCAAGGATCCGCAACACCAATTGCGCTCCGGCATGTTCGCCGATTTTGTCATCAGCGTCGCCGCGCCGATGCATTCGCCGTCGATCCCGATCGACGGCGTGGTGCGCGAAGGCGACGGCACCATGACGATCTGGGTCACTGCTGATCGCCGCCGGTTCACCCGGCGCACCGTCAAGATCGGCGAGGAGCACGACGGCTATCGGCAAATTCTTGGCGGGGTGCAGGTCGGGGAGCTGGTTGCCACCGAGGGCGCGCTGTTCTTGAGCAATGCGCTCGGTACGGCGTCGAACTGAGATTTGGAAATCCCGCTACACTGCCTTAAAGCGGATTGAGGAACTTACGTGCTCCGAAGCGTGCTGCAATTCGGCTTGACGCGGCGCCCGTTGGTCCTGGTGGGCCTGTTCGTATTCGTCGCCGTCGGTATGTTCGCGTTCTCGAAACTCAACATCGAGGCTTATCCGAATCCGGCGCCCGTCATCCTGGAAATCACCGCGCAATCGGCCGGGCAATCGGCCGAGGAGATGGAGCGCTACTACACTATTCCGATCGAGGTGGGTCTCGCCGCGACGCCCGGCGTCGATGTCATCCGCTCGACCTCGTTCTACGGCCTGTCATTCGTGCGGGTGACGTTCAATTACGACGTCGACTACTATTTCGCGCTCACCCAGACCGCCATCAATCTGCAGCAGAATGTCAGCCTGCCGAACGGCGTAACACCGCAAATCCAGGCCACCAGTCTGGTCGGCGAAATCTACCGCTATCAGCTCGTCGGTCCGCCGCACTTCGGCTTGACCAATCTGCGTACCGTCCAGGACTGGATCGTGCAACGCCGCCTGCTCACGGTGCCGGGGGTCGTGCAGGTCAATACCTGGGGCGGCACTACCAAGGAATACGACGTCGACGTCGATCTGCACAAACTCGAAGCCTACAATGTGACATTGCCGCAGGTGATCACCG
>JBAQAB010000080.1:0-6498 GCA_049285535.1 Xanthobacteraceae bacterium
CCTCGGGCGCGGCGGCGGAGCTCGTCGCGCTCGCCGAGGCCTTGCAAATTCCGGTCGCCACCTCGCTCAACGGCAAGGATTCAATCCCCGGCACTCATCCACTGTCGGTCGGGGTCGTCGGCAGCTATTCGCGCGAGAGCGCCAACCGCGTCGTCAACGCCGCGGATCTGGTCTGCTTCATCGGCAGCGAGACCGGCGGCATGACCACCCATTTCTGGGCGGTACCGAAAATCGGCACTCCGGCGATTCAGATCGACATCGATCCCGAGGCGCTCGGCCGCAATTATCCATTCGCGGCGGGCGTCAACGGCGACGCCAAAGTCACGCTCCAAAAAATGCTCGCCGCTTGCGATCGCGCCACGGCGGCCAAACGCAAAGCCTGGATCGCCGAGGCGCAAAAAACCTCCGGCGAATGGCGCGACAAATATAAGGACGCACTCACGTCCGACGCGGTGCCGATTCGTCCGGAGCGGCTGTGTCACGAATTGAGCAAGCACGTGCCGGACGACGCCATCGTCGTGGTCGACACCGGCCATGCCGGCATGTGGATGGGCGGCATGTTCGATCTGACCTCACCGCGGCAGAGCTATATGCGCAGCGCCGGTCACCTTGGCTGGGCATTTCCGGCGGGGCTCGGCGCCAAATGCGCGGCGCCGGAGCGGCCGGTGGTTACGTTCACCGGCGATGCGGGCTTCTGGTATCACATCGCCGAGATCGAGACCGCGGCGCGCTGGAACATCAATGCGGTGACCGTGGTCAACAATAACGGCGGCGGCAATCAGTCGAAGCGCGGCTTCGATCGCGTCTATGGCGGCAAGCAGACCGACAAAGCGCGCGAATTGTGGACCTTCAGCAAAATGAACTTCGCCCGCATCGCCGAAGACATGGGCGCGCTCGGCATCCGCGTCGAGCAGGCTTCGGCATTTCCGGCGGCATTGGCGCAGGCGCTCGCCGCCAATCGTCCGGTCGTCATCGACGTGGTCACCGACATCGACGCGCTGGCGCCGGTTGCCGTCAGCTAAGCGTTGCTGACTTCCGCGGATTGCGCGCCGGCGTGGTTTGCTTGCGCGCCGCGCCGGCCGAGCGGCGAACCACTTCGGAGATTTGCACGAGCTGGGCGGCCAATGGACTGGTCTTGCGCCAGATCATGCCGATGGTTCGCGATGGTTGCGGCTTCTTAAAGCGCGCGACCGACACCGACGCCGAGCGCGTCTCCACCGCCACCGCCATTTCCGGGATCAAGGTCACGCCCATGCCGGCGCCGACCATCTGCACCAGCGTCGACAGCGAGCTCGCGTCCAGCACCTCGCGCGGCAGCGCCGATTGCGTATTGCAGAACGACAGCGCCTGCTCGCGAAAACAGTGCCCCTCTTCCAGCAGCAGGAGCCGCATTTCGCGCAGGCGTTCGCTGCTCGGCGCTGGCGTTCCCTCGTCCTTGCCCGGCCGCACCAACAGGAAGTTCTCGGCAAACAGCGCGACCTCGGTCAGCGAAGGCTCCGACACCGGCAGCGCGACAATGGCGGTGTCGAGCCGGCCTTCCGCAAGCTCCTGGATCAGTTTCGACGTCAGGGCCTCACGGACGTGAATGTCGAGCTCGGGATGCATCCGCGTGAGCTTCGCCATGACCGTCGGCAGCAGATAAGGCGCGATCGTCGGGATCATGCCGATGCGCAGCCGGCCCGCCAGCCGGTCCCGCGACGCGCGCGCGAAGTCGCCCAGCTCGTCGACCGAGCGCAAGATGTCGCGCACGCGGAGCGCGGCCTCTTCGCCGAACTTGGTCAGCCGCAATTGCCGCGCGCCGCGCTCGATCAGCACGGCGCCAAGCGACTCTTCCAGTTCCTTGATCTGCATCGACAGAGCCGGCTGCGAGATCGCGCAAGCCGCCGCGGCGCGGCCGAAATGGCTGTGCCGCGCCAGCGCGTCGAAATAGCCAAGTTGCCGCAGCGTCACGTGAGCCATCAGAAATTGTTATCGCAGCTATCAATAAAGTCAACTTTACCTGATGGAATGGACCGGCTAAGGGATGTGGACGGAATGCGCTGGGGTAGAAGCCGGTGCACGCGTTGTTGGCAAAACCGGCAGACCGATCGGAGAGAAACATGGACGCCAAGACTGATGACAAGAGCGCGGGCAAGTGCCCGTTCACGGGCGGCAGCCGAGGCCACAGGAACCGGGATTGGTGGCCGGAGTCGCTCGACATCGAGATGCTCCACCGCAACTCATCTTTGTCCGATCCGATGGGCAAGGATTTCGACTACGCCAAGGAGTTCAAGACTCTCGACCTCAACGCGGTGATCAAGGACCTGCAAGCCTTGATGACGGACTCGCAGGACTGGTGGCCGGCCGACTTCGGCCACTACGGCGGACTGATGATCCGCATGGCGTGGCACAGCGCGGGCACCTACCGCATCACCGACGGACGCGGCGGCGCCGGCGCCGGTCAGCAGCGCTTCGCACCGCTGAACTCTTGGCCGGACAATGCCAACCTCGACAAGGCGCGCCGGCTGTTGTGGCCGATCAAGCAGAAATACGGCCGGAAGTTTTCATGGGCCGACCTGATGGTGCTGGCCGGCAACGTCGCGCTGGAATCGATGGGCTTTAAGACCTTCGGTTTCGCCGGCGGCCGCGCCGATGTCTGGGAGCCCGAAGAACTCTACTGGGGGCCTGAAGGCACCTGGCTCGGCGACGAACGCTACAGCGGCGAACGCCAGCTCGCCGAGCCGCTCGGCGCGGTGCAGATGGGCCTGATCTATGTCAACCCGGAAGGGCCGAACGGCAATCCGGACCCGGTCGCCGCCGCCAAGGACATCCGCGAGACCTTCTTTCGCATGGCGATGAACGACGAGGAAACCGTCGCGCTGATCGCCGGCGGCCACACCTTCGGCAAAACCCATGGCGCCGGCGATCCGTCGCTGCTCGGCGCAGCGCCGGAAGGCGGCGCCCTCGAGGATCAGGGTCTTGGTTGGAAGAGCAAGCATGGCACGGGCTTCGGCGCCGACGCCATCACCGGCGGTCCGGAAGTCACTTGGTCGCAGACGCCGACCAAGTGGAGCAATCGCTTCTTCGACAACCTGTTCAACAACGAATGGGAGCTCACCAAAAGCCCGGCCGGCGCCAAACAGTGGCAGGCGAAAGGCGCCGCGGCCACGGTCCCGGACGCCTTCGACAAGGCGAAGAAGCATGCGCCGACCATGCTGACCACCGATCTCTCGCTGCGGTTCGATCCGGCCTACGAGAAAATCTCGCGGCGCTTCTTCGAGCATCCGGAACAGTTCGCCGACGCCTTTGCCCGCGCCTGGTTCAAGCTCACGCACCGCGACATGGGCCCGATCGCGCGCTATCTCGGCCCGCTGGTGCCAAAGGAGACGCTGATCTGGCAGGACCCGATCCCCGCGGTGAATCACCCGCTGATCGACGACAAGGACGTCGCCGCACTGAAGGCGAAGGTTCTGGCCTCCGGTCTCACGGTGTCGCAGCTGGTTTCGACCGCCTGGGCATCGGCATCGACGTTCCGCCGCTCCGATAAGCGCGGCGGCGCGAACGGCGCGCGCATCCGGCTCAGCCCCCAAAAGGGCTGGGAGGTGAACGAGCCGGCCCAGCTCAAGACGGTGCTAGCGAAGCTCGAAGCGATCCAGAAGGAGTTCAACGCTTCGGCTACCGGCGGCAAGAAGGTCTCGCTCGCCGATCTGATCGTTCTCGCCGGCAACGCCGCGGTCGAGAAGGCCGCCGAGGACGCCGGCACCGACGTGAAGGTGCCGTTCAAGCCGGGGCGCATGGACGCGTCGCAGGAGCAGACCGACGTCGAGTCATTTGCTCCGCTCGAACCGCGGGCCGACGCGTTCCGCAACTACACCGGCAAGAAGCAGCAGTTCATGGCGCCCGAAGAGGCGATGGTGAACCGCGCGCAGTTGCTCACGCTCACCGGGCCCGAGATGACGGCGCTTATCGGCGGCTTGCGCGTGCTCGGCGCCAATGCCGGCGGTTCCAAGCATGGCGTCCTCACGAAAAAGCCCGGGACGCTGAGCAACGACTTCTTCCTCAATTTGCTCGACATGCGCACGCAATGGCAGCCGGCCGGCTCCGATGGCGTGTATTATGAGGGCTGCGACCGCAAGACCAACGAGGTCAAGTGGACCGGCACGCGTGTCGATCTGATCTTCGGTTCGCACTCGCAGCTCCGCGCCTTCGCGGAGGTCTATGCCTGCGCCGACGCCAAAGAGAAGTTCGTCAAAGACTTCGTGGCGGCGTGGACCAAGGTGATGAACGCCGACCGCTTCGACCTCGCCTGAGTTGCGCGGCAAGGACTTTCGACTTTCGCAAGAGAATCGGGGCGGCGTTTCAAAACTCTGAAATGCCGCCCCGCCCCGACCGGGGCGGGGCGGCATGGACCGGCAGGCAAAAAAGCAGTGCATTTTTTGTCGACGTGTCCAAAATTGAACAGCGCCGGTTTGATTCGGTACTTTATGTAGCGCGCGTAACCTCTCAGCCGAGGATGGCGCAGCAATGCCCCGACACTACGTCCACTTTCAAAACGGTGTCACGACGCTGGACTCATTCGGGGTCGATGCTCCCGACTTGGCGACCATAAGGGCCGAAGCGGTCCTGACGATCGCAGCCGTATTGCGCGAAGACAATTTGGAAACCCTTTGGGCAGGTGCCCCGTTACGGCTGTGGGTGACCACGGATCCCGAGGGCAAAGGCAAACCGATTCTTACCCTCCAGATTACGGCGTCCGTAGCCGAGCCGTCCTAAGTCGCCATCGGCTGAAACGTAAACGGCCGCTTCGCGAGTTTAATTTATCGGCAAAGGCGGCGGCTGTGCACAGGGTGTCCAATTCGGCACGGGGAGTGTTCTAAAAGTGACAGACACACGCTCGCCGCCCGATCATTCTTGTCGGCGCAGGGGAGTGCCCCGCTCCCTGCCGCCGCAACGTGGCCGAGGTCCCACCCTCCGGCCCTGTCAGAGTCGTGTGCGTTTCGTACAATGCGTGTGCCTAAAAGAGCCCCATCCCCCCGGGGCTCTTTCTTTTTCAAACGCCAAAGCCTCGATCAAAGGTGTCCAAATTTGGACAGCAGAGGCGGCGTTTTCATGGTCCGATTGTACGATACCATACGCGAGGGAGCCTTGAGGTGGGTGTGCAGAAGGTCACCGTGAAGAAATTGCGCGGGTTTAGCCCTGCGCAATTTTTGGAGACCACTGCCAAAGGCCGGATTATTTCCACCTATCCCGAGGGAGAAATCATCTACACGCAGGGCGATGATGCCGATGCCGTCTTCTATATCAGGAGGGGCAGGGTCAAGATCACGGTGTTGTCTCCGACCGGTAAGGAAGCCGTGATTGCGCTTCTCAAGGCGGACGAATTTTTCGGTGAAGGGTGCCTGATCGAACAGACGCAGCGATTGTGGACCGCGGTTACCATCACCGAATGCGAGATTATGCAGGTCGATAAGCTCGAGATGAACCGCGTTCTCGAAGACGAGCCCGCATTTTCACATATGTTCGTCGCCCATATTTTGGCGAGAAGCTCCAAGGTGGAGGAAGATCTGATCGATCAACTCTTCAACTCGACGGAGAAGCGGCTTGCCGGGCCCTGTTGGTGCTGGCCAATTTCGGCAGGGAAGGCCGCCCGGAGCCGATTATAAAAGGCATCAGTCAGGAGGTGCTGGCTGAAATGATCGGTTCGACCCGGTCCAGAGTCAATCAGTTCATGAACAAGTTTCGCGACTTGGGGTTCATTTCCTACAACGGAAAACTTGAAATCCACGCCTCGCTGCTGAGCGTGGTGCTCAACGATCGGCCCGCTCGTCTGAAAGCGCTTGGCAAGCCTTCCCGGCCTGCCGCTCCGCTGAAGGCGTTAGCGAAACCGTCCCGCCCTGCTGCTCGTCCGAAGGCGCTTGCGAAACCGTCCCGCGCTCCCGCCGGCCGTGCCATCTAGCAAAGGCGCGCCGACCGGAAGCGCTTTGACCACGTTCGCCACCTGTGCCGGACTGCACGCTACTGGGAATGTCTGCTTCTGGCCGGTGGTGTCAATTTACGGCGATGCCACTGTGCTGCGAGGGATCGTAACTGTGACCTGATAACCGGTCGCCGAGCGTCCCTTTTCGATTGTTGCATGAATTTGTTGAGCCAGTGTCTCGACAATTCTCGTACCTAGCCCGGCATGGCGAGTGCCGAGACCGTCAGGGGTCTCGGTGGCGGCGGGACCGGTCCCGGGGTCGGACACGCTGATCGAAAATTTATCGGCGTGATCTTCGAGCGCGATGTTCACACGACCGCTTTCGTCGAACGGCCTCGAATGCCGGATGGCATTGGTGATCAGCTCGTTTACGATGAGCGCGAGCGGCACGGCTATGTCGGTAGAGACGATAATCGGATGGGCATCGACGACAAGCGACCACGCCCGATCCGGGCTGCTCGATGCAGCCGTAATCTCCTGACAGAGATCGATGAGGTAGCGGTCGAGCGCAACTGTTCCAATATCGTCATATTTATGAAGCT
>JBAQAB010000081.1:0-10893 GCA_049285535.1 Xanthobacteraceae bacterium
CTTCAACCTCCTCAAGGAGGAGAAGCCGCTCCTCGCCTGGAGCAATCAGACGCGCGGCGGGCGTGTTCAGGACGAGGGCCGTGCTCTCGACCTCCGCCATCAGCGCAGGAATGCCGGCATGACGCGCGGCGCGTTCGGCCTCGTCGAGGTGCCCGATGAGGAGAAGTCGCCGGATCTCGAGATGCCGCGCGTGCGCCGCGTTCGCCCGATCGCCGTGCCGCTCGAGCGCTGCTCGCGCCGTCTCGAGCGCCTTCGCGGGCCAGCCGAGGTCGCGCGACACGAGTGCAATCTCGACCTCGGCAACGATGCACCGCGCCCGGGCTACCGCCTCTTTCGGCCCGAAGCCCCGCGCCGCTCGCCGCAGCAGGGCCTTCGCCCGAACGAGATCGCCGAGCTGAGCCATCGCGATGCCGCGCAGCGCCAGAGCCGGCGCGTCGTTGCGCAGCGCGACCCACTTCAATGCGCCGAGGGGGTCGCCCGTTGCGAGGGCCTGCGCTGCGGCAGCGATCAACGAGTCCATCGGAATCCCGCCAAACTTGTCACTCCCATCGTTTCCCCATCTGGCGTTAGGTCTGTCTCATGATCAACAACACGGAATGGAGAAACGAATATGCCTGACATTTTGCATAAGGTCGGAATCAAATCGTCGTCGCTGGAGGATGTCTATAAGGCATTGGCCACCGTGGAAGGCCTTTCTCGCTGGTGGACGAGCGACACGGGGGGCGAAAGCAAGGTCGGCGGCGTGCTCCAATTCCGTTTTGGCGCGGGCGGTTTTGACATGAAGGTTCTCGAACTGCAGCCCGGCAAGCGGGTGCTGTGGCAGGTGGCCGAGGGCCCCGAAGAATGGCTCGGCACCAAGATAAGCTTCGACCTCAAACAAAACGGCGACTGGACCGTTGTTCTGTTCAAGCACCAGGGCTGGAAGGAGCCGGTGGAGTTCATGCACCACTGCAGCACCAAATGGGCGGTTTTCCTGCTCAGCCTGAAATCGCTCCTCGAAACCGGCAAAGGCGCGCCCTGGCCGAACGAGATCAAGCTCGACAGCTGGGAATAAAGGGCGCCGGCCAAAGGAGAAAACAATGACAAATGTTATGAGCGATAAACGTGGAACCCCAAACGTAGTCGATCGGAGCACCTTCCAGGCGGAGCTCGACGCATTGCGCCTTCGTGAGAAAGCGCACATGCGAGAAGGCGACGCCATTGCGGCCGCCCGCCGGCGGCTGCCGATGGTCGAGGTGGATGCCGCGACGCCGCTCATCGGCGAGCATGGGACGATCACGCTGTTGGATGCGTTTGAGGGGCGCCGGCAACTCATCGCGTACTATTTCATGTGGCACGCCGGCCAACCTGCGGCGGAGCAGTGCGAGGGCTGCACCTTCTATACATCGCAGGTCCGCGAGCTATCCTTCATTCATTCCCGCGACGTCACTTACGCCACGTTCGCCCAAGGCCCGTACGAAGAGAGCGCCCGCTACCGCCGCTTCATGGGCTGGGAAATGCCTTGGTACGCGGCGCCCCGGGAGTCGCTTGAGACTCTCTTGGTTGGACGCCGTGTCGGTATGATGCACATCGTTTGCTATCTGCGACGCGGATCCAAAGTGTTCGAGACTTACTGGACGACGCGGCGTGGCGTCGAAGCGATGGACAACAGCTACCGGTTGCTCGACTTGACCGTCTATGGGCGACAGGAGGCGTGGGAGGATTCGCCGGCCGGCTGGCCGCAACGGCCGAAAGGCGAGCACCCTTACCGTACCGATGGACGTCCCATCGTCCAGTGGCCTCGCGTGAGGGCGGGGCATTCCGATGATCTGGGAACCGGCAGGCGCTGAACCGCGCCTGCCATTGAGGGAGCTTTCGGAGAGTGCTTGCGATGACCCGCAACGAAGACAAACAAGCGCATCCCATGTCTGGCGTCTCCGATTGGATATCGCTCGCGGCCGCGCCGACCTTCGCTATCATGGCGCTGCTTACCGGTATGTTTGGTGGCGGACCGATGGATATGCTCTGCTCTGCCGCACATGAGGCGTCTCCGTTGAGCGGAATGGTCCCGATGTACGTGCTGATGAGCGCCTTCCATTTGACGCCTTGGCTGAAACAGGTTTCCCGACGACAAAGCGGTCCTGCCTGTTGACTCATATAACTGGCTGGCTATAAGTGTATTCTATAGCCATAGAGTTATAGATTGCAATGTCACAGTCCCACGATATCCTTTTCAGGACGCTCGCCGATCCGACGCGAAGGGCCATCTTCGAGCGCCTATGTCGCGCAGGAGAGCAGACGGTCGGTGCTCTGACGGTTCGAGCCAAGGTCTCGCAGCCGGCAGTTTCAAAGCATCTTGGGGTGCTGAAGCGGGCAGGGTTGGTGCGCGACCGCCACGAAGGCCGCCAGACGCATTATAGCGCGCAGCTCGGCGCGCTTGCCCCGCTGATCGACTGGACCAGCCAGATGGCCGGGTTCTGGCAAAACCGATTCGACCGCCTCGAAGATCTCCTCAAAAGGATGGACCAATGAGCGAAGCAGCTACCGAAGCGCTTTCCGTCGTTGTCGAACGGGAGATCCCTTATCCGCCGGAAAAGATCTGGCGCGCGCTCACGCAACCACATTTGATCGCGGAGTGCTGATGAAGAACGACTTCAATGCGGTCGTCGGCCATCGCTTCAATCTCCGCGGCGATTGGGGCGGCGTACTGGACTGCGAGGTTCTCGCCGTCGAGCGGAGCGAAACGCTGTCCTACACTTGGAACTTTGCGCACGACGATGCAGTGTTCAATTTGAAGAGCGTGGTGACCTTTACGCTCACCCCGAAGGGCACGGGAACGCACTTGCGCATGGAGCAATCAGGCTTCCAGCCAGATCAGAAGCAAGCCTACGGGGGCGCCAAAGCGGGGTGGCAACGGTTTTTCGAGAAGCTGGAGGAAGTACTGGCGCGGACAGATTGAAGCCAAACTGCCTATACTGGAGCGACAACAATCGCGAAGAAGACGGCAATGGCCAAGACGAAGACCGGCGCGAAAGAAGGAAAAGGCGGAAATTCTCCCTCTCGGCTGATCGATGCGAGAATCAAGGACCAGGGCGATTGGCGGGGCGAGACGCTCGCCCGGGTCAGAAGTCTCATCAAGGAAGCTTGCCCCGACGTGGTCGAGGAGTGGAAGTGGCGAGGGGTTCCGGTGTGGGAGAGCTCAGGGATCATCTGCACCGGCGAGACCTACAAGGCTGTCGTGAAGCTGACCTTTGCCAATGGCGCCGCGCTGGAGGACCCCTCAGGCCTTTTCAACTCCAGCCTCGAAGGCAATGTCAGGCGCGCGATCGATATCCATGAGGGAGACAAGATCAATGAGCGTGCCTTCAAAAATCTGGTCCGTGCCGCTGCCGACTACAATCAGACAAAAAAACAGAGAACAGCGCCCGCGGGTGCCCGAGCGAAACCGCTCAAAAAGTAAAGACGTGAATCAATCGCGCGGTACAGGAGCTAATGGATCATATGCCCATCACCATCTACGGGACCAAAAACTGCGGCACGATGAAGAAGGCGCGTGCGTGGCTCGACACGCATGGCGCGGATTATGCGTTCCGCGATTACGAGATTGCCGGGACGGCCGGGCGCCGCGTGCGGCAACGCCGTTACGGCATCCCGCGCATGGTCGCGGCATCGGGCATCATGTTGGCCGAGAGGTGGAACATGATCCACAACGAGCCGGTCAAGTCGATCACGACCAGCACGATGGTGAAAATCAGCGCCATCATCGACCAGCCGCTTTCGGAGTGGGCATTCATGTGCAGAAAATAGACCATGTGGACCACGATCTGCACTGCGGCCAGCGCCAGGATCAGCACCGCGGTCGCGCCCTTATGTGCGATCACGCCGCTCATGACCAGCCAGAACGGAATCGCGGTCAGCACGACCGAGAGGCCGAAGCCGATCAAATAGCCCTGCGGCGTCGCGTGCGGCTGGCCGGAGTCGTCGTGGCCATGAATGGCGCCAGAAGCGGCGTGCGCGTCGAAATTCATCGCAACATTCCCATCAAATAGACGATGGTGAAGACGCCGATCCAGACCACGTCGAGAAAATGCCAGAACATGCTCAGGCACATCAGCCGCCGCCGGTTCGCCTCGATAAGCCCATGCCGCCAGACCTGAGCCATCAGTGTCGCCATCCAGATCAGGCCGGCCGTCACATGCAGGCCATGGGTGCCGACCAAGGTAAAAAATGACGACAGGAAAGCGCTGCGCTGCGGTGTCGCGCCCTCGCGGATGAAGTCGGAGAATTCGTAGAGCTCAATGCCGATGAAGCAGAGCCCGAAGAACGCAGTGATGGCGAGCCAGAGCTGTGTCCAGGCAATGTTGTCCTTTTGAACGGCCAGCATCGCAAAGCCGTAGGTGATGGACGATAGCAGCAGCATCGTGGTGTTGAGGGCAACCAGCGGCAGATCGAACAGGTCCCTCGGCGACGGACCCGCTGCATAATTGCCGCCGAGCACGCCGTAGGTCGCAAACAATCCCGAGAACAGCAGGCAGTCGCTCATCAAGTAGAGCCAGAACCCGAGCATGGTGCTGTAGCCTTCGCCATGCGCGTGCTCGTCGAGAACGTAGAATGCAGGTGCTTTGACCGTGCCCCGCGATTGAACCGGGTTGTCTGTTTCGACGGTGTAGCGTGTCTCGGCGGTGTAGCGTGGAGCGGCAAGCGTCGATGTTGTCATGTCAGGCCCGCGCTTCGAGTAGGCGGGTCCGCTCGGTCTCCGCGCGCGCGATCTCATCCGCCGGAAAGTCGAGGTCGCGCTTATAATTAAAGGTGTGGCCGATCGCGGTCGCCAGTGCCGCGATGAAGCTGAGTACGGCCAGCCACCAGACATACCAGATCATGCCGATCGCAAAGGCGACGCAGAATCCGGCAAGGATGATCCCGGTGCCGGTATTGGCCGGCATGTTGATGGGCCTGAAGCCGGTCAGCGGGCGGTCATGGCCGCGCTGCTTCATGTCCCACCAAGCGTCGTTGTCGTGGATCACCGGCGTGAACGCGAAATTGTAAGCCGGCGGGGGTGAGGAGGTCAACCATTCGAGCGTGCGGCCGTTCCACGGGTCGCCGGTGGTGTCGCGCAACTCTTCGCGTTTGAGGATGCTGACGCCGATCTGGATCAGGAAGCAGGCGATCCCGAGCGCAATCAGAAGCGCACCGATTCCGGCGATGACGAACCAGATCTGCAGCGACGGAATATCGAAGACCCGCAGGCGGCGCGTCACGCCCATCAGGCCGAGCACGTAGAGCGGCATGAAGGCGATATAGAAGCCGATGACCCAGAACCAGAAAGACAGCTTTCCCCAGAATGGATCGAGCCGGAAGCCGAACGCCTTGGGAAACCAATAGTTGATGCCGGCAAACATGCCGAACAGCACGCCGCCTATAATGACATTGTGAAAATGAGCCACCAGGAACAGGCTGTTGTGAAGCACGAAGTCTGCCGGAGGGACCGCGAGCAGGACTCCGGTCATGCCGCCGATCACGAAGGTGAGCATGAAGGCCACCGTCCACATCATCGGCAGTTCGAACCGGATGCGCCCTTTGTACATCGTGAACAGCCAATTGAACATTTTGGCGCCGGTTGGGATCGAAATGATCATCGTCGTGATCCCGAAGAATGAATTCACGCTGGCGCCGGAGCCCATCGTGAAGAAGTGATGCAGCCAGACAAGATAAGACAGGATGGTGATGACGACGGTGGCGTAGACCATCGATGTGTAACCGAACAGGCGCTTGCTGCAGAAGGTTGAGGTGACCTCCGAGAAAACTCCGAATGCCGGCAGGATGAGGATGTAGACTTCCGGGTGACCCCAGATCCAGATCAGGTTCACGTACATCATGGGGTTGCCGCCGAAGTCATTAGTGAAGAAGTCGGTGCCGATATAACGGTCGAGCGTAAGGAGCGCGAGCACGGCCGTCAGTATCGGGAAAGCGGCGACGATCAGGATGTTGGTGCACAGCGCGGTCCAGGTGAAGATCGGCATCTTCATCATGGTCATGCCGGGCGCGCGCAATTTTACGATGGTACAAACCAGGTTGACGCCGGACAACAATGTACCCAGCCCGGCGACCTGCAGTCCCCAAATATAATAGTCGACGCCGACGTCTGGACTGTAAGCAAATTCCGACAAAGGCGGGTACGCGAGCCAGCCGGTGCGCGCGAACTCGCCGACGAACAGCGAGATCATTACGATAACCGCGCCGCCCACGGTCATCCAGAAACTGAAATTGTTCAAAAATGGAAACGACACGTCTCGCGCGCCGATCTGCAGCGGGACGACGAAGTTTATCAATCCGGTGATGAACGGCATCGCCACGAAAAAGATCATGATGACGCCGTGGGCGGTGAAGACCTGATCGTAATGGTGCGCGGGCAAAAAACCCTGTGAACCGCCGAAGGCGATCGCCTGCTGCGTGCGCATCATGAGCGCATCGGCGAAACCACGCAGCAGCATCACGACGCCCAGCACCATGTACATGACGCCGATGCGTTTATGATCGATGCTGGTGAACCATTCGCGCCAGAGATAGCCCCACAGGCGAAAATATGTGATTGCGCCGAAGACGGCCACGCCGCCCGTGGCGACCACGATGAACGTCGCGACGAGTATCGGCTCGTGGAGCGGCAACTGATCCAGCGTAAAGCGGCCGAAGAGGAATTTCAGAAGTGCGGAGCTATTGTTGAACATGCCAAATGCGATCCATGTCAGGCGTTGGACGGCTTCGGTGGCGGGTGCGGCGAGATGTCGGGCGACGCAGCGGCCGGCGTGCGGAACAACGTCGAATAGGGCGGACGCGGCAGCCCGGCGCCAATAAGAGGGGCGGCGCTAAAGCGCGGTGCTTTGAAAGAAGAACTGATGATCGAGGTGGCCGAACCCGTGTCAGCCTTGGCCGCATTTGTCTTGCCGGTTCCGCATAGGCTCGCGAGATAGCTTGCCTCGGTCCCTAAAACGCCTCCGCGCCGGGCGTATTTGTCATATTCCAACGGCATGAGATTGTTGATGCCGGCGAAACCGAGGCCGCCTTTGGCGTCGATGGCCATTCGCTCGCTGATGCACATTTTTCCCGGTTCGACGCACATATTGACGATCGCGTTGTACAAACCGGAATCGGTCGTCGCGTAGGTGCGCACCGCCTCGTTTTCGCTGGGGCGTTCGAGTTCAAGATAGTCGCCTCGGCCAAGCGCGCCACCCGACGCTTTCACTTGTGCGACCCATTTGTCGAAGCCGTCGGCGGCAAGGCTATAAAAGCCAAAGTGCATGCCGGAGAATCCGGCGCCGCTGTAATTCGCGGAGAAGCCGACGGAGGAGCCCGCCTGATTCATGACCGCGTGAAGTTTTGTCTCCATTCCGGGCATCGCGTAAATCTGCCCGGCCAGCGCGGGAACGTAGAATGAATTCATCACCGACGACGACGTGATGCGAAAGTCGATCGGGCGATTGATCGGCACGTCGAGCTGATTGACCGTTGCGATCCCGAACTGGGGATAGATGAACAGCCATTTCCAATCGAGTGCGACCACATCCACTTCGAGGGGTTGCGCGTTGGGGCTGACCGCTTGTCCCTCGGCGACGCGGCCGATTCGCCGATAGGGATCGAGAAGGTGTGTTCCCATCCACGTCATCGCGCCGAGGCAAATGATGATGAGGAGGGGGGCGCCCCAGATGACGAGTTCGAGTTGCGTGGAATGATCCCAGTTCGGTTCGTAAGGGGCGGTGGTGTTCGAGTGCCGATAGCGCCAGGCAAAGCCGACCGTCAGCGCCATGACCGGCAGGATGATGAGCAACATCAGGCAGGTCGATTCGATCAGCAGATCGCGTTGCTGGGTGGCGACATCCCCGGAAGGGTCCAGAACCACGAAATTGCAGCCACTCAGCAAGATAAAGAGCGGCAGTAGAAGGAAGAGTCGAAGGCGATTCAAAGCGTTACCTGCCGGACTTGGTGTCGGGTTGCAGCAGCCGGATGATGCATTGCAGCATAATGTACATTGCGACGCAACATAGCGAATTGAGTGCATTGCAGCATAATGTTTTTTGAGAATACTGCCTGGTATATCTTGTCGCAGGCATCGGTCATCGCCGATCTTGTTGCATCGCAACACGATTGCTATTAATGAGAATTATTACTTCTAGGTGCGGTGCAGCATAGAGGCGCGCCGGAGAAGGCCCGGCGGCTCAACTGGTCTTGGAGGCTGGATTGGCTTCATCCACGACGCTTGAACGGGGCGCGGGGCTCGCGGAAACGCGCGATGGCGGACTCAATCCCGGCGAGATCGCCGTCGGCGTCATTGTCGGTCGGACGTCGGAATTCTTCGACTTTTTCGTTTACGCCATCGCCTCCGTGCTGGTCTTTCCCAGACTTGTGTTCCCTGAAACAAATGCATTGACGGCGACGCTGTACTCCTTCGCAATTTTCGCGCTCGCCTTTGTCGCCCGCCCGGTCGGTACCGTCGTCTCCATGGCAATCGACCGCGCGTATGGGCGGGGGGTGAAATTGACGGTCGCGCTGTTGCTGCTCGGCAGTTCGACAGTCGCGATTGCCTTCCTGCCAGGCTACCCCGACATCGGATATGCGTCGGCGGTGTTGCTGGCGCTGTTTCGCATCGGGCAGGGATTGGCGTTGGGAGGGGTTTGGGATGGGCTGGCGTCACTGCTGGCGCTCACGGCGCCGGAGCGGCAGCGGGGGTGGTATGCCATGGTTCCCCAACTCGGCGCACCGCTCGGCCTGATGGTAGCGAGCGGCCTATTCGCTTACTTTGTGGCTAATCTTTCCGCGCAAGACTTTTTCGATTGGGGCTGGCGCTACCCGTTCTTCGTCGCTTTCGCGATCAATGTCGTGGCGCTTTTCGCCCGGCTTCGGATCGTCGTGACGCCGGAATACTCGCGGCAATTCGAGAACCGCGAGCTCGAGCCGACGCGGGTGGGTGAAACGGTGCGCGCCGAAGGGCGCAATATCGTTATCGGCGCGTTTGCGCCGCTGGCGAGTTTTGCGCTGTTTCACATGGTGACTGTGTTTCCGCTGTCGTGGATATTTCTCTTCACCAATCAGCCTCCCGATCGCTTTTTGATTATCCAATTGCTCAGCGGCGCGGTCGGCGTTGTGGCGATCGTCGCGTCCGGAGTGCTCGCCGACCAGATAGGGCGCCGCACTTTGCTGATCGGCACCGCGGTGGCCATCGCCGCCTTCAGCGGATTTGCCCCTCAGCTGCTCGATGGCGGCGACATCGGCGAAGCGACCTTCATGGGTCTGGGTTTCATCCTGCTCGGCCTTTCCTTTGGGCAAGCATCTGGCGCTGTCGCGGCGAACTTCTCGAAAACCTACCGCTATACGGGTTCGGCCTTGACGTCCGATCTCGCGTGGCTGGTCGGAGCGGCCTTTGCTCCTCTTCTCGCGCTTTTCCTGGCAAGCCACTTTGGGTTGATGTCCTGCGGCGGTTATCTGCTTTCCGGCGCCGTTATCACCATGGCGGCACTCGGCTTCAATCGGCCGATGGAAAAACGCGAATCCGCGAGCGGTCCGCCTTAAAAGCCGCGGCGCGATCGGCGCTATCAGGATATCAGCATTCGATCGCTCGATTCCGCTTCGAGCGTGAATTTGGCATCGTCTTGGAAGGTGATTTATCTTATTTTGGCGTCCGCATTGCAGCGAATTGTGCGGTAAGGTCAAAATGACGAAATCCCCCGCGGCCACCATCTACGGGATCAAAAACTGCGACACGATGAAGAAGGCGCGCGCCTGGCTCGACAAGCACCGTTTCGATTATGCTTTCCACGACTACAAGACGGCGGGCATCGAGCGCGAACAATTGGAGCGGTGGGAGCACAAAGTCGGCTGGGAGACCCTGCTCAATCGTGCCGGCACCACCTTCCGCAAGCTGCCGGATAAAGACAAGACCGGCTTGAACGCGAAGAAGGCAATGGCGCTGATGCTGGCACAGCCATCGATGATCAAGCGTCCGGTGCTCGATTTGGGCGGCGGCAAATTACTGGTCGGGTTTGCGCCGGAGCAGTATCAAAAGGGGATGGGTTAACGCCGCCGCATAATCGGCGGCGCGCAGCAGGCATCACGTCTTGCGCTTCAATCCCCACAGGAAGGCTCGTTCCTCGGGCTGCAGGTAAACCAGCTCGGTGAGCGCGCCGACCTCACCCGTCGTATCGAAATAGCCGAAGCGCGTTTCGTTGTGCCGGCCGGACTGCACGAGCCTGTAGCCGCGGCCTTCCATGTCCTTCACCGCTTGAGCGTAATTGGGCACCTCGATGCCGTAATGGTGTATGCCGCCCTTTGCGTTCTGGTCGAGAAATTTCGAATAGGTGCTCACGCCCGAAACCGGCTGGATCAATTCGACTTGCGTATCGCCGCACCAGCCGAAGGCAAGATGAACATGCAGCGGCGCCGGCTTGCCGAGATAGGTCTCGTCCTGCAGTTCGGGCTTTTCAATGAATAGGAACTCGCGAACTCCGAGCTTGTCCTTGAAGAATGTCATTCCCCTGTGAATATCCGGCACGACGAAGCCAATTTGAAAAACCCCGTCCGCGAGCATGCTTGCCATCCAAGCCTCCCTGACGAATCCGAACGCCTATGATGCAGTGTAGCGGCAACCCGTTTCCGCGGTAGTGCTTTGAACGGTGGCGATGCATTGGCCGTACTGTGGGAAATTTACAACAGCTGCGAAATAGAATCCGGCAAAAATCCGGCGGGCGGAACCGTTGCATTGTGAAATTGTTGAGAGCGTATGGGCAGCCACTTTGCTGCCACCAATCGACCATGCTTTGCCCGCCAAGCTGCGGCTCTCTACTGCACGATGGCGGGCGGAAATCTCGGCTCGGTTGTCGGGGACTGAAACTTTGGGACGAGAACTCGGGGGGCGAGTATCTTTCG
>JBAQAB010000082.1:0-2343 GCA_049285535.1 Xanthobacteraceae bacterium
AGGTAGCCGTGCGCGCCATGGAGCTCGATGAGGTCGTAGCCGATGCGGTCGACCCGCTTCGCGGCAGTGGCGAATTCGCCGAGGCAGCGCTTGATGTCGTCTTTTGTCATGGCATGGGGCACCGGCCAGCCGGTGTCGTAAGGAATGGCCGATGGCGCTTCCGGCGTCCACGCGTCCGGCCCTTCAAGGATCGGCTTGCCGCCGGCGGCCGGGGGCGTGGTTGGGCCCTTGCGGCCGGCATGCGCCAACTGCACGCCGAGCTTGGCCACACCGTAAGTCCGGCAGAAATCGTGCACCCGCTTGAGCGCCGCCTCGTTGTCGTCCGACCACATGCCGGCGCATTTTGGCGAAATCCGCCCCTGCGGATTGACGTCGGTCATCTCGCACATCACCAGGCCAGCGCAGCCGAGCGACATGTTGCCGAGGTGCATCAGATGCCAATCGTTCGCCGAGCCGTTGTCGGAATTGTATTGGCACATCGGCGAAACCACGACGCGGTTGGGCAAAGTAAGCCCGCGTAACGTGATCGGAGAAAACAGGACGCTAGCCATTTCTGCGGATCCTTTGGTGCTGAGACCTAATCGATGGGGCCCTGCAATATCACGATTTCCGCGGCCGCGTACACGTCCCGGAACAGTGCGAATCGGCGCGAATTCGCGGCTTGAGCGGTTCAATCAGTCGCAACCCTACGGCTATCCCGGCGACGAGAACATGGGCTAGTCTCGGATCAAAGCTGCGTTTGCGGGAAACGGGGGGCAAGGACGCGTGAATGCGCAGTTCTGGCTGATACAGGCCTTTAACGGCATTTCCTATGGCGCGCTCCTGTTCCTGGTTGGGGCCTGGCTATCGCTGATTTTCGGCGTCATGCGCATCGTCAATCTGGCGCACGGCGCTTATTTCCTCTGGGGCGGCTATATCGCGCTTTCGGTGATCTGGGCGACCGGCTCATGGGCCCTGTCGCTGCCGCTCGCGGCACTCGCGGTCGCCGTGCTTGGCCTGTTGATGGAACGGGTGTTCCTGCGGCCGCTCGGCTTCGATCCGCTCCGGCAAGTGCTGCTGACGGTGGGTTTCGCCTATCTGTTCCAGCAGGGCGCGCTCGACATCTGGGGCGGCAACAATATGGAGATCAACCCGCCCGACGCTTTGACGCACAGCGTCGTGATCGGCGGCATTTATCTGCCGCTGTACCGCGTATTCATGATCGCGACGGCGCTCGTTATCGGCCTCGCGATCTGGCTGGTGATGGAAAAGACGCGCATGGGCGCGGCGGTGCGCGCCACCGTCGACGATGCGCAAATGGCGCGCGGCGTCGGCATCGACACCAACCGCATTTCCATGTTCGTCTTCGCGCTCGGCGCGTTTCTGGCCGCGCTCGGCGGCGTGATCGGCGGCGCCTTTCTCGGCGTCTATCCCGGCCTCGATTTTGAAATATTGCCGCTCGCCTTTGCGGTCGTGATCATCGGCGGCATGGGCTCGCTCGGCGGCGCCGCCATCGGCGCGATGCTGGTCGGGCTCGCCGACAATTTCGGCAAGGCGCTGTTTCCGGAACTCGCTTATTTCACGCTTTATGCGCCGATGGTGGTGATCCTGGCGATCAAGCCGACCGGCCTGTTCGGCCGCGAGTGAGGCGCGTGCGGATGAGCCAGACAGCCAAAATCCTCACCGTTGCCGCGGTTCTTCTGGCGCTCGCCTTCATCGTTCCGCTCTCCAGCTCCTTCGTGGTGCTGTTGGCCACCCGCGCGCTCGTCTTCGCGATCCTGGCGATGAGCGTCGATCTTCTGCTCGGCTTTGTCGGCCTCGCCTCGCTCGGCCAGGCGGCGTATTTCAGCGTCGGCGCTTATCTGACCGCGATCCTCGCCACCAAATACAATTTCGGCCTGGGCTGGGATTTTTGGCTGGTGGTGCTGTTGGGCATGCTGATCGGCGCGGCGACCGCGGCGTTCTTCGGGCAGTTCGCGGTCCGCGCCAGCGGCGTCTATTTCCTGATGATCACGCTGGCGCTCAGCCAATGCGTCTGGGGGCTCGCTTATCGCTGGAACTCGCTCACCGGCGGCGACAACGGCATCAATGTCACCGCCCGCCCGAGCTTCGGGCTCGACCTGACCAATGAGCGGACGTTCTTCTTTCTGGTCTTCGGCTTTTTCGCAGCCACGCTGCTGGCGCTTTACATCCTGGTGCGATCGCCGTTTGGCCGCAGCCTCGAAGGTATCCGCGAGCGCGAGCTGCGCATGCGGATCCTCGGCTACAATACGTGGCTGCATAAATACCTCGCCTTTATCATCGCCGGGGCCGTCGGCGGCCTGTCCGGCGTTCTATGGGCGCACACCAACGGCCTGGTCAGTC
>JBAQAB010000083.1:0-3048 GCA_049285535.1 Xanthobacteraceae bacterium
TGGCTATCCATCCCGCGCCTGATCGTGGTCGGGTACCGCGGTGCGGAACCTTCGATCATGAAGAGTCTGCTCGGGGAGGGCGGTGATTGCGCGGCGACGATCAAGATGAGAGGGCAGCGTCAATCAGGATGAGAATGCGCCGGGGGCGGGCTGACGGAGGGAGGGCGTAGCCCGACCGACGGCAGTCCACCCCCGGCGGCGGGTTTTTCGGAACCCGTCTGGCGGTCGTGAGCGACCGGGACAAGCTTCTGATTCGTCTCATGATTGAGGGATCAGACCTTGCCCGGCCTCCATATCACCGACCACCAGATGAGGCTGTACATGAGTTACCGACAAACCCACGATACTGCCGTTGCCGCCGCCAAAGCCGGCTTCAGCACGGCGACCGGCTACCGGATCGAGAATGATCCGCGCCTGCCATCTCAAAAGAAGGCGCCGCGTGGCCGGCGCCGGCCCGACCCGCTTGCCAGTGTTTGGGATAGCGAGATCGTTCCGATCCTGAAGGCGGCCCCCGGCATCCGCGCCATTGCGGTTCTCGAAGAGATACAGCGGCGCCACCCCGAGATTGGCTCGGGCATCCGGCGCACGCTAGAACGGCGCATGCGGGGTTGGCGGGCGCTGGCTGGCCCAGAACAGGACGTTATCTTCCGGCAGGAGCACGAGCCCGGCCGTCTTGGCCTGTCCGACTTCACCGACACGATCGCGCTCGGCATAACGATTGCCGGCGTCGCGCTGGCGCATCGGCTCTATCACTTCCGACTGGCATTCTCGGGCTTCGAGCATGCCCATGTTGTGCTCGGCGGTGAGAGCTTCGTCGCGTTGGCCGAGGGCCTGCAGAATGCGCTGTGGACGCTCGGCGGCGTTCCCGAGCAACATCGCAGCGACAGCTTGTCGGCCGCCTTCCGCAATCTCGATGCCGACGCCAAGGAGGATTTGACGCTCCGCTACGAGGCGTTCTGCGCCCATTACGGCATGACGCCGACCCGCAACAACCCCGGCGTCGCGCACGAGAACGGCTCGATCGAGAGTTCGCACGGCCATCTCAAGAAGGCGCTCGAAGACGCGCTGCTGCTGCGCGGCAGCCGGGACTTCGACGATCTCAATGCCTACCGCCGGTTCGTTGACGAGGTCGTCGGCCGGCGGAATGCCAACAACCGCAAGCGCATCGAGTTGGAACGGTCCAGGCTTACTCCGCTGCCGAAGCGTCGCACCGCCGATCACGAGGAGAAGATCGTCACGGTCACGTCGAGCGGCGGCTTCATTCTGCGCCGTGTTTTCTACACCGCGCCGTCGCGGCTGATCGGCCATCGCCTGCGCGTGCACCTCTACGACGATCGGCTCGACTGTTTCCTTGGCTCGACCCCAATGATGACGCTCAGGCGGGGGCAGCCGGTCTCGGACCGCAAGGGCGGTCACGTCGTCGATTATCGGCACGTGATCCACGCGCTGCGCAAGAAGCCGATGGCGCTGCCAAATCTGGTCTACCGCGATCAGCTGTTCCCGCGTCAGGCCTATCGCAAAGCCTTCGAGGCGTTGCGCGCCGAAGTGGGCGACAAGCGGGCGTGCCAGGTCACGGTCGAGTTGCTGGCGCTGGCACACGATCGGGCCTGCGAGGCCGAGCTGGCGCAGGCCATCGACGCGGAACTCGATGCTGGACGATTACCGGACCTGGCGTTGCTGCGTGAACGCTTCGGCCCATCGCCGGCATCGGTGCCGGTCATCGATGTGAAGCTGGTAGCACTCAACGCCTACGACGAACTGGCGGCTGTCCATGTCGTCGAGCCGACCTCCGGCCTGGAGGTCGCGGCATGACGAGCAACAATGCCGTTGACGCTGCCCGCGTCGAGCTCTTGCTGAGCGAGTTGCGCTTGCCCGCCATCAAGCTGATGTGGGCCGCCCTCGCCGCACGTGCGGACAAGGAGGGTTGGCCTGCTGCCCGCTTCCTGGCAGCACTCGCCGAACACGAGGTGGCCGACCGCGGCCGGCGCCGCATCGAACGGCATCTTGCCAGCGCACGATTGCCGGCGGGCAAGACCTTCGACACCTTCGACTTCAACGCCGTGCCTATGGTCAGCAAGGCGCAGGTCATGGCGCTCGCCGCCGGCGACAGCTGGCTTGATCAAGGTGCCAATATTTTGCTCTTTGGGCCGCCCGGCGGGGGCAAGAGCCATCTTGCGGCAGCGCTCGGTCTGGCTCTCGTCCAGAATGGCCGGCGCGTGCTGTTCATGCGCACCACCGACCTCGTCCAGCGGCTGCAGGTGGCGCGCCGGGAGCTGGGGCTCGAAGCCGCCATCACTAAGCTCGACAAGTACCAGCTGCTGATCCTCGACGATATCGCTTACGTCACCAAGGATCAGGCCGAGACCAGTGTGCTGTTTGAGCTGATCGCCACCCGCTATGAACGCCGATCCTTGCTCATCACGGCCAACCAGCCCTTCGGCGAATGGGGCAAGATTTTCTCCGACCAGGCCATGACGCTGGCAACCATCGACAGGCTCGTGCACCACGCCACGATCCTGGAGATGAACGTCGAGAGCTATCGCCGGAAAGCCGCGCTCAAACGCAAGCGCGGCCCAGCCGATTGACGGTGACACCACGCAACCATCATAGCGGGACGTTGCAGGGACTCACGGCGACCGCCGCCGTGACCCTTCGCAACGGATGCCAAGGCTCTGACTTTGCGTCGCTTTCGGGGAACAACAGACATGGAGCGATTTTCGGCGCGCAACGATCTGTAGCGAATGACCCATCTCGTCATTTCTGGCGGGTCATTTGTCGTGGTGCACAACATAACCGCCGATGGTAGGTTTCCCTACCTAAAGGGGCAGTCCGTGAGGCGACGGGATTTCATCCAAGGAATTGCAGGGTCGGCTGTCGCATGGCCGCTCGCGGCGCGAGCGCAGCAGCCTCCTATGCCGTTGATCGGTTTCCTTATCAACGGATCGGCCGATAGCTTCGCGCGTGAGGTGATGGGGTTCCGCAAAGGTCTCAACGAATCTGGTTACGTCGAAGGCCAGAACGTGACGGTTGAATACCATTGGCTGGAGG
>JBAQAB010000084.1:0-11556 GCA_049285535.1 Xanthobacteraceae bacterium
ACGCGGTATTATCTCAACGGCATCTACCTGCACGCCGCCGGCTCGGCCAAGGCGCCGACGTTGCGCGCAGTCGCCACCGACGGGCATCGGCTGGCGCAGATGGAGCTTGAACTGCCCAATGGCGCCGCCGGCATGCCGGGCATCATCGTGCCGCGCAAGACGGTCGGCGAAGTGCAGCGCCTGATGGAAGACGGCGAGACCGAAGTGGCGATCGAGCTCTCGCCGGGAAAGATTCGCTTCACCATTGGTCAGACCATCCTGACCTCGAAATTGATTGACGGCACGTTCCCCGATTACGGGCGTGTCATCCCGCTCGCCAACGACAAGCAGCTGGTCGTCGACAAGAAGGAATTCGAGGCCGCCGTCGACCGCGTTTCAACGGTGTCGAGCGAGCGCGGCCGGGCCGTCAAATTGTCGATCACCGCCGGAAAGCTGCTGCTGTCGGTGACCAATCCCGATTCCGGTAGCGCCAACGAGGAGCTCGAGGTCGAATACGAAGCCGATCCGATCGATATCGGCTTCAATTCGCGCTACCTCCTCGACATCGCCTCGCAGATCGAGAGCGAGGCGGCCGTGTTGAAGCTTGCCGATCCGGGTTCGCCGACCTTGATCCAGGACAAGGAGCCGCACGGCGCCCTCTATGTGCTGATGCCGATGCGGGTGTAGGCGACCGCCGGTCAGGCGATATTGCGTCGTGCCCGGCCTCGTGCCGGGTATCTGCATCCATGGACGTTCGAGACACACCGTCGAGGACCGGGACAAGCTCGGCCGCGATGATTACAAGCAAATGGCCATGACTTCCAAATCGCCATGACTTCCGCGTTGCTATGACTTCCGCTCGCGTTCGCCGGCTGACGCTGACCAATTTCCGCAATTACCATGCGGCTGCGCTCGAGGCCGACGCCAAAACGATCGTGCTCGTCGGACCGAATGGCGCCGGCAAGACCAATCTGATCGAAGCGATTTCGTTCTTTACGCCCGGCCGCGGACTGCGCCGTGCGACCCTCGACGAGGTTGCGTTCAGCGAAGGCGATGGCTCCTGGGCCGTGGCCGCCGAAATCGAGGGCGCGCTTGGCCTCGCCACGCTCGGCACCGGCATCGAACGCCCTGTTGAAGACGGCGCCACAACCCTACGCAGATACCGGATCGACCGGGAGCCGGTCGCTTCTGCCGCGGCCTTTGCCGATCACCTGCGCGTGGTGTGGCTCATCCCGGCCATGGATGCGCTGTTTGCCGGCGCGCCCTCGGAGCGGCGGCGCTTCCTCGACCGGCTGGTGCTAGCCGTGGACGCCGAGCATGGCAGCCGCGTCAATGCGCTGGAGCGGTCGCTGCGCTCGCGCAATCGACTCTTGGAGGAGCCACGGCCCGATGTGCATTGGCTCGACGCCGTCGAACACGAGACCGCGGAACTCGCAGTCGCGGTCGCCGGACTGCGGGTGGAAACAGTGCAGCGGCTCGCTGTCGGGTTGGCAACCCGCAAGGGCTCGGCCTTCCCCGCCGCCGAAATCGCACTCGACGGTTGGATGGAACAACTCATTCCCGACCATCCCGCCGCGGAGATCGAGGAGCGCTACCGCGCGGTGCTGCGCGACAACCGCGCACGGGATGCCGCCGCGGGGCGCACGCTCGACGGCCCGCATTTGACTGATCTTAAGGTCCTCTATGCCGATAAAGGCATCCCCGCGGCCGACACTTCGACCGGCGAACAAAAGGCGCTGTTGATCGGCCTCGTGCTCGCTCACGCCAGATTGATTGCGGAGATGACCGGCATATCGCCGATTCTCTTGCTCGATGAGATTGTCGCACATCTGGATCCGGCTCGCCGCACCAGCCTTCATACGGAACTTGCGCAGCTTGACAGCCAGGTGTGGATGACCGGCGCCGATCCGGCGCTTTTTGCAGAGATCGATGGCAGTGCCGAGATCGTCGAGGTCAGTTCCGGGCGACTCCGCCTCAAGCCGAGGACGTCCTAAAAGCTTTTCGGTGCAAACGGTTCCGGATCATCGCCAAGATTTGCTTCGGGGGAGATTTGGCAATTCCGGAACAACACTGCGAGTAGCCTCTTAACCTGTAGGAGCAGAAAAATGTCCGATAGGTGACAGAGGCGAATAACAATGCCGGAACCGGCAGAAGATTTGATAGTGCGGAACCTGATCGAAGCCCTCGAGCGGCTGCGGGAGGATTTGGATCGCATGGAACTCTGGGCCGCCGCCCTCGGCTCCTTCCAGCATCCCATCCCCGACTACCGGCCCGGCGACCAGCACCTTCTCAAGCCGCAAGGGCGGCGAGCAGAGTTGTAACCGCCCGCTTGCGATGCCTCGACTCGCCGCCTGCAAAACGTTGATCGATGCGGCCGTTCGGAGGCCAAATCGCGGCTCGATTCCGCGCCCCTCAAAACCTTGAAAAACTACGATTTGGCAATATCTTAATCGCGTCCTTTTTGCCGTGTGCGCGATAGCATTTTCGTGTACAAGATTTGCCGATTCACCTGTGCATTTTTGGCGCTGATTCGAGAGCTTTCCGCATGGCCGAACCCGTCCGTAAACCGCCTCCCGCACCTTCCGATTACGACGCCGAATCGATCAAGGTGCTCAAGGGGCTCGATGCCGTGCGCAAACGGCCGGGCATGTATATCGGCGACACCGATGACGGCTCGGGCCTGCATCACATGGTCTACGAGGTCGTCGACAACGCGATCGACGAGGCGCTTGCCGGTTACGCCAAGGAAGTCCTTGTCCGCCTCAATCCGGACGGTTCCTGCACCGTGCGCGACGACGGCCGCGGCATTCCGACCGATATCCATAAGGGCGAAGGGGTGTCCGCCGCCGAAGTCATCATGACCCAGCTCCACGCCGGCGGGAAATTCGACCAGAATTCCTACAAGGTCTCGGGCGGCCTGCACGGCGTCGGCGTCTCGGTGGTCAATGCGCTGTCGAGCTGGCTCAAGCTGACCATCTGGCGCGACGGCCAGGAGCACGCCATGGAATTTCGCGACGGCGACGCGGTCGCCCCGCTCGCCGTGGTCGGCGCCGCGCGCGACAAGCGCGGCACCGAGGTGACGTTTTTGCCGTCGACCAAAACCTTCACCATGACGGAGTTCGATTTCGCCACGCTGGAGCACCGGCTGCGCGAACTCGCGTTCCTCAATTCCGGCGTCACCATCGTACTGTCCGACATGCGCCACGCCGTCGAGAAGCGCGAGGTGCTGCGCTACGAGGGCGGCGTCGAGGAGTTCGTCAAATATCTCGACCGCAATAAGACGGCGCTGATCCCGCAGCCGATCATCATGAAGGCCGAGCGCGACAATATGGTGGTCGAATGCGCGCTGTGGTGGAACGATGGCTACCATGAGACCGTGCTCTGTTTCACCAACAACATTCCGCAACGCGACGGCGGCACGCATCTCGCCGGCTTTCGCGGTGCGCTGACGCGCCAGATCACCGGTTACGCCGAATCGAGCGGCGTCGCGCGCAAGGAGAAGGTCGCGCTCACCGGCGACGACTGCCGCGAGGGACTCACTGCGGTGCTCTCGGTCAAAGTGCCCGATCCGAAGTTTTCGTCGCAGACCAAGGACAAGCTGGTGTCGTCCGAGGTCCGTCCGGTGGTCGAGGGCGTCATCAATGACATGCTCAAGTCCTGGCTCGAAGAGCATCCGTCCGAGGCCAAGGTCGTCGTCGGCAAGGTGATCCAGGCCGCGGCGGCCCGCGAAGCGGCGCGCAAGGCCCGCGAGATGACGCGTAAAAGCGCGCTCGGCATCACCTCGCTGCCGGGAAAACTCGCCGATTGCCAGGAAAAAGATCCCGCCAAATCCGAACTGTTCATCGTCGAGGGCGACAGCGCCGGCGGCTCCGCCAAGCAGGGCCGCAACCGTGAATTCCAGGCCGTCTTGCCGTTGCGCGGCAAGATCCTCAACGTCGAACGCGCGCGCATGGACAAGATGCTGTCGTCAGAGCAGATCGGCACCTTGATCACCGCGCTTGGCACCGGCATCGGCACCGACGAATTCGCCATCGACAAGCTGCGCTATCACAAGATCATCATCATGACGGACGCCGACGTCGACGGCGCCCATATCCGCACGCTGCTGCTGACCTTCTTCTACCGGCAGATGCGCGAGCTCATCGACCGCGGCTATCTCTATATCGCCCAGCCGCCGCTCTATAAGATCGCGCGCGGCAAATCCGAGCAGTATCTCAAGGACGAGCGGGCGCTTGAGGATTATCTGATCGATACCGGCCTCGAAGAGACCACGTTGCGGCTGTCATCCGGCGAGGTGCTGGCCGGCAACGATTTGCGCAAACTGGTCGAGGATTCCCGCCAAATCCGCAATCTGCTTCGCGGCTTGCACAGCCGGTATAATCGCCAGGTCGTCGAACAGGCCGCGATCATGAGCGTGCTCAACCGCGACATCTTCGGCGATCCGCAGAAAGCTGTTGCCGCGGTGCCTTATATCGCCAAGCGGCTCGATGCGCTGTCGGAGGAGACCGAGCGCGGCTGGCAGGGTCGTTTCGCCGAAGGCGAGGGTTTTCTGTTCGAGCGCATGGTACGCGGCGTCAAGGAGGTGGCCGCGCTGGACCAGGCGCTGCTCGGCTCGGCCGATGCGCGCAGGCTCGACGAGTTCGCGCCCGAGCTGCAGAAGGTGTTCCCGCGGCCGACGCCGCCGGCGATGCTCAAACGTAAGGACGAGGAAATTCCCATCCATGGCCCGGTCAGCCTGTTCGAGGCAGTGACTGCCGCCGGGCGGAAAGGTGTGGCGCTACAGCGCTACAAAGGCTTGGGCGAGATGAATCCCAGCCAGCTCTGGGAAACCACACTCGACACCAACGCCCGCACCATGCTGCAGGTCAGCGTCAAGGAGATCGACGAGGCCAATACGATCTTCGACGAACTGATGGGCGACAAAGTCGAACCGCGTCGCCTCTTCATCGAGGAACACGCGCTGACGGCGAGCGTGGATGTGTGAGGGAATCGCAAGCTAAGTACCGGCTATAAAATTTCTCTTGGGATCAATATAATTGTTACTCGCGATATTGGTCATGTGTACCGCAATAAGATTCCACTCTCCATCAGATAGCTTTCGATCTAACCATTTCGTTTCGACGTCCTTAAGGTCCTCCATCATGCCTACGGCCTGTCCGACGATAGGGACGCAGTGAAGAGGCTTTAACGAGCCAACTTTCTACCTCAAAGACTTTCTTCACACCTGCGCCTGCTTCGCTCTTTTGGCGGGCCTCCGCGATTACGGTCTGCATTTCCGCTCCTCGGAATGAATATTTGCTAAGAGCGAGCTTACCGTGGCTGCATATTTTTGCACCTGTGGGTCAGACCTAATGGCGTCCAAGGAAGTTAGATCAGGAGGCATTTGATTCGAGTATTATCGCATCATTCCTATGATAATGGCGCTTTCGAATTTGCCGCGAGTGCGACTTTCCTTACATCCTTCACAAGATGTCGGCTTGGTAGTATCATAAGTTGTGGCTATTGAAATAGTAGACTGCTTTACGACCAATAGACAATCGGTCGCAAGGAGCAGGATCTTCGCATTTCAGATTAAGGCATTGGCTGGGGTTTACGATGTCTGATCCACTGACGGCTGCGCGTTGGGAGGAATTTAAAATAGTACAGAACCTCCACTCGCAGATGTGGCAAATGTACCTAAATTGGTTCACGTGGTTTCATGGAGTCAATTTAATTACCTTGAGCTGGATATTTACCTCCGAGAAGATCAATCCTCGAATGATTGTTGGTATTAGCGTTCTAATGATTTTTTGTTTAGCTGTCGGCGTCGGCGCCGCAATATTTATGGCATTGTATTGCAGCTGTGCTCGCCGTGCCGCAGACCGTTTCAATGTCGTCGATAAAATTAGCCTGACTACAATGTTTGGCGGCCATGTAGCTATTTTTGCTTGCTGGGCCACATCGATTGTGATGACAGGTACTTTGGGTGTTTGGGTGTACGCGCTCCGTTCCGTATGGGCCTCTATACCTTCGTAAAACTTCGTCCCACCAGCTCAAGTTAGATTTCGGGTTGAGGGGACGGTTTCTGTCTCAAATCACGAATTGAGGAGCGCCTCCTGATTGTCGAACTCGACGCTGACGCCGACGGCGCTTATCGGAGGTGCCGATGCTGATGCCGGGGATCGGGGATCAGAGATCAGCACCCTCTGATATCTGATGCCTGATGCCTAACCCCTGCCCTCAGCGCCCCGACGTGATCGTGCCGCGCTCGGTCAGCGCCAGCCACTGGCCGTCCTGGCGTTTGATTGAGTCGACGCGGCCGACGCCCGGCAGGTTGCTGCCTTCGCCGACGTCGAACATGCTGCCGTAGCGGTTCTGTAAGAGCGCGCGGCCGCTCCGCACGTCCTGCACGATCCAATCCTGCAATATCCGGTCGTTGATTTTCGGCGCCGCGGGTGGCGCAACCGGCGCCGCTGAAGCGGTGGCGATCGAGCCCGTGATTTCGCTCGGCGCCGAGCGCTGATCGAGCTTGTCGAGCCGGTCGGAGAGCTTGGTCAATTGCGCTGACGTGCTGCGGCTCGTGTTGTCGAGATTGGTCTTGATGGTGGTCAGTTCGGCAAGTTCGAGCTTGGTTTGCCGCGCCGCGTCGGTCGTCGTGGTTTGCACGGTCGGCGCCGGCGCCGCCGGATCGAGGAACCGCACCAAGCCCGAGCCCGACACCGAGCCGATGAACGAGCCGAACGAGGCGGCGAAGGCGACCGAAGCCGCCAGCATGAGAAAGCGCGATGAATATCCGCGCCGCGTTGCGTTGGCTGTTGCCGTCGCGCTGTCGTGAGCCGCTTCGTCGATCGGCTCGTCCTCTCCAGCGCCGAGCTTCGGCGCCAAGACCATCGGCAAATTACTCACGGTTTCACTCCCACCCTCATCGCCAGCGCCAAGACGCGCCTTCTCGTTGTCGGCGGCGCTGTCGTCCGGGTTCTCGGCCATGGTCGCATCTCCGGTATTACGGTTGACCAGTCGTTAACCGGGTTCGGTTAGCAATTGGTTACCGGGGAGGCTTCGGCTTTTGTCGCCAGCGGGGAGCCAAGCGCAGTGCGACGGACGCGCTAGTCCAGCAGACCGTTTTCACGCGCGAGGTCTTTCAGCGACGCTTCGGGACGCGCGCCGATATGCTGGATCACTTCGGCGGCGGCCAGCGCGCCGAGCCGGCCGCAGGTGCGGTCGTCGGCGCCGCGCGCCAGCCCGGAAAGAAATCCAGCGGCAAACAAGTCCCCTGCTCCGGTGGTGTCGACGACGCGATCAACGGGAAAAGCCGGCACGGCCTCGACGTCATCGGGGCCGACCACGAGGCAACCTTTCTCGCTGCGCGTCACCACCGCGATGTCGATA
Organism: Xanthobacteraceae bacterium; assembly: GCA_049285535.1. GTDB lineage: Bacteria > Pseudomonadota > Alphaproteobacteria > Rhizobiales > Xanthobacteraceae > BOG-931. The sequence continues at coordinate 7,348 of JBAQAB010000084.1, forward strand.
TCGGCACGCAGTGCGGCGATAGCGGCGTCGAAATCCGAGATTTGATAGAGGCTGTGCTGCTCGGCCTCGTTGGCAAAAATCAGATCGACCGTGTGTGAGCGCATCAGCCCCAGAAACTCGTCGCGCCAGCGATCGACGCAAAAGGCGTCCGACAAGGTCAGCGCGACCTTGCGGCCGGCATCGTGCGCGATCTTTGCCGCTTTGAGAAAAGCCTCCTTGGCGTTCTGCGGATCCCACAGATAGCCTTCGAGATAGACGATCGCGCTTGCCGCGATCGCGTCGGCGTCGATGTCGCCGGGATGCAGATCCTGCGCCGCGCCGAGATAGGTGTTCATGGTTCGCTCGCCGTCGGGCGTCACCAGCACATAGCAGCGCCCGGTCGAGGGACCATCGGCCGCCGGCTTGGTATCGAAATTGACGCCGGCGGCGCGGATATCGTGGCTGTAGGCGCGGCCCAGCAGATCGTCCTTGATCTTGCCGATGAACACACTACGCGCGCCGAGCGAAGCAAGGCCAACGATCGTGTTCGCGGCCGAGCCGCCGGAAGTTTCCACAGCCGGGCCCATGGCCTCGTAGATTGCATGCGCGCGGGCTTCGTCGATCAGCATCATGCCGCCCTTGCGCATGCCTTGGGCGAGCAAAAAGCCGTCCTCGGCGCGGGCAATCACGTCGACGATGGCGTTGCCGATACCGAGAACGTCATAGCGGGCTGCGGTCATTGGTCCAGCTATCATGGGTCCGGCTATATGGCCGATGCGAAGGGTCGCGCACTATAGCGGCCGCCCCTTGCACGGCAAGCCGACCCCATGGCAGACGACATGGCACGGGGTCGGTAGTGCTACGGAGACCGGGCATGGCCTTCAAGGAATTGGTGTTTTCTGGCGTCCAGCCGACGGGCAATCTGCATCTCGGCAATTACCTCGGCGCCATCAAGCGCTTCGTCGAGCTGCAGGACCGCTACGACTGCATCTATTGCGTGGTCGATCTGCACGCCATCACGGTGTGGCAGGAGCCGGCCGAGCTGCCGCATGCCATTCGCGAGGTCGCCGCGGCGTTCATCGCCTGCGGCATCGATCCGAAAAAACACATCGTGTTCAATCAGAGCCAGGTTGCCGAGCACGCCGAGCTCGCCTGGATCTTCAATTGCGTGGCCCGGCTCGGCTGGCTCAACCGCATGACGCAGTTCAAGGAGAAAGCCGGCAAGGACCGTGAGAATGCATCGGTCGGCCTCTACGCTTATCCGACGCTGATGGCGGCCGATATTCTGGTCTATCGCGCGACCCACGTGCCGGTCGGCGAAGATCAGAAACAGCATCTCGAACTGTCGCGCGACGTCGCGCAGAAATTCAACAATGATTTCGCGCAATCGATCCAGCAAAAAGGCTACGGCGAGGCGTTATTTCCGTTGCCCGAGCCGCTGATTACCGGAGAAGCGACGCGCGTCATGTCGCTGCGCGATGGCTCGAAGAAAATGTCGAAATCGGATGCCTCGGACTATTCGCGCATCAATCTCACCGATGACGCCGACGCCATCGCGCAGAAAATCCGCAGGGCCAAGACCGACCCCGAGCCGCTGCCAAGTGACGAGAAGGGCCTCGCGGCCCGTCCCGAAGCCGACAATCTGGTCGGCATCTACGCCGTGCTTGCCGACACCAACCGAGCCGGCGTGCTGGCGCAATTCGGCAATGCGCAATTCTCGACGTTCAAGACGGCGCTGACCGACCTTGCCGTTGCCAAGCTCGGCCCGATCGGCGCGGAGATGAAGCGGCTGCTCCATGATCCGGTCACCATCGACGCCATCCTGGCCGACGGCGCGGCGCGAGCGCAGCAAATCGCCCGCCAGACCATGAATGCCGTTAAGGACGTCGTCGGCTTCGTGCGGTCCTGAGCGGCAAGGCGATCCCTTGAACTTCCAAGAGAATTCGCCACGTATTAGGATGGATTGAGATGAGTCACGGCGCCGCCGATCTGGTAGGCTGCAGGTGACGGAGGACGAGACATGTTCATCCAGACCGAAGCCACGCCGAACCCGGCGACCCTGAAATTCCTGCCCGGCCAGCCGGTGCTGGAAAACGGCACGTTGGATCTGCGCGATGCCGAACAAGCGGCCCAGTCGCCACTCGCCGAGCGGCTGTTCGACGTCCCCGGCGTCAGCGGCGTGTTCTTCGGCTCCGATTTCATCACCGTGACCAAGAACGACGGCGAATGGCAGCAGCTCAAGCCGATGATCCTCGGCGCCATCATGGAACATTACATGTCCGGCGCGCCGCTTCTTAACGCCGGCAGCACCCAGAAGGGTGACGGCGACGAGTTCTTTGACGCCGCCGACGCCGAGACAGTGGCCACGATCAAGGAACTGATCGAGACCCGGGTGCGGCCCGCGGTCGCCAATGACGGCGGCGACATCACCTTCCGCGGCTTCAAGGACGGCGTCGTCTATCTCAACATGAAGGGCGCCTGCTCAGGGTGCCCGTCATCGACGGCGACCTTGCGTCACGGCATCCAGAATCTGTTGCGTCATTTCATCCCCGACGTCACCGAAGTCCGTCCCATGTAATCGACCGGCGTATCCCGGCGCGGCGCGCCGGGCGTCGGCATGATGTGACTTTCCATGCGCTTGCTCGCCATTGATACGGCGCTGGCGGCCTGCTCCGCCGCCGTGCTCGACACGGCTCATGGCGGGATGGTTGCGAGCGAAAGCCTGCCGATGGTCCGCGGCCACGCCGAAGCGCTGATGCCGCTGGTCGCCCGGGTGATGAAAGCGTCCGGCCTGGCGTTTGCCGATCTCGACCGCATTGTGGTGACGACAGGACCCGGCAGCTTTACCGGCTTGCGCGTCGGCATTGCGGCCGCGCGCGGTCTCGGGCTGGCGACCAAGATTCCGGTTGTCGGTGTGTCGACGCTGTCGGCTTATGCCGCCCCCTATCTCGGCGTCGACAACAAAAATCCGGTGATCGCCGCCATTGATGCGCGGCATGCGCATGTTTTTTTGCAGGTCTTCGCGCCGAACGGACGGACCTCGACGGCGCCGCGGCTGGCCGCATTGTGCGAAGCGGTACACGCGGCGGCCGATGCTCCCGCCCGCATCGTCGGCTCCGCCGCGCAAACGGTCGCCGACGAATTGGCCGAGACCGGTCCCGCCCCTGTCATCGTCGATGCTCGCGACGCCCCCGATATCGCCTGGGTCGCCCAGATCGGCGCCGTCGTGCCGGAGGCAAGCGCGCCGCCGAAGCCGCAATATCTGCGCGCCCCTGATGCACAGCCGCAAAACGCCGCCTCGCTGCCGCGCCGATGATGAATTTCGTCGCTCGCCTGTTCGCCCGCGGCAAGCCGGCTTTCTCCGAGGCGCGGCCCGCCGACGCCGCCGCCATCGCCGCCGTGCATGCTGCTTCGTTCCAGCGTGGCTGGGGCGAGGACGAGATTTATCGGCTCTTGGTCGAAAGCAACGTCGTCGGCCATCGCGCGACGAATGGCGGCAGGCTGATCGGTTTTATCCTGTCGCGCCTCGCCGCGGGCGAAGCCGAGATCCTCTCGGTCGCCATCGCCCCGGCCTGGCGCGGCCGCGGCCTGGCACGGCCTCTCCTCGATCTGCATCTGCGGCGCTTGGCCGGGCGCGGTGTGCGCTCGGCGTTCCTGGAGGTCGGCGAGCAAAATGCCCCCGCCCGACGGCTTTATCGGCGCGCCGGCTTCCGCGAGGTCGGCCGCCGACAGGGCTATTATGAAGGCAGCGCAACGGCATTGGTGCTGCGCCGCGACCTCGGCTGACGCGATCCGGCACTATCGCTACAATGCCGCCGGACCCGAAAAAATCGGGCCGTACGGGAGGAGACCATCATGACGGCCACGCGATATTGGCCCGGCGTGCTTTCGCTCGCACTGACAATTGTATCGACGCTTTGCTTTTCCGGCGGCGCCGCGCTCGCGCAAAGCAGCGGCTTTCCCGACCGGCCGATCAAGATGATCGTCGGCTTCGCGGCTGGCGGCAGCACCGACGTTGCCGCCAGAATCGTGGCCCAGAAGATGTCGGAAGTTCTCGGCCAGTCGGTCCTGGTCGAGAACCGACCCGGCGCCAGCGGGCTCCTCGCCGCCGAGGACGTCGTCAAATCACCGCCCGACGGTTATACGCTGATGATGGCCAGCCAGACCGTGCTGGCGGTGGCGCCGCGTCTTTATCGCAAGGCGACGGTCGATCCGATCAAAGATTTTGCT